>CAYSOC010000014.1:0-66782 GCA_964432445.1 uncultured Anaerolineaceae bacterium
TTTCGCCCTACTCAATTTGCGTCACTGCCTGCCACGTTTTGTTTGAACCAGTTCAGAGTTAAATCCAGTTTCTTCTATGGACGCCACCGCTTCACGAATAGAGTTGTTTAAAAGCCCAAATAGTATAGAGAATAAAAGCCCAATTTGACAGATTGCCCGAAGAAAGGGTTTCAGGAAATAAATATCACGCAACTGCACTGGTTTTCCTTTCAAACGCATGGACAAACAGTAATAGCCTATTCTAACCAATCAGGCCAGAAGACCCATGCTATAATCGGCGTGTTACCACCACAAAGAGAATGTTTATGCAGCGTGTTTTGAACCGCCTCGCTCGTCCCTTTCGCCGTTATTGGAATACTGATCACCATTGGGAAGGGTGCTTGGTGGAGCTATTAGGCAATAAAGTGAGGATTGATGGTGCGCTGGTCGATGTCAGCGATCCACTCATCCCAACCAAAGACAAAGCGCCCCTCCTCAAACGAACCTATGAGCGCCCCGAACGACTGCTCCTGCAAGCCTTGCCGACGCAGTATCCGGTAATTGAATTGGGCGCGAGTATCGGCGTGCTGGCTTGCATCGTAAATCGGCGGCTTGCCGATCCAACCCAACATATTGTCGTGGAAGCCAACCCGGAGTTAATCCCGATTCTGGAACGCAATCGCACGCTGAATAATGCCCGCTTTCAGATTGAGAATGTGGCGCTAGCCTACAACGCAAGCGAGATTACGTTTTACCTTGCCGATAAACTGGTTGCCAGCAGCCTGCATCAAAATACTGGACGACCTGTCACTGTTCCCGCCAAAACCCTTTCGCAGCTTGTAGAGGCGTCCGGCTTTGAGCGTTTCAGCCTTGTTTGTGACATAGAAGGTGCGGAATTGGACATGGTGAAGCACGATCTGGAAATCCTGCGGGAGCGCGTGCCATACCTGCTGCTTGAGCAACATCCCAAAATCGTTGGCAAGGAAGCGACCAATACCATGCACCAATCGCTGCTTTCTGTCGGCTATAAAGTGGAAGCGACACAACGGCATTCCGTTCTCTATACTCCTGGTCGCTAGAGGTCAATTCTTATTTCGACGTTTTTCCGACAGTTTTCCCACAAATCGGTAAAAACGCTTTATTTCAGAGGAAAATATTCACTATGAAATTCGATGTAACCTTGCTTTCCGGCCTGCGCGATATTCCAGCGCTGGCCGAAAAAATTGATGCGCTTGGAGTCGATGGGCTGTGGACGACAGAAACCTCTCACAATCCATTCCTGCCGCTGACTCATGCCGCCGCACATAGCAAACGCACCCAAATCGGTACTGCGATTGCGATAGCCTTTGCGCGCAGCCCGATGGTCACTGCCCAACTTGCCTGGGATTTAGCCGAACAATCGGATGGGCGGTTCATTCTGGGGCTTGGGACACAGGTCAAGGCACACATCGTCCGACGTTTCAGCAGTGTCTGGGATAGCCCCGGCCCGCGCCTGCGCGATTACATCCTCTCTATGCGCGCCATCTGGGATTGCTGGCAGAACAACAAGCCTCTGAAATATGAAGGTGAGTTCTACAAGTTCTCGCTGATGACGCCGTTCTTTGCACCTGCGCCGATGAAACATTCCAATATCCCGGTTTTCATCGCTGGAGTGAATCCATATCTGTGCAAGCTGGCTGGCGAACTCTGTCAGGGGTTGCATGTTCACCCTTTCCACACGGCGAAATATCTGCGCGAGATTGCTATACCCAATGTCGAACAGGGCGCAAAAGAGGCTGGACGCAGCCGTTCCGATGTGGAACTGACCTGTGCTATTTTCGTCGTGACGGGTGCGAACCAGAAGGAAATCGAGATCAACAAGAACAGTGTAAAGGCACAAATCGCGTTCTATGCCAGCACACCGAGCTATGACATTGTACTGGAAACACACGGCTGGGAAGAACTCGGTAAACGGCTTAATGTCATGAGCCGCGAAGGGCGCTGGATGGAAATGGCCGACTTGATCAGCGACGAAATGCTGGAGGAGTTTGCTGTGATCGCGCCCCATGACCAACTGGCGGCAAAAGTGCGCGAACGTTATGACGGATTACTGGATCGCATCGGCTACTATTTCCCATTCGATCTGACGACTGACGAACAGCTATGGGTGGATGCCGTGCGAGTTCTCTCTGATAAAATCTGAACGTTTCATAACCCCGCCCTAAATCCCTCCCCGCAAACGAGGAGGGACTTTCAGAAGTGTGTCGGCTCCCTTTCCCTGCTAGCGGAGAAAGGGTTGGGGATAGGGGTTTGTCCTGGAGATGAATAGTAAGGTAACGAGGTATTGGAATTGACAAAGAAGGTCTTTGTAAGCGGCTGCTACGATATGCTGCACAGTGGACATATCGCGTGTTTTCAGGAAGCAGCCAGCTATGGTGAGTTGTATGTAGCCATCGGCTCCGACGCGACGGTCTTTGAACTCAAAGGCCGCCAGCCTGTGAACAGCGAACAGGAGCGCCTGTATATGGTGCAATCTGTTGGCTGTGTGCATCGGGCGTTTGTATCCACCGGACGCGGGATGCTGGACTTTGTAGAGGAATTGAAGCAGGTTCAACCCGACTTGTTTATTGTGAATGCCGATGGCAGCACGCCCGCAAAGGAAAAACTCTGCCGCGAACTGGGGATCGAATATCTGGTGTTGCAGCGCACCCCTTACGCTGATCTGCCACCACGCTCCACAACAGTGCTGCGCACCATGAACCAGATGCCCTATCGGATCGATTTGGCGGGTGGTTGGCTGGATCAGCCATTTGTATCAGAACTGTATCCCGGCCCGGTGATCACTGTTTCGATTGAGCCAACGATTGCGTTCAACGAGCGCAGTGGTATGGCAACCAGCACGCGCAACCACGCGATTGATCTCTGGGGGCCAAAACTCCCCGTTGGCAACCCGGAAAAACTGGCGAAAATCCTGTTTGCCTGGGATAACCCGCCGGGTACGAAAGATGTCTCCGGTTCGCAGGATGCTATCGGGATCGCCATGCCGGGGCTGAATTGCGCGCACTACGCCGGAAAATACTGGCCGGAGCGCATCGATCATGTTGGCGATGAATCGACGCTGCAATTCATCGAAAGATCGATTTATCTGGTGTCGCTTGGGCCGCGTGAAGATGGCTATAACCCGCTCGCAGAGCGCAATCTGTCAGTTGCCTATGCGAAGGTGCTTTCCGATGCGGCGCAGGCATGTTGGGCGGCGATCCTGCGCTGTGATACACGCGGATTCGGGGCATTCCTGCGGCGTGCGTTCGAGGCGCAAATCGCCATGTTCCCTAATATGCTGAATGAAACCACGCAGGCGCTGATCGATGAATACAAGGATGATGCGCTCGGCTGGAAGTTGAGTGGTGCGGGCGGGGGCGGTTATCTGATTTTCGTCGCCGAAAAACCACTGCGAAACGCGATTCAAATCAACATCCGGCGCACGCTGGAATAGGCACACTCAGGAAAACCCCAAATTTAAAGCGTATCTGGTCAGGGATTCCTGACCGGATTTTTTGACATTAGGCACATTATTTCCCTGATCTTCATCACAATTCAGCCTCGTTTTTCTGCCATACACTTATAGTTGACGCGCAATTTTTAGCATCAAGCAGAGCAACACCATGAACACGCTCGATATTTCCCAAATTCCACCCGAACAACTGCGCCTTTTTGGGCATAACCTGCTATATCTGAATAAAGATGCTTTTCACTCCTTCGAGGATGCCGCGCAACACTGCACCAATGCCGCCTATGATACTTTCTGTAAACCGGATGGCAGTCGGGCGTTTGCTCTTGTACGCATCTTCCGGGCAACACGCCGGGAACAACTCCCACCGGAATTACAGAAAAGCGTAACCACGCCCTATGCGCTGGCGCTGATGGCATCATCCGGGGACGAACCGCAATGGAACAGCCGGAAAACCTCTGTGAATCGTCGCGCCATTCCGATTGATAAGGGGATGTCGCCCATGTTTCAGGGCATTTTTTATGATCTGGGCTTTTCATGGGAAGGCTACTCCGAAGATACCGTCCCCAAATATGCGGAAGACAGCGATTCGGTGACACGCCTGTTTCACGTGGAAGATGTCTCGCAGAGTTCCTATATCACTGATCAGGCGCAGTTTGTGCAACCCTATGGGATTAAGTCGGTGATTGCGCTCGGTTCGCGTTTTCTGGATGGTAGCGCATATGTGATGATCGGGTTCACCCGGATCACCATCAATGACAAAACTGCCAGTATGGTTTCCAACTTTGCGCCGTACCTTTCGGCATTGCTCGCTATTTACGATGCGCGTGGCGTCTTATGGAATAAGCCAGAATAGGCAGGGGGATTGATGCGGACAATCAAAATTCGGTTGCACGATGCGCTATTTGATCAACTCAGAACCTTTGCCCGCCGGGATGACCTTTCGATTAATCAACTGATCACGCTGGCGCTTGCCGAAAAAATTGATACCCTGAAATCCGTCGATTCGCCAGAAGAACAGACAGCACACATTAATCCTGAAAGCGGTGTATATGTGCTATCTTCCGATGCAGAAACGAATGAAATGGATCGGCGCTAGCCGTGTTTGATTAACCCCGGCAATAGCGTATAAAACTCTGTTGCAGCGACAACATCATCCAGGCGCACCTGATCGATCACGGTATGCGCGTGGATTTCATCGCCCGGCCCGAAACCGATGGACGGAATCCCGGCCTTGCCTGCCCAATAGCAACCATTCGTGGAAAAATCCCATTTGCCCGTTTCCGGCGCATTTCCAAATAGCAGGCGCAACGTTTCCTGTCCGGCCTGTACAAAAGTGTGATCCTCTGGCAGCGCCCACGATGGGAAAATCTTATCCACCGGGAACACGAAACCCGTGTAGCTCGGTTCGTCATAGTGCAAGAGTTCCAGCGTAACGCCAAGAGTTTCTCCGATCAGGCGGCGCACCTGTTCCAGCACGGTTTCTGGCGTTTCTCCGAATGTCATGCGGCGATCAATGAAGATCGTGGCCTCATTCGGAACAGCGTTGATCGAAGGCGTCTGGACGTGCATATCCGTGACCGTGATGCGACCATGACCGAGAAACGGATCATCACCCAATTCCGGCTCCAACTTGCTGATCTTATCAATCACAGGTAGCAGTTTATAGATTGCGTTATCACCGAGGAAATTGCTGGCGGCGTGGGCGCTGCGTCCGGTTGCGGTAATTTTCATTTCGACGCGCCCTTTATGCCCGCGATAGACCTGCATCCGGGTGGGTTCGCCAATCACGACAAAATCCGGGCGAATGCCTTCTGCTTCGACCAGCGCATGGGGCGCGATACCATCGCACCATTCTTCCATATTGCCAAAATACCAGGCCGTATAGCCATCAAGCAGACCGAGGTCGCGTGCCAGTGCCAACCCATAGACCATTCCCGGCGTGCTGGCTTTCTCATCCGATGCACCACGCGCAAAGAGGATACCGTCCTCGATTTTGCCCTCGAAAGGAGGCCACTGCCATTCGCGTTCCTCACCCAACCCTACCGTATCAATATGACTGTCGTAGAGCAAGGTTGTCGCGCCGTTTCCGATACGCCCCAGAATATTGCCCATCTGATCGAACCGGACTTCATCGAATCCGAGGCGGCGCATTTCGGCAGCGGCACGCTCACCCACTTCGCCTATCTGACCGTTCATACTGGGGATCGCGCACAGATCGCGCAGAAACTGGATGATCGGCTCACGCTGTTCCGAGACGCGCGCCTTGACCTGCTGAATGAGTTCGGAGGTAATTGTTTTCATCCGCGATACCGGAGCGATTCAGAGGTTTTTAGCCATGCTGCCAATGCTTCGCTGAAACTCATGGTCGAGCGATTGAGCAGCATTCGTGCCCGTTCGACGTTCAGTGTCAAATCCGGCGGGCGTCCTGTCCCGACCTGCGAAGTTGGTTCGATATAGTTATCGGCATTGTAGCCGAGCGCATTCAGCAAGCCGCGCCCCAGTTCATAGCGCGACATGCGTTCCGGACCGGCGACGTTCAGGATTCCCGAAATGTCGTCATGATGGGCGGCATTGAGCAATGCATCGGAGAGATCAACCGCCCAGATCGGGCTGCGGAACTCATCGGTAAAGAGCTTGATGCGTTCGCCCTTGCGGAGTTTCGCCAGCATCCACGACACCTGACGGTTACGATCATTGAAATCATAGATCAGGCTGGTACGGACGATGACGCCCGGCGCGTTGCGTTCCATCTTGGCCTTTGCGCGTCCATAGGGTGTCAATGGGTTGGTAGGCGAGTTTTCCGAATATGGTGCAGATTTGCCATCGAATACCATGTCGGAGGAGAGGACGATCAGCTTGCCATTCGCCGGAACATAGCGCCAGAGCAAATCCGCCGCGATTCCGGTGGCGGTTTCATAGTTATTGCTCAATTCAGTGATGGCGCAGTGAATGACAACATCTGGCTTGGAAGTCTCGATAACGTTGCGGACTGATCCAGCGTCGGTCAAATTACAATAATAGGGTGTCCCGACACGAATCCGTTCCGGGTGCGATAGATAGGTAGCGCTAACTTCCCAACCAAGTTTGGCGGCAATCTCGCAGAGGACACTACCGAGATCGCCACTGCCACCCGTGACTAACAGGCGTTTCATTGAATTTTTCTACTTTCTACCTATTTTTCTAGTTTGTCAGATTTTCTTCCGGCAGGTCTTCATCCAACGTTTCGAGGGCGATTCGTGCAGCTTCCTGTTCCGCAAGACGCTTGCTATGACCCTTACCCATGCCGTAGACAGACTCACCGATCAACACTTCAATGGTGAACAACCGCGCGTGTTCTGGCCCTTCAACAGCCGAAACACGATAGGAAGGTGTCAGATTCAGATTGAACTGGCTCCATTCCTGTAGGCGACTTTTGGCGTCCTTATCGGTTTCCTCGCGCAGCATCTCATGCAGCCGATGTTGCAAACGCGGCAAAACAAACGTCCGTACTGCGTCTATCCCCTGATCGAGATATAACGCGCCGTTAACGGCCTCGAATGCGCCACACAGGTTCGTATCCCGTTCACGCCCGCCATGTTCTTCTTCGCCTTTGCCTAATCGCAGATATTGCCCTAGGCCAAACCCGCGCGCGACCTCTGCCAGCGATTCCCGCCGCACCAACCCCGCCCGGAGGCGTGTCATTTTGCCTTCGGACATGTCGGGGAACCTGGTATAGAGATATTCGCTGACGACCATCCCGATCACGGCATCACCGAGAAATTCCAGCCGTTCGTTGTCTTCTGCGATTTCCATTGGATGTTCATTGACATACGAACGATGCGTGAGCGCCCGTCGTAGCAATGTATCATCCTGAAATTTCAGGCCAAGCCGGATTTGAAAGTCTTCGCTGGAGTGATTGTTGTTCACAGTGTTATTCAAAAGCGCGAAATATCAATGATGCGTTATGACCGCCCAAACCAAGCGCATTGGACATTGCTACCCGGACAGGCATTTTCCGCGCATACAGCGGAACATAGTCCAGATCGCACTCCGGGTCAGGATCAGTCAGATTGAGCGTTGGCGGGATAATTCCCTCGCGGATTGCCTGAATACAAAAAGCTGCTTCCAGTGCTGCGGTTGCGCCCATCGCGTGTCCGGTCATTGGTTTGGTAGAACTGATCGCCACTTTCCGCACCGCATCGCCTAGCGCCCGTTTCATTGCGCGCGTTTCGATCAAATCGTTCAATCGCGTGGCTGTACCATGTGCGTTGATGTAATCAATCTCGTCAGCATTGATTCTACCATCTTTCAATGCGCGCGTCATGGCAAGCGCTCCACCTTTGCCATTTTCATCCGGGGACGTCAGATGATAGGCGTCGGCGCTGTTTCCATAGCCAACGATTTCTGCGAGGATGTTTGCACCGCGTGCTTTGGCGCTCTCCAGTTCTTCCATTACTAAAATACCCGCGCCGCTAGCCAAAATCAGTCCTTCACGGTCACGGTTGAACGGGCGAATCGCGGCTTCCGGCGCACCCTGCCAATGAGAAAGGACGCCAATTCGATCCAGCGAAGCGTAACCCTGCGTGCTGACCGCGAAATCGGATGCGCCCGCCATTGCAGCCTGTGCCGAGCCTTCGCGGATCAATCGGAACGCATGACCAATGTTGTCTGCACCCGTTGCACAGGATGAGACAATCGAATAGGTCGGGCCTTGCGCGCCATACTTAATGCTCAGGATTGCGGCAACGCCATTATTGATGACCTGCAAGATAGCGAAGGGGCTAATCCGGCGCGGGCTTTCATCAATCGCTTTTTTGTTGCGATCATAGCTGAGGTAACCGCCAGTGGAGGTAGAAACAATAATACTGAATTCTTCGCGGTTGGCGTCAGTAATTTCCAGCCCGGATTGACGCATCGCTTCGGCAGCGGCGGCAACCGCAAATTGCTGATGAATGTCCATACGCCGCGCATCTTTGAAATCCATGAATTGATCTGGATTCCAATTGCGTATCTCGCCCGCAATATGGACTGGATAGGGAGAAGGGTCAAAAGACATAATTGGCCCAAGCCCGGAACATCCTGCCTTGATTCCTGCCCAAATTGTCGGAATATCCGTCCCCAGACAGCTTATCCCGCCCGTTCCAGTCACCACAACGCGACGCACCATCACCCCGCTGATCGAATTAATAGTGCAATGGTTGTACTACGTTTCAGCACACTTGACAATGTTATTCGGTGAACATTCGGGCAAATCATATGATTATTGATGGGACGAGTATACAAAAATCCACAAAACAATCCTCGCAACCGGAAATCTGTAAAACGCGCAATTTTCGAGAAGCCAAATCAACACAATAGCTTTATGATTTAAATATCACTCATATTGAGTTTGTTGGCTATAACGCTAGCGCTCAATCCCGTTTTCTGAATTCTGCTAATGGTGAAGGTAATCTGGAGAAAGCAATATGAAAAAAGCGGCAGAAGCAAATACTACGAGCAACAAAAAGTCCAAAGGATTCGCGGACGAAGAACGCGCCGCAATGAAGGAACGCGCCAAAGAGCTAAAGGAAGAAGCACGCCGCGAACGCTCAAAGAAGGAAAAGGAGGAAAGTGAGAGCGAGGTACTCGCAAAGATCGCGGAAATGCCGGAACCAGAGCGCACGATGGCTGCGCGGCTCCATGAAATCATCAAAGCCAATGCGCCAGACCTCTCACCGAAAACGTGGTACGGAATGCCTTCTTATGCAAATAGGGATGGCAAAATCGTTTGCTTCTTCCAGAGCGCGCAGAAATTCAGTACCAGATACGCAACGCTTGGATTCAACGATTCGGCAAACCTCGATGATGGCTCCCTGTGGCCGGTTGCCTACGCGCTGAAGGAGTTAAGCGCCACCGAAGAAGCAAAGATCATCGCACTGGTGAAGAAAGCGGTAAGCTGAAAATCAGCAGCGCAACTGAATACCTCCGCTACCCTCTCCTGAAAATAATTCTCAGGAGAGGCTTAATAAGTCGAAAGGTATTTATTCAACTCCCACTGTGAAACATCCAGTCTGTAATCTTCCCATTCCTGCCGCTTGGCATTTATAAAACGCTCGTAGACATGGTGACCCAGCGCATCATGAATTACGCTATCCTTTTCCAATTCGATCAGCGCCTCTTCCAATGTTCCCGGCAAACCACCCAGTTCCGCACGCCGCAAAGCATCCAGTTGATACAGATTTTCTTCTGTCGCCTCTGGCACAGGCAGATCGCGGCGAATACCATCCAGCCCGGCGGCAAGCATCACGGCGAATGCCAGATAGGGGTTACAGCTTGGGTCGGGCAGGCGCAATTCCAGTCGTGTCGATTCGGGCGTATGGGCGCGCGGGACGCGAATCAGTGCCGAGCGGTTGATACGCCCCCAACTGAGCGCGACGGGTGCTTCATGCCCCGGTACTAACCGCTTGTAGGAGTTAACCAGCGGCGCAAGTACGGCACACATCCCACGCGCGTGGGCAAGCTGTCCCGCGACGAATTGTTTGGCGATTTTGCTCAACCCGTGTGAATCACCGGGATCGGCAAACGCATTGGAGCCGTTCGCCTTGTACATCAGGCTTTGATGAACGTGCATCCCGCTTCCGGCAACCCCGCGAATCGGTTTGGGCATGAACGTCGCATATAGCCCAAATTGCTTGGCAAGGGTTTTCAAAACCACCTTGAACGTCACCGCATTATCGGCGGTACGCAACGCATGGGAATAGCGAAAATCAATCTCGTGCTGACCGCTTGCAACCTCATGGTGCATCGCTTCAACTTCGATCCCGAAATGTCCTAATGCCGAAACCATCTGCCGCCGAATGTTCGCGTCCAGATCGGTGGAAACATCGAAGTAGCCACCACTGTCATAAGGGCGCGGAACGCTGATGATCCCGCTATCATCCGGGCGTAGCAGGAAAAATTCCAGTTCTGGCCCAATGTTATAGATAAAACCCATGTTTTCGGCTTCATCGACGATGCGGCGCAACACCGCGCGCGGATCGCCCACGAACGGTTGACCGTTCGGTGTGAATACATGGCAGAGCATTCGCGCGGTGTGCTGTTCCGGCACATCCGCAAGCCAGGGCAACACCGCAAACGTGGAGGGATCAGGCACAAGGTACATATCGCTTTCGGCTACGCGCGCGAAGCCTTCTACCGAAGAGCCGTCGAACCATACGCCGTGATCGATGGCGGCGGGCAGTTCCTTCACCGGAATGGTGACGCTCTTAACCTGTCCGGTAACGTCTGTGACTTGTAAATCAACAAATTGAATATCTTTGGTCAGTTCGGGAAGATCGGCGGCAGTGATTGTCATAAAATTCTTTCCTGTGCAAGCATAGGCAGCAAGAGGAAATATAGCACGTCCGATAATGGAAACAAATCAGGATGTGCTAAAAATAGAGGAAGTCGAAAAACAGGATCAGCAATGACAGACAAGCGGATCGTAATCATCGGATCGGGTGTGGGTGGGATGGCAGCGGCGGCACTGTTGGCGAAAGATGGCTATCGCGTGATCGTCCTCGAAAAAAACGAGCAGGTTGGCGGGCGTGCCGGGCTGCTGCAAAAAGATGGCTTCTCATTCGATATGGGACCAAGCTGGTATCTCATGCCGGATGTATATGAGCGCTTTTTTAATGCGATGGATACAACGACTGCCGACTACCTCAAATTAATCCGACTCCAGCCACACTATCGGATTTTCCATGCCGATGGCACGTATTCCGAAATTACAGGCAACCCGGAACAAGACAAAGCACTATTTGAAAAGATCGAACCGGGGAGTGCTGCTGCTTTTGATCGTTATCTGGCCGAAGCCAAAGTGAAATATGATGTTTCGGTAAATGCGATTCTGTATCGGAATTTTGTCAAGCCCTGGGATTTTCTGGCGAAGGACATCCGCGACAAAGGCCGACAGTTGCAGGTGTTCGAGTCGATGGAGCGCTACGTCCGGCGCTATTTCAAAACCGAAAAGATGCAGCAGATTGTTCTGTATACGCTGGTGTTCCTCGGCGGCATCCCGCGCAACACGCCCGCACTCTATTCGCTTATGGCGCATGTGGATTTCAATCTCGGTGTGTGGTATCCCGAAGGCGGCATGACAATGATCCCGCGCGCCTTGCAACAACTTGGTGAAAAATATGGTGTAGACTACCGCTGCAATGAACCCGTCACCCACATCGAATTGAAAGATGGACATGCTACCACTGTACACACACAATCTGGCAGTTATCCCGCCGATATAGTGGTATCCAATGCCGATTACGCGCATACCGAAACGCTGATACAACCTGCCAGCAGGCAATTTAGTGAACGTTATTGGAAAAATCGCACGCTTGCACCATCGGCATTCATTTTATACCTGGGTGTGCGCGGAAAAATACCGGAATTTGTCCACCATAATATTGTGTTCGGGCCAGACTGGATGAAGCACTTCCGCGATATTGCAGATCGTCCCGGCTGGCCTGAGACACCCTCCTTATATATCTGCAATCCCAACAAGAGCGATTCCACTGTCGCGCCCACAGGCCACGAGAATTTATTTTTGCTTGTCCCAGTGGCATCTGGCTTGACGGAAACGACAGCATCCCGTCGGGAATATGGTGATTTTGTGCTGGAATATGTAGAGAAAACGGCAGGTGTATTGTTTCGGGATCGAATCGTGGTGCGTGAAGATTTCTCCGTACCAGATTTTGCCAGTCGCTATAACAGCCTGCGTGGGACGGCATTGGGGCTGGCACATACCCTGCGACAATCATCGCTGTTTCGCCCGCCGAACCATTCGCGCAAGGTGGATAATCTCTATTTTGTCGGCGCAAACACCAATCCAGGCATCGGCGTTCCAATGTGTCTGATTTCTGCGCATCTCGTTCGGGATCGGATCAAGAGTGGAGTATGAACAATTGCAGCGAAAGAAATGGCTTCAATTTGTGATGTTTGGCTTGTTGCTATTGATGGCTTACCTCGGAGTTATGTTTGCTATCTTCAATTTTTTCATTTGCAACAACTGTATGTTCGCGTACAACAGCAATATTCTCACCGCAGGGCCAATAGAAACAAATGCGCTTGTTGTAACGGCAGTAGTGCAAACAGCAACCGCGAAGGCAGCACTACAGTCTGGCCCTATGCCGTAAACGAACTGTTACAATGTTTTGCGCACTTATTGCAGACAGATTACAAATCGGCAATATCTCGCTTCTATTCTATGGTCAGGAAGGAAGAGAGAAACTACTATGTCGAAGAAAACTATGCGCATTGCTCTGTTTGCCGCTATCCTTGCCATGCTGATGGCAGCGTTTGTCCCGTCGCTCAATGCCAGTGCCGCCGCGCTTGATGCGGTCACAAAACAGACGATTACTGTTACCGAAGCCCAAATCAATGCGACCTATCGCGTCACCAACCCGCGCAATCGCGCCATCAGCAATGTTTATGTTGCCGTACAACAGGATCAGGTCAGCATCACTGCAACGATTACCGAACCCGGAAAAACGCCACTGAATACGGTCAGCGTCTGGCAACCTTATATTGTGCGCGGATTGGTGGAATGGAAGATCGTCAGCGCAACCAGTAACGGTCAACCCGTTTCATCGGATGTCTTGAAATTGCTGGAGACAATCCATAAATACAGTCTGCGCACGACATTCTGGAATGCTGTTCGCCGGGTTCTGACACCTCGCTCATACGTGACTGCTATCAAACTGACGCCGGGTCTGATCACAGTCACCGCAGAAGTCTACGTTCGTCCGACACCGAAACCACCCGTATCTCCCTGATTGCAAATCGGATTTTAAGGACAAATTTCCCATTGGGGCAGATGCGTAAATCTGCCCATTGTTCCATTTTTCTCCCCAAACAAATGTTTGGTGTAACAACTTTCTACGAATCGCGTGAAATCCGAACTTTTTTGAAATATAATCCTCGTTGGCGTTGCTTGACAAAGGCTTGATCGCTGTGCTACAGTAGCCCGATATAGGCGGCAGACGCGCCCAACTATCGTGTTAGAAAATTAATACTTGCGGCGTTCTGTGCTATCATAGATAGACTGCACACACTTTCCGCAACTGCGAAGGAGACAAGGCGTTGGCTAGATCACGGACAGAACAACTGGTGGAGCGCTTGCGCGATTTGCAGGTGAGCGCGCCGGATGTCGAAGCGGCAGCAATCGTAAGCGTTGACGGCTTGACAATGGCCTCGTCGATGCCTGCCAACATTGAAGAAGATCGCGTTTCGGCCATGTCCGCCGCCATGCTTTCGCTGGGCGAACGCATTGCCAGCGAACTGGGGCGCGGTGCGTTGGAACAGGTATATGTCAAGGGACAGCATGGTTACGTCATCCTGATGAGTGTCGGAAACGACGCCGTTTTGACCGCGCTTGTCCGTGAACAGGGTCGTCTCGGCCTCATCTTCCTGGAGATGGGTCGCGCCGCTAAAGAACTCGTCCGGCTGGTCTAGGCCGGTTTGTTTTAGTTACAACAAAGAGCTTAAATCAGCCAATCAGGGAGGATCGCGTGTCGCCAGAGAAAAGCGGCCTGTACTACCCCAACAAAATCGCCCGCATCTACATTATGGCAATGGAAGATGTGATGGGCAAGAACGGCCTGAATGCCATTTTGAATCTGGCCGGTCTTCAATCGTATATTGATAACTATCCCAATGATAATCTGGAACGTCAATTCGACTTTGCAGATTTCACCGCCCTCAACGCTGCTCTTGAAGATATGTACGGCCCGCGTGGTGGTCGCGGTCTGGCCTTGCGTGCCGGACGTGCGTGCTTCTCACAAGGCTTGAAGAACTTCGGTGCGCTCGCGGGCGTCGGCGACCTTGCCTTCAAGGTGCTGCCGCTTGGCGCGAAGCTGAAAATGGGATTGCCCGCGATGGCGACCATCTTCACCAACTTCAGCGACCAGATCAGCGAAGTGGCGGAATTCGACGATCACTATACCTATACCATCAAGCGCTGCCCGGTTTGCTGGGGACGCACTTCAGATAAGCCCGTTTGCCACGCAGCAGTCGGCCTCTTGCAGGAAGGCTTGCGCTGGGTCAGCGGCGGACACGAATTCCGTGTTGTGGAGACCGAGTGCCATGCAGCAGGTGCAGCAAACTGTGTATTTGTCATCTATAAAGAGCCGATTGGTTGATCACAAGGCAGTCAGAAGGGTTAAAACAGGGGCAGCATGGGCGATAAACCGCACCTCCTTATCGTAGAAGACGATCTCGATCTGTCGGATATGCTGTTTGCCTATTTCGATACACAGGGTTACGAGGTCAGTCGGGCAGCGTGGGGCGAAGACGCCTTACGTATCAGCCGCGAGAATATTCCCGATTTGGTTGTCCTGGATGTACGCCTGCCGGACATCGACGGTTATGAAGTTTGTCGCCAGATGCGCTCCAACCGTCGCACCGAGAACGTTCCGATCATCTTCCTGACCGAAAAACGGGATCGCGTAGATAAGCTGACCGGGCTGGAACTCGGCGTGGTCGACTACATCACCAAACCGTTCGATATTCAGGAACTCCGGTTGCGTGTTCGTAACTCATTACGTCGTTCTGAACAGCACCCACTCATCAACCCCGTGACCAACCTCCCCGAAGGTGATTTGACCGATGAAAAACTGCGCGAGGCGCTCACCAGCGGCAGTGCATGGTCTGTCATTTATGTCGGGATCGCTGGATTGGACGACTTCCGGGATCGACATGGCTTTGTCGCGGCAGATGACGTGTTACGCGGTGTGGCGTTGATGATGAATAATGCTATCCGTGAGCAGGGATCAACGACTGACGTGATCGGACACCTTTCACCACAGACATTCGCTATCATCACATCCCAAATCAATGCGCCTGCCATTCGGGAACGTATCGAAGGCCGTATCCGTCGTTCGATGAACCTGTTTCAGCCTGCGCGCGACACGGTGGGCGAAACAGATATACGCTTGCAACTCTCCGTTTCAATCGTCAACGCTGGCGATGGCATGTTTGATAACATCGACGCACTCAAGCAGAAGCTGGTTTCGACAGCCACTACGCGAGAGTGATTGATACTGCTATACTCCCTGTTTTTTATGGTTAGATTCAAGACAGGGGGTCAGCCAGTTTTCCATGAATACGTCTATAAAATATCCTGACCTCGCAGGCTTTAATGCGTCTGCAATTATCCCCTACAGATGCACCATAGAGCATATTCGCCTGGCAATGAATGAATTTATTGACTTTCTTTCATTGATAAACCAGCAGTTGGAAATTAAAGGAATCGGACGTCTGGAAACACTCCTGATGCCCGCGAATTTCAGCAGCATTGTCGGTGAATTCGTTGCTGCCAGCCTTCCAAAATACTGTACCACACTTGTTAAAAATCATTATCATAACGGGCATCCTGATTTAATACCGTCAAACAAATTTGCTGAAAACCGTGTGCAATATACTCATGAGGGAATAGAAATCAAGGCATCACGCTATCTGCGCGGGTGGCAAGGACATAATCCCGAAGATGTCTGGTTGATGGTTTTTGTATTTGAATGCAGTCGCGCAAACGATGTTGCCGCAATTCCATTTCGATTCTTGCAAGTAGCAGGCGCTCAATTGCAAAAAAGTGATTGGAAATTCTCAGGACGTTCGACAACAAGTCGTCGTACAATTACCGCAAGTGTAGCAGAATCCGGGTATCGTAAAATGATGCAGAATCGGATTTACAAAGCACCGGATTAGACGAATAGTGGTTGTTGCTCAGGATGCCCGGATGATCGGTGCAATCCACTCAAGGCAGGAATAGCCCGTAAACTCATCTGATAATATTCATCGTGGCGTTCCACGCCGACACAAGACAATCCTAGCGCTTCTGCCGCTGCGACTGTTGAACCTGATCCCATGAACGGGTCAGCGATAATCCCCGTTCCCAGTGGAAGCGCAACATATACAATCTGGCGCAAGAACGACTGCGGTTTCAGGCTTGGATGATTTACAATTTTACGTTCCTGTTGCGGGGTACGTTCACTGGGAATTACATCACTGAAGGGTCTACCATCTGGCAATCTGTGTAAGCCTCCTGTGCCGTATTCCCGCAAACAATCGCTCAAACGCATGTTGGCAGGAAGTGGCTTTCGGAAAAGTCCCCAGGGTTCATAGCCACCACGTGGCAAAGAGGAAACATTCGGGAATTCTTTTTCCGCATTTTTCGGACGATCCCCGCCGCGTAAAGTTTGTACGAGCCGCAAAATTTCTCCGCGAAATTCAAGCCCGCTGCGGGTCAATGCACTAAACACAAGTTGTGACAGAAAGGCATTACTCGCCAGGAAAACATGTGCGCCGGGGCGCAATCGCTGAATCACCAACTGTCCCCACTCCACGAAAAAATCGTGGAGTTCCTTCCGTTCCCTGGCATTGAGAGCGGTAAAACGGGGAAGGGGAGAACGTTCATGACCATCGAATGAAGGCGGGATACGCCACACTCCGCCTTTTCGATTATTGCGCTTGGTGATTTGCTCAGACGCATATTCCTTGACGCCGTAAGGTGGATCGGTCACGATAGCGGACAAACTCTGTTCAGGAATGGCGCGTAACCAGTCAAAGCAATCGGCGTGAATCACCAAAGATTGCCCGAACCGTTGACCCGGAAAGTGCAATTGCAGGGTTTCAACATGGTTTGACTGGTTCATCATTTTTCCCTCAGGATACCCTAAAGTATAGCACGAATGTACAGTTAAGGCTCTGTGTCCGTCAGGTTTGCCAGCAACGGGAACCACCCATAGGCGTCGTAGCTTAATCCATTTAATCCAGTCTTGATCCCATTGAGATTAACCGTATCCCGGATCGGCAGAATCAGGGCTTGTTCCATGATCCGTTTCTGGATTTTGGCATAAAACTCTGTGCGTTTCGTATCGTCTACGGTCTGGGTGGCGTTCGTGATCCAGCTATCCAGTTCGGGGTTTTTGAAGCCCGTCCAGTTGGATGTCGAATTACTCAGATAGAAACGGTTCAGGACGCTTGCATCAACACCAGAATCGTTGAAGGCAATCAGGTTGTATTCGCCTTTTTTCTGCTCCGCTAAAACCCCTGCCAGATTCGGCACAACGCGCAGTTCCAGATCGATGCCCATTTCTTTCCAGACGCTTTGCAACTTCTGCGCAATTTCCGGGTGGAAACCCCAACGCGGGACGACCATCACCAGTTTCATCTGTTGACCGTTGCGTACCAGCGCTTTATCCTTCAATTCCCAGCCTTTGGACTTGAACAAGTCCAGCGCTCGTTTGGAATCGAAAATATACATTTTCTGTACTTCGGCAGAATAAAATGGCGTTGAAGCGGTTAATGGACCGTAGGCAATGGGCGAAAATTCCTGAAACACAGACTCTACCACAGCAGCGCGATTAGTAGCATAGAGCAGTGCCTGTCGCACTTCAAGGGAGTCTGTCGGCGCGCGTCCTGTGTTGAAAAACCACTGCATCGGTAGTCCAGGGACAGCCTGCGGAACAAGGCGTACATCTCCATTCCCGGCAAAACTACGCGCATCGGTGGGAGAAAGTTCCCCCATCACCGCAGCTTCGCCCGATTCGAGGGCAGGTGCGCGCGTAGCGGGTTCGGTAAAAAAACGGAACACGATTTCATCTACCGAAGTATCGGTAATAGGGCTATAGAAATCCACTCCCCATTTGTAATCCGGATTACGCCGGAGGACGAGCCGATCACCAGGGATGTATTCGACAAATTTGAATGGTCCTGTTCCAACCTGATGAAACTGATAAACAGCACTTTCCCAGGTCTGGAGCGCTGTCGGGCTGGCAATTCCCAAATAAACCTGCGAAAGCCCATCAAGCAACGGAGCAAAAGGTTCTTTCAATATGAGTTTGATCGTGAATTGATCCACGATTTCATAATGGTCATATGTACCGAGCAGGAAGATCGCCTTTTGTGATTTGGTATCCGGGCTGGTGACGCGATCCAGTGTGCGGGCGACGGCCTGGGCATTGAAAGGTGTGCCATCATGAAACTTTACGTCTTGCCGGAGTTTGAATGTGTACTCCTTGCCGTCTTGCGAAATTGTTGTTTGCAGCGCAAGGCCGGGGACGAATTTCTTCTCTTTTGGATCACGATAGACAAGCGTATCATAAACCGAACGCAAGACGATCCCCAGTTCGGAACTAGCGTTGATATGCGGGTCAAAGCCGCTGGGTTGAAGGGTTAGTCCATAGATGATACGATGCTTCGCTGGCGGTTCTTCACTGGCGCGGCTACGACTGATCGCTAATCCGAATGTCGCAACCAAACCACAAGCTATCAGGATCAAAACGCTGCATCCAAGCAGCGTGAAAATACTTCTTCTACGCATCGATACTCCACATGCGGTTAAATGAGCCATCCGAGTATAACGTATAATATAGACGCAGACTGGTATGATAATCTGCCGGAGAATGACTATTGAACCGTTCACGCCCAACGCTCATCGCCGCACAGGAAGCCAAACGGCGCGCACCGGAATCGCGTCCGGTGTTTCGCACTGCATCGCTGGAAATTATCCTTTTGCTCTTGCTTACAGGTGGGCTTTTGCTGGCTAGCCGATTTGTGACTTTGCCTGGCAGTGCCAGCATACGCACCGCTGGCGGGGTTATTCTTTCGTTGTTGCCGTTGGGATTGTGGTTTCTGATCTCATTTCAGGGGGAGCGACAGGCACAGCGCAAACGGCCTCAGTTACTGGTTGTTCTTGGCCTGAGTATGGTTGTTGCCAACGGGGTCGGTGTGCCATTGGTGGAGCGTGTTTTTGCAGTAGATAGCTGGCTTTCGACAACCAGCGGGTTGCAACGTATTATCGGCTATGCACTCACAGCAGGGTTTATTCAGGAATTCCTGAAACTGGCGGTGGTGCGATTCAGCGTTTGGGGTGAATATATCCGCACGCGCCACGATGGAATCGCCTATAGTATGGCGGCTTCGTTGGGATATGCTCTTGTACTTTCGCTGAATTATGTGCTTGCCGATTCCGTCAATCCGCCTGATCTGGTAGCCTCAATGCTACGGGTAACGGGATATGTTCTGAGTCAGCTTGCCATTGGAACAATCTGCGGATACACGCTGGCAGATTTGCGTGTCGGACAGCCTTCAGTGCTGTGGCTACCGCTAGGGTTGTCAATTGCAGCATTACTCGAAGGGTTATTTGTGACCATTCGCGCAGGCACAATTGTCGGCGCGTTCAGCGAAAGAGCCACAGGCAGCCAAATTGCTGCGAGCCTCGGTGTCGGGGTCTTCCTTGTAATTTTGTTGTTTATCAGCATTAACTTTCTAATCAGCACTACCGATGCGCGCGAACGACGTAGCCCGGAATTTAATCGATAATGAATAACGTCAACGAACGCCAGCGTACCGCCACATGGCTGGCTATCCTCGCAACTCTTACCGCGCTCATGGCAGGTACTATTTTGCGGAGTAACATTGAAGGGGCATCTGTTGGATTTATTGATAGCAAGGCGGGAATCACGCTTCGCTATCCGGTAAATTGGCTGCTTTCACGCGGCGACCTGAACAGCGATTACGTTATGCGGGTGGAAGACCCGGCATCGCTCCCGTTCAAAACAACATTGCAAATTTCTCTATTGCCAACAGGTCCAGATGCCAATATCAACGACGTGACGGAACTTTTGAATATCCGTCGTGCGGCACAACTTTCATCCTATAAATCGCTGGAAATCACTCCCACAACGTTTCTCGGACGTGCTGCCACACGTATGACCTACGCCTATGCCAGCATAGATGCGAACCCATCGCTGAAATCGCTTCCGGTAATCGTGCGCGGCGCAGACATTATTACTATCTCACGCGGGCAAGCCTATGTAATCACGTTCCTCAGCGATGCTACCACCTATGATGAAAATGTTCGCTACCTTGAGTTGTTCACGAGGCGTCTGGAGTTACAGAATTGAAACGACTGCTCATTATCATTGCCCTGTTCGCGGCAATTTTTCCACGCAATACAGTACAGGCGCAAAGCATCGGGCTGGATGAGGCAAACGCCCAACGTGCCACCGTTTCAATTACACAAGTCGCACAAACGCCGAATGGCCCGATTATTTCCTGCACAGGGAGCGGGACGATTGTCAGTGCCGATGGCTTGATCCTGACAAACGCTCACATTGCGCGCGGCAGTGAGCGCTGCAAAACCGATGTGCTGGTTATCGGAGTGATTGCGCGCCCCGGTGATTCGCCCGTCCCGACCTACTATGCTGATGTGGTGCAATATAACACCGGGCTTGATCTGGCAGTATTGCAGATTTCAAAAGCGCTGGATGGTCGCGCAATTGCCAAAACTTCGCTCAGTCTGCCCTTCGTGGAACTGGGTAACTCTGACAATCTACTGCTGGATGAAACCCTCGCTGTGATTGGTTTTTCCAATATAGATGAGAAGAATACCAGTTCGACCAGTATCCGGCGCGGCACAATCACGAATTTTCTGGATGAATCCCGTTCCGGCGGACGGGCGTGGATCAAAACGAGTGCATCTATTCCGGGGCGTATGAGCGGCGGCGGCGCATATAACAAAAGCGGGCAACTAATCGGCATCCCGACATTGCAGCGTGATACAGGCGAACGCGCCAACTGCCGCCTAGTGCAGGATACCAACGGAGATGGACGGGTCAACGACAGCGATCAGTGCATCCCATCTGGCGGCTTTCTGGATACAGTCCGTCCGGTACAATTGGCGCGCGGCCTGATTCGTGCTGCACAGCTTGGCCTCAAGCTGGGAGGAACGAGCATAACTACATCGCTCCCGGCTCCAAAAGGTGCGCCAACACTTTCGCGCGTGTTTTTTGCTCCGGGTGTTAATTCCAGCGGGATGCCAACGCAGGTGATCACCAGCGCTCCTAGCGGTACAAAATCGCTGTACCTGTTTTTCGATTATAAAAACATGAGCGAAACCGCCGTCTATGAGGTGCGGGTACAGGTGGATGGCGTTCCGAACACCATCTTTAACCTTTCGCCTGCGGTCTGGAATGGTGGCGAATCCGGGATGTGGTATATCGGCGCGAAGGAACAAATCTGGCCGAATGGCAATTATCAGTTCACTATCCTGATCAATGGTGTGCGCGCCGAAAGCGCCTCGATTACGCTTGGCAGCGAGGCAAAACCACGCCCGGAATTTTCCGATATTCTTTTTGGGGTTTTGCCTGTCACGCGCGTTGAAGGCAATCCTACTGTCATCACCGGAACAATCCTGCCACCGCGTGATACGATCCGCGCCGAGTTCGTTTATAAGAACATCCCACAAGGCGCAAAATGGCGGCAGATTTGGTACAACGAAGGCACAATCCTGACACAGAATCCGCAATCGGTGGAATGGAAAGACACAGGTAGCGGCAAGTTTATCGCCTCGGCACAGGTTTCATCTGGCGACAAGCTATCTTCCGGGCGCTATCGGCTTGAACTCTATCTGGATGAACAACTCGCGGCAACTTCGGATTTCACGATTGCAGGGGAGTCCGATGCGAATCAGGTATCCGTTTTCGATGCCCCCGCATTTTCTGCCGAAAAGCCCGTCGTTGGGAAGGCGATGGAGCGCAACCCTGCAACAGGCAAGGAAGCCGAAGTCGAGCGCGTCATCAATGCGAACACGGCTTTTCCGCGCGTACCTCAATTGTTCAGCACGTTTCGTTTTCGGAATCTGCAACCCGGCATACCTTGGGCATGGCGCTTGACGGTGGATGGCAACCCGCTGTTTGAAGGCGTACAACCCTGGCAAGCCGAGGCAGGTTTATCCTACTTCTGGCTGCGGATTGATTCTGCGACGACGCTGCCTGATGGTTTGTACAAACTTGAGTTATACATCGAAGGTATCCTGATGCAACAGGCGTCGGTCAAGATCGGAATCGGGCAACTCCCGGTAGAAACCTTCCTGCGCGCTTCGGGCGTACAAATTCAGGGGCGCATTCTGGATGCAGAAACCCGCCAGGGTGTCTCTGGTGTGATGGTTATCGTTATCAAGGGGACAGTCATCACAAAGGAATTTACCTGGGATATGTCCGAAGTTGTGGAACTGGCGATTACCGATTCGCTCGGACAATTTCAGTTGAAACGTCTGTTGCCGCGCAATGAAACCTATAACATGATGGTTGTCGCGCGCGGCTATCTTCCGCTTTCGACGGATGGAATCAAACTGGATAACAACACTAAAAACCCGTTTATCCTGACGATTGAACTCAATAAGGATTAAGCGCTTCTGGTAATGATTCCACTGCTTCTATCTTCAAAGAATGGTGATATTTACAGTGGAGTTATTTTTAATGAGCGATTTCAATCTGTTAGAATCCCGTCGTGATCTTCTGGAACAAGCCATAACCGTGATTTTTATCAGCATCATGGCGAATGGTGCGCCACATTCAACCCCGACATGGCGGCGCTGGGATGGGCAAAATATCCTCGTTACGATTGACAGGAAAAGCCAAAAATACAAAAACATTAGCCAGAACCCGCATGTCTCAATCATGGCGCTCGATCCGAATGATAGCGGGCGCTATCTGGAAATACGTGGCGTTGTCGAAGAGATTACGAGCGAAGGCGTTCTGGATGAAGTCAACCGCCAGACCAAACTATACATGGGCAGAGATACCTATTATGGCGAAGTCGTGCCGATTGAGGAACTCAAAACCTACGATGGTGTGATTGTCCGCATCCGTCCTACAAAATTTGTGAAATGAGATACTATTAAGAGAGTGTTAAATCAGTGATGGATGTGTATTCGTCATCCGAAACCATGAGCGAAAACAGGAGCGCTGAACTGTGGCAAAACAACCTCTGATCCCACCCGCTGACAAAAAAGTCAAACTGAAAGATTATGATCCCGGCTATACAGGCGGATTCAAGAGTGAGGAAGAAACGCTGCCCGATCTTGAAAAAGATTTGGAAAAGCTGGAAAAGTTGCAAGAACGGCTCTATGCCGAATCCAAACGCAGCGTTCTAATCGTTCTACAGGCAATTGATACCGGCGGCAAGGATGGGACAATCAAGCATGTTTTTCGCGGATTGAATCCACAGGGTGTGCATATCACACCTTTCAAAGCGCCCACACCTTTCGAGTTGGCACACGACTTTCTATGGCGTGTTCATCAGCGCACCCCTGCAAAAGGTACGATTGGGGTATTCAACCGTTCTCACTATGAAGATGTGCTGGTCGTGCGCGTACATGATCTGGTTCCCAAAGAAGTCTGGAAAGAGCGTTACGATCACATCAACCGCTTCGAAGAACTCCTGACAGAGAGTGGTACGACCATCCTCAAATTCTTCCTGTATATCTCCAAAGAAGAACAAAAGCAGCGCTTCGAGAATCGGCTGAACAATCCCGAAAAAGTGTGGAAGTTTGCCATTGGAGATGTCAAGGAACGCGAACACTGGGACGAGTATATTAAAGCCTACGAAGATATGCTGACAAAGTGCAATACCGACTACGCGCCCTGGCACATCGTCCCGGCAAACAAGAAATGGTATCGGAATTATGTGGTAACGCGCACGATTGTCGATGCGCTGGAAAGACTTGATCCCAAATATCCAGCAGCCGAACCCGGTTTGGATAAGGTCGTTATCCCGGATTAATCGCGTAGCGCTTTAAGCTGCGCCAAAAACTTGCGGGCGAGATCGGCGTCGGTTTCCGCAATGTACCCAATCAGACCGTGAAGATAGGCTCGAAAATCGGGCAGATTGGTTCGATTCTGGGCATTCAGTCCGGTTTTCGTGGCGTTATGCAGCGTCGCCCGTATTATGCGCCGGAGTTCGCGCGGTGTGTTGATTTTCTCGTTGACAACCAATCCGGTCACAATCTGTCGATTGGACTGACGATACAAATGTGTCTTCTCTGGATGGACAGTGAAATTTTCATCCGCGATGATGCGCGGCGCGATATGCCGCGCGCTCAGAATTGCGCCGAGGTCATCGCCAGAAAAAGTTAAATCGTCTGCGTAGCGGGTGTAGGTCAATCCGAGTTTAGTGGCGAGTCCATTCAGGCGTTTATCCAAACGGCGCGCGATCAGGTTGCAAATTGCCGGGCTGGTCGGCGCGCCTTGCACGAGGGTACGCTCTCCGATGCTGGCAAAAACAGTCTTGCCATTGCGTTGAATGCCGAACCTGTCGCGTTCTGTACACAGCAGCGCGAAGATAGAAGCTACGGTAAAGCTATAACCAAGCCGATAAAACAGACCGCGTACACGCTCATAACCAATCGACGGGAAAAAATCTTTCAAATCCATATTTAAAACAAAATGTTTTCCGACATGCGGCGCAGCATTGCTGATCACATTGCGTTCGGGGATAAAGCCATGCGCGGCAGTGTGAACGGGTATTTTTTCTAAAATTTCTGCCAGGATTTTGCGCTGTATCGCTTTCAATCTGGTTTTTGGGGCAAGGATAATGCGCTGACCACCGCGCCGCTTCGGGATGGTGTGGCGAGCGTAGTGCCAGACGGAATCGACAGTTTTATCATGGGTGAACCAGCGCAAATGTCCCGGCGAAATGCCCAGCCAATCGGCAACTTCACGCTCCGATGCCAGCGTCGGGATACCCAGGGTTTGCAATTTCGCCATATTGGGATCGCGGCGACGGCGCTCTTTCGTCGCACCGGGCAGAAGCACGCCGAAATGCTGGCGATCTCTGGCACGACGTTCCGCAATCAGGCGCTGACGTTCCTGCCAGGCATCGCTGGAAGAAGCACGCCACCCCGCGCGCCATTTGATTTCTTTGGGTTTCCAGTTGAGACGCCATTCCCGCAATATGTCTGACATCGCTTTTTCCCTGTGGAGTTCAAAAAAATATGGCCTGTGGTTCACCCTGTACCGCGCGTTACAAACTCCAATCGGAGCGGTACTATGCTTGTTCGAGCTATAGTACCGACGAAGACGAATGCGCGTAAGCGTTCCACCGCGACGTAGCATCGCAGAACTGCTGGCTAGCCGACACGGTACAAGGTGAACCACAAACCATATAGAACATTATTATATATCAAAACAAATTTTCTGCTGCAAATTTTTTCAAATTTTTATGACCGGGATCGAAGAAAATTCAGCGTCGATAAACCCTGTTATAATTCCGCCCTTGTTGAACCATCAAAATGAGATGTTATGACCGAATTGCTCCGATTGCTGCGCGATCCACGTTTGGGTGTCTATCGTCGCTGGTTGCCCTTGTTGATCGTTTTACTGGCGGCGATTTTGCGCTTTCATCTAATTGAACATCAATCACTCTGGAACGACGAAGGGAACAGCCTGCGCCTTGCCGAACGAACATTTCCAGCACTGATTGAGGCTGCTGCGCGTGATATTCACCCATCCGGCTATTATCTGCTCCTCAAGGTTTGGATCACGGTGGCAGGCGAAAGCGAATTTTCTCTGCGTGCGCTCTCCGCATTTTTGAGCGTGCTGGCGGCGGCATTTGTGTATGGACTAGGCAAGCGGTTATATGCTCCGGGCGTCGGATTGCTGGCGGCGCTTTTCGTGGCAATCAACGGCTTTCAGATTTACTATGCACAGGAAGCACGGATGTATTCCATGCTGACGTTGTGCGCGGCTGGCGCAATGTGGGCATTTACAGGCTGGTCGGCGCGTCCGAACCTTCGTGATGCGGCTCTACTCACGTTGTTCAATGCGTTGGGACTTTATACACAATATGCTTTTCCCATTGTGATGATTGTGCAGGGAATCTTATTTATTGCGCTGATTTTTGCGCGGCGTATGAAATTGCACGTTTTCCGCGATTATGTCCTGTTGAATTTGCTGACCATTGTCCTGTTTTTGCCGCTGCTACCGACAGCGCTACGACAGGTAACACAATGGCCGCGTACCGGGCAACCCATCGAGCCGTTTGCCGGGCTTGCGATTATCGCGCGTTGGTTGGTCTATGGTGAAAGTACGCCGCCTCTGGACTTCTGGGCGATAGCCTGGCCTGTTGTGCTTATCCTCGCCGCGCTGTTGCCCGATTGGGCGCGGAAGCGTCAACCACGCTGGTGGCGGATTTTGTTTCCGTTCCTCTGGATAATCGTTACCGTTACACCATTCTTTGCAATGAATTTGTTCCGTGAAGCAAATCTGAAATTTTTGCTGCCGCTACAGATTGCGGTTGCGTTGCTTATCGGGCGCGGCGCATGGAATTTATGGGAATTGGGGACAGCCAATTTTGGCTTCTTGCTCGAAGGTATTCCGCGCATTTTCACTATTGCTACGCAAGTTAAGGGCGATTTGAAAATACTGTGGCGAATGACCGTGCCGAATTTGCTGGCAGGCGTTGAGGCCATTCCGCGTCTGATCGCCATCATTGCAGTATTGAATATGCTCTCGATAGCCGGGGACACGCTGGATAACCTGTATCACAATGCAACCTTTGCGCGGGATGATTACCGGGGAATTGCCCAAACGATCATGAATGCCCCGCGTACTGACGATGCAATCATCCTCGATGCGCCAAATCAAAATGAAGTCTTTAGTTACTACTATAAAGGTAGCGCACCCGTTTACGAACTACCTGCTGGGCTAGGCGGTGATGACGACGCGACACGTAAACAGGTTCTCAATGTGATTTCCAGACATCATCGAATTTTCGTTTTGTATTGGGGAGAAGCCGAACGTGATCCCAATCACGTTGTCGAAGGCACGCTGAATAGCGCCGCATTTCCGGTGCAATCCCGATATTATGGCGATGTTCGATTCGTTATATATTCTGTGCCGGGCGTTCCACCAAATGCGCCCACAATCCCGATCAACAAGACATTTGGCGGGATAATAACGTTGGATGGGGCAGCGCTCACACCCGTTGAGCCAGTGCGCGGCGATGTGTTGGCAATCACGCTTTTCTGGCGCACTGAACACCCGATCTTTAAACGCTACAAAGTGTTTCTACACCTGCTCGATTCAAACGGAAAAATTGCGGCGCAACGGGATAGCGAACCAGGTGGCGGCGTGGCGATCACAACCACATGGAAAGCCGGGGTACAAATTGTTGATCAACATGGTTTATTGATTAATCCTACGCTTTCGTCTGGTGAATATCGACTGATTGTCGGCTTATATGATCTGGACAACCCGACAGATCGTCTGAAAATCGGAGAAGCCGATTTTATAGAACTCGGACGGTTAACGGTTCGGTGAGTCGATCCGTACAATGAGCGTATCTAATGCCTACAAACCATGTTATAATTTTCGCTCGATCATTACGGTAGGCAGGGAAGATGTTTGAATTCAAAGTACAGGCAAAAAATGGAATGGCGCGTGCCGGGGAATTTCCTACCCCGCATGGCGTGTTGCAGACGCCTGTCTTTGCTCCGGTTGGGACGCAGGCCAGCGTAAAGGCGGTGCAACCGCGCGAATTGCAAGAGATCGGCGCGAGCCTTGTCCTTTCCAACACCTATCATTTATATTTGCGCCCCGGCGATGGATTGGTAGCGCAGATGGGTGGCCTGCATAACTTCATGAAATGGCATGGGCCGATGCTGACCGATTCCGGCGGCTTTCAGGTCTTTAGCCTCGGTGATTTGCGTCAGATCGATGATGAAGGCGTAACCTTCCGCAGCCATCTGGATGGTTCAACGCATCGGTTTACGCCGGAAAAATCCATTCAGATTCAGCACAATCTCGGTGCGGATATTATCATGGCGTTCGATGAATGCCCGCCGCCGCTGGATCGCACGACTGTCGAACGCGCTGTTAAACGCACCCACGATTGGGTACTGCGCTGTGCCGAAGAGCATACCCGCAGCGGTGATACAAACCGTCAGGCACTATTCGGGATCGTACAAGGCGGGATTTTTGCCGATTTACGCGCACATTCTGCGGAATTTCTGACCGGGCTGAATCTGCCTGGTTATGCTGTTGGTGGTCTGGCGGTGGGCGAAAGCAAAGCGGAAATGAACGCGGCGCTTGAAGTGACGACACCGATTCTGCCGGAGAATAAACCGCGTTATCTGATGGGCGTCGGCAGCCCGGAAGACCTCGTAAACGGTGTTCTGCGCGGAATCGATATTTTCGATTGTGTCCTGCCGACCCGTCTGGCGCGGCATGGTGCAGCGATGACCCGACGCGGACGCCTGAATATGGGCAATCTTGCCTATGCAACCGATGGCGAGCCGATTGATACAACCTGTAGTTGTTACACTTGCCAGACATTTTCACGGGCATATATTCGCCATCTTTTGAAAGCTGAAGAAATTCTCGCGTTTCAATTACTCAGCCTTCACAACCTGACTGTGCTAATCTCTCTAATGCGTGAAATGCGTGCCGCGATCTTCGACGGTACGTTTGCAGATTTTGCGGGCGATTTCCTCGCCAACTATCGTAGTAGTGGGAAAGAAAGGAACACCGTCGGCTCTGCCTAGCGCATTTCACCTTACTGGCCTTGCGAAAGGTAATTCATTGAGAGAGATGTTTCAGTTCGATTGCGCAGGTGAGGGGTTCCCGTGAGACGCGCAAAACGAACCTTCTTCATTTTGACGCTTGCGCTGGCAGGCTGTCGCGGTCAGATCGTGCCAGCCAACCCGACGCCTGCGACGGCATCGATTCGCCTGTTGGCCGAAGAATCGACAGCGCCGTTATTGCGTGGACTCGCTGCGGCTTATAAACCGGAAAATACACTCGTTGCGTGGCAAATTCAAAGCGCTGCCTGGGAAAATATATCCGGTTGGCTAGGTGATAAACGCGCTCCCTATGCCCTGACAGGCTACGTTCCTGCCGATAGTAAATTGTGGTCGACCCCTGTTGGGCAGGATGGTCTTGCCGTTGTCGTGAATACGGCAAACTCGATTGCCAGTCTCAGTCCGGCGCAGTTGCGTTCCATTTTTACCGGACGTGTTTTGAACTGGCGTGAAGTTGGCGGTGCAGATTTACCGATTCAGGTAGTGTCACGCCCACCGGGAAGCTCTGAAACTGCTGCATTTGATTTGTTAGTCATGGGTGAACGCAGGATCACCGGGGCTTCCCAACTGGCAACCACGCCGCATCGTTTGATTGAATTGATCGGGACAACCAGCGGCGCGGTTGGTGTGGTTTCCATGCGTTATCTGAATGTGGATAATGTTCGCCCAGTGGCAGTTGATGGCATCTTGCCAACTTTTGAAACTGTGAACGCGAACCAGTATCCACTCCGAACGCCGTTGCTGTTTGTCGGTGAACATTCACCAGACGCAAATGATCCCTATTGGGCATTTTTTGCATGGGTACAAAGCCCCGCCGGACAGTTGATCGTCAATCGCTATTATCAGAACGCCGGACAATAGAACTACCCCTGCAAGCGCAGGGGCAGCATCCCGTTTATTCCAGGCGCTTCCAGAAGGTTTGGACTCGCCCCATCCACGAACGCGCCGCGACGAACTGTGTTTCCAGAAAGAGCGTTCCACCGAGCAGGATTAATCCGGCAGTCATCGGGATAAACCACATATTCAACCTGCCAAGGCAGGCGATCAACGCAATTGCGCCAAACACGAAGCCGCTAAACAGCGGAATCTTGCGTTTGAAGTATAGCCCGTAGGCAAGGAACGCCAATACATAGAAGAAATAGCCGATGGAAGCCAGCGAAAATATATTGGCGCGATTGATGCTGAACAACGCCCCGACCATCCAGAGTAATCCACCCGCATACTCAAACCAGTGGCGCTGTGGGTGATTGATTTCCCGGCAAAGCAGGGACAGGATCAGGCCAGTGGGGAGTGTTGCCCATGCTGGTGTAAAAATCCCAAAGGTTTGCAGGACGATTACGCCAACCAACCCCAGAATACACAAACTACTCCACAGCCAAAGCAGTTGTTGGGGTTGCCTCCAATAGAACGTCAATACGAAGAGAGTCAGGAAAATCCCTGCCACAATCTGCAAGCCTGGAGAGCTAACGCCTTGCAACAGAGTGACCAACCACGAAATCAGACCAGCGCCGCCCGCAATCAACGCGGTGACCAGCGTCGGGCGCAACCATAGTACAACCAGTGTTTTTGCCCAACACCCAATTTTGATTTTCCGGGTAACAACTAAAATGCAGAGAAACCGGATAACCAGCCCCAAAAATGCTAAACCCAATGTAAATGATACTATGGAATAACCGAGTCCAGTCAGTGTTGGTCTCGTCCCGGTAATCCGTGCATTTGCCACTGCCATATAGTAGAAGTTAGATATGATTCCGCTTGCTGCAACCATAAGAGCAGCATAGGGAAGGTGGATCACTCGCAACCGTGCTGAGTACAGCGCCAGCAATGCCGCGATGCCTAGGCAAATCAGCAAATAGAGAGAGCCGGAGATTTGATTAGTCAATTGAAAAAGCGCGTAGCTGCTTGACAATGTACCAACCAGCAACAGCGGCGTTGCCCAATCATGTTGATAGCTGATAATTGTGCGCAGGCTTTGATAGCGTCGCGGGCGCAATCTATACACCAGTTCTGCGCCGATGATCAGTTGTAGCACGCCGATAGCCATCAGCCCTAATGGGTTAACGTGCCAACGAAACTGGAAAAGGACGATTGCCCCTGTTGCCTGCACAATCCAAATCCAGCGCGGCTTCCAATAGACAACCATCGCCGCGATAGACCATGCGCATAATGCAAACGAAATGTTCACCGCTGGATATAACTTCCAGACGACAAGCATCAGAATCAAGCCGATGATCGCCGTCAGTTGTCCGCCGCGTACCGCCCTGCTTTTATACACGAGGCCCAATACGCTCAACCCAAACGCGGTGAGGAGCAATAATTCCGGCGCGGGCAGATGGAGCAACCATGACGCCTGCAACACCGTAAACAAAATCTGGAGGATGACCACCGGAATCCAGTAGAGATCACGCATCCGGCGCAACCCTTCAAAACTGGCGATCAAGCCGAGTGCGGCGGTAATCAACGCTTCCGCAGGAGAATAGAAAACCTGCGTCAGCCCGACTCCCCAAAGCAACCAGCCCGCACTCAACAGAGGCAACCCGACCACACCCGGCAATCTCCCGACCAGCGTTCCGAGGACGAACCACAAACCGGAAAACAGCACCAGACACAAGCCTTGTTGTGACCATGACAAACCACTGTAACCCAGTAGCAAATTCAACCAGACTGCGGTCAGCCATGCACTCAGATACAGGAATGCGTGTTTGATGTGGCGATGCGCATAGGGGCGGCTTGCGATAGGCGCGATTCGCTCTACGAACAGATTCCAGACCGGGTGATAATCGAAGATGACCGCAACGGCTGTGGCGATAGACACAAGAATCAGGATGGTGAGACTGACCGGGAACAACAATGCGTAATTGATCGCGGTCATGAATCCGAAAACAAGCAACGCATAGCCTGTGATGAAAAATGGTATTCGCATCACCGGGCGATAGCGCGGCGTGCTATGTCCAATCACCAGCAACACAATCCCGAAAAACTGCCATGCCAGCCCAAGTACGGGCAACGTCCAGAACACTGGCGAAACCAGCATCATCAGCATAGCGAAGGGGATAGGGGCAATCCATAGCGATAGATGAAGCAGGATCGGAATGCGATAAATCAGACTGGTAACAACCCAAACGCCGATAGTGATGCTGAATGTGAGGGTCAAAATGTAAGGTGTATAGACGGTAATGTATGCCGCAGTCCAGCAGAGAGTGATCATACTCAGGCCAAGCGCAAGGTCTGCACCAGGCCAGTGAACCATGCTCTCTACGACAGTCCGCGAAGATTTTTGTTTATCCTTATACCTGGACGTAATCAGGCGCTGCCCCCACAGAACACACGCCGCGAACAGGATCAGCCACAGCCCGTAGACCTCAATGGAAAATTCAAGCGAAAAATAGAGGTGCGCCCATACCGAAGCCAACAGCCATAGTCCGCTGTGAATGGCAATACGTTGTTCCCGTTGTAAACCGATCCGAATCAATATAATGCCGACACCCAGCAGAAGCCACAACGGGTTATACGGAAATGCCTGAATCCCCATCAGAGGTGAGAGTTCAGCCAGAAGTGCCGATAGTCCCAGAAACACCAGACCGAGCGCAAAACTCAACTGCGCCCAAAGAACATCCTTGCTCTTTTCCAGTCTTGCCGCCGAACGCTCCACATAAACAAGGGTGCTAATGCTCAGGACGAAAAGCATGAATGCCCACAACGTCGAAGGCAATCCCAGGATGATAGCAGCAGCAAGTAACATGACGGTAAACGGGATAAACCGCATCAATTGATGCCGAAAGCCGAGCATCATGATGCCGATAGCAGGGGTTACCCATGTGATGAACAACGATTGTGGCGTCGAAAATGGAATCCACAGCGAGAACAAAAGCATCGCCACGCCCAAAACCAGGCCACTGACATGAGAAATATTTTTCCAGCGTTCATCTCTTATCGGGAGTATCCACCACAGGAAAACGAGCGGCATGGAAAGTACGGGAAACCAGATTACCGGAGTACGAAACAGAATGAACAGCGCCCAGAGTGCGTTGATCTGCGCAATCGGTACGAGAGGAACCATCATCCAGATACGAATGCGAAATCCCGTGATGGTTATCAGGATTGCTGCAAGTACCGAACAGATCAGCCATAAAAGGAGATGCGGCGATTCCGCGATGATGACCAACCGATCATAGAGGTGAATCAGCGCCACACCGATAAGCCATGCGCCTGTTGCCACGATGCCCGGCGCGGCCAGTGGTGCATTCAGGTAGCGATAAACCAGCAGGCCGATCCCATAGAATATCGCGGGGACAATCAGAACGGAAACGATCTGCCCCGGCACAGAGGTCGCCGTTACACCTTGCATGAAAAATAACATCGAAATGATAATGAGCGCGATTCCGCTGTAGAGCGCGCCCTGCAATGTTCTTTTCTCGAAAAATTGCTCGGAAGTCATGATTATGTATCCGTCGTTTTTTGCAGCATAACGGATGGTTGATGCAAAACGATTGGGCAGCGATCACGCCAAAACCGTGACAATCGTCCAATTTGGCACATCGTCCCTGCTTCGGTATACTCCTTTGGGGAGAACATTTGAACTATGGAATTTTCATTCGATACGCAGACGGAATATCTTGATCAAACATTTAAGCGTGTGCAATGCCGCAATAAAACAATCGAGAGCAAGACGTTTGAGAACTGTACGTTCGTGAGTTGTTCATTTAACGAAGTAGTTTTCCAATCCTGTATCTTTCGAGATTGCACCTTTCAGGATTGCAACCTGTGGCTGACACACGTTCCGGGTTCGGCATTCAAAAATACGATGTTCAAAAAATCAAAAGCGGTCGGTATTAATTGGGTTGAAGGGGCATGGTCAAAGAAAGGATTGCTGGAATCCATCGGGTTTATTGAATGCGATATAACCAATTCCACATTCATCGGGTTGGAATTGCGGAAAATGATGCTTTCAAAATGTATCGCGCAGAATGTGGACTTTGCCGACGCGAATCTATCGCAGGCAAATTGTACCGACACCGATTTCGGGGAAAGCCGATTTATGCACACCAATCTGACCGAGGCTGATTTTACCGGAGCATTCCACTATGCAATCGACGCCTCGCAGAATACGCTCAAGAAAGCGAAATTTTCTCTGCCAGAGGCAATCAATATCCTGCGTTGTATGAATATTGTTCTTGTGGAATAAACTCTCTATTCAAATTTAAGTAACGTGCCTATATGATAGGTAGGAGTGCGAATAGAGTAATACCCGGACAATAGCAGAAAATTATTCACTATGAATTTCGATGTTTTCACCATTGCCGCGCTGGTCGATGAACTGAATGCCAGCCTGAACGATGGCAAGGTACAGGATACGCTCGAACTCGGCAACGATTCCATCGGGATGGAGGTCTATAGCTTCACCGATCATCGGCGTCGTTACCTCATGCTTTCCGCTGATCCGACGTTGGCGCGGGTACAGGTGCTTGAGGAAAAGCTGCGGCGCGGAGTGGAAACGCCTACGCCGCTTGGTCTAATGCTCCGGCGCGATATTGAGGAAGCGCGTATTGTCGGCATCCGCCAACCGGAGTACGAGCGCGTGATCATGTTCGACCTCAAAGGGGCGGCAGGCGAATTTACGTTGGTCTGCGAACCAATGGAACGCCGTGCTAACATCCTGCTCCTGCGCGATGGCATGATTCTGGATTGTCTGCGGCGCGTCGGGCCACAGGAAAATCGCATCCGGTTGAGCCTACCGGGTCATGAGTACGTTCCGCCACCACCACAAATCAATAAGCACAAGCCGGAATCGCTCACTCTGGAATTACTGGAAACAGCGCTCAAAACTGATCCGGCAAAGCATGGCTGGCGTGCGCTTACGGATACACTTCTCGGTTACAGTCCACTTCTGGCGAAAGAAACAATCTATCGTGCGGCGGGACGCATTGACGCGAAATGCAATGCGATTGATGCCATTGATTTGATGGAAGTCATGCGCGAAATGCTGGATGCACTGCTCAACCATCGCTGGGAGCCGGGTATTGTCCGCGACGAGGATGAACAGATTACGGCCTTCTCTGTATATGAAATTACGCATTTACGTGGATGGGAACCTGTTGCCTCGATCAATGACGCATTGGGATTATATTACGGTGCGCCCGGCGGGATCGAAGCCTATGATGCCGCCAAACAACCTGTCTTTGGCATTCTGGATGATGCGCGGCAAAAGGTTCAGCGCAAACTTGATTCCTTGAAACGCTCGGAAACTGACGACACCGAGCGCGAACGTTTGCGACAAAGCGGCGAATTGATCCTTGCCTATCAATATCAGATCAAACCAAAAGACACTGTGTTTGAGGCTGAATATGATTTTGACAAACCACCGTTGAAAATCTCGCTTGATCCGAAACTTACGCCACTCGAAAACGCGAAGAAATACTTTGCGGATTATGATCATGCCAAGCGTGCAATGGCGGAAGTCCCGCAACGTATCGAGGAAACGCAGCAGGAACTGGATTATCTGGAACAACTGCGTTCAGATTTGACGCTAGCAGCAAACTGGCCTGAAATTGGCGAAGTGCAGGACACGCTACAACGGGATGGCTATTGGACAGGCAAAAAAACGGCACGTCCCAAACATACCAAAACGGGAGCGTTGCGCGTCGTTACCCCCGATGGAATTATCATTTGGGTAGGCCGCAACAGTCGCCAAAATGAGGACGTGACTTTCACCAAAGGCCGCCCCGAAGATTTATGGCTGCACGCACGCGGCGTTCCTGGCGCGCATGTGATCATCAAAACCAACGGGCGCTCTGTATCACCAGCAACGATCCAGAAAGCGGCAAGTCTGGCAGCATTTTACAGCACTCTACAAAATGAAAAACGCGCGCTTGTGGATGTTACAGAACGGCGGCATGTTCGCAAGATCAAAGGGGGCAAGCCGGGGATGGTGACCTATCGTAATGAGACGGTCATGGAGACCGTTCCGGCAAAAGAATAATTAAAACAACAAAACCTTCAAACACCCCAATACGGGCAGTCCAAAGGCTTTGCTGTGTTTGCACTTGATTTGTACGATGTTCGCCCCGGTTTTTCAACCGACAAGGACAGGGCGGAACTTATATCCATAGACGATTACGCCGTCTGAACCATTGCTGCGTAATTTGCGTGTCACCATTTCCACACGCATCCCGATTTCGGGTGCGGCGTCCAAATCGGTCAATTGCGCCGTGATGGTAGAGCCTTCATCGAGCTTGACCATCGCCAAAACATAGGGTGCTTGATCTTCAAACCCGGCGGGCGCATCGGTGACTGTAGTGTAGCTAAGGACTTCGCCCTTGCCACCAAATTGAAATTGATTCATAGACTAGCGTGCAGCGTGCCGCAGTTCCTGCATGGCTGGAATGTCGAGCAAGACAGGCTGTTCGCGGTTGAAATCATAGGCAGCCGGGAGTTTGCTCTGACAGGCGGGGCAAATTTCGCGCGGTACGATATGAGTAGCGCCGCAAGCTGTACACTGTACACCCTTGAAACCATAACGCTGCCCATTCATTCTCCAGTTTTGCGCGATATTCATAGTTCTCAAATCCTTGTTTTCGATAGCGCACATCTGTGCAATTGGTCACAAGTGTACTCCGATGGTGCTATCAAAACCTCTCAAAGGCTCTCATTTCTGCTCGAAAAGACTACCAAAAGCGCGCAATCTACGTCACACTGTCCCTCAAAACCTTGCATCAATTGGCATTCAAAAAGAGATACACTTATAAATCAGGTGTCCACAAACAATGGAAAAACATGACTCCTGACACGAATGAAAAAGAAACCGGGCGTATCGAAGCCTTCAGCGATGGTGTGTTTGCGATTGCAATTACATTGTTGATATTGGAAGCTAAAGTCCCTCCGATTGCAGAAGCCAGAGAAGTTGGTCTTCTCAATTTATTGCTCCGGGATTGGCATACCTATCTTGCTCTTGCTGCCAGTTTTTTCTTTATTCTGGTGATGTGGATCAACCATCACAGATTGTTTAGAGTAATACAGCGTTCCAGTGATATGCTTTTGCTGCTCAATGGTTTGTTATTATTTGGCATCTCGGTTGTCCCATTTCCCACTTCACTGGTTGCGCAATATCTGGGAGAGCAGGGACAAGACATTGCTACCATGATCTATGCAGGCTGGTTCTTCCTGATTGCCATCGCTTTTAACCTGCTGTGGTTTTATGCCTCACGGGATAAGCACACCTTCACAGAAAAAAGCGATCAAACACTGGCAAGGCATATCAGTTGGCAATATGCGTTTGGCCCGGTTTCATACCTTGCCGCTGTTATCATCGCCATTTTTAGCCCGATGCTCAGTATAGCGATCACGCTTGCATTGGCAGTATTTTATATGCTTCCGAGCGAGACATTTCAACACCTTCTACAGCAACGTCAGAAAGAAAAATAGAATATGGATAGCCCATCAAACCAAACAGTTGTATCCAAACCGCCTTACAATCAGTTGGGGCGATGGGTTAATTTATTTCTTGCGCTGATATTGGGTGCAGGTACGGCTTGGTTTGTCTGGTTTTCGATTACGGATAACCGCGCGCACAGCTTCAACGATGATGGGTACATCACACTGACATTTGCCCGCAACTTTGCCGAAAGCGGATTATTACGCTATCACCCGACATTTCCGCCAACGATGGGAAGCACCTCACCTCTATATACCATCCTGTCAGGTACTCTCATTCGTTTTCTGCCGATGGCACGCGCCGAAACACTTTTATTTGCACTGGCAGTGGCGTTTCGGATCGGCTGTGCGTGGCTATGGCTTCTGAAAGGTAAATCGCTCCGGCTTGGACACATGGAGCGGTTTGTGGTTGCGTGGCTGATCCTGTTCAACATGCAGAACTGGATCGATATGGTCAGCATGGAATCAAACTTTTTTGTATTCATGCTGTCCCTTTCTATCTTTTGGTTTGCGGAACGTCGATTTCTGGCAGCGGGCATACTTGGAGCATTGCTATTTCTCTCACGTGGCGAAGGTATTCTGATTCTGCCCATTTTTGGATTGTGGCGACTCGGTGAGATATTCCTTTCGCGGGAACAACGGGGAAAAACCAGAGAGGCGATTGCCGATTGCCTCAAACTGGTGATCGGTGCAACTCCAATTCTGACCCTGTGGGCGATCTATGCACTTGGTACGATGGGTGTCCTGCTACCAAATACGGTAGGCGCAAAGATGGTACAAACCAGCATTGGCTGGCCTTCGTTTGCCGACAACCTGCCGAAACTTTTTACCGATATTTGGACATCCCTGCAATATAAATTCAACGGACAAGTCGTTAGTGGATGGGCTATATGTGCTGTTTTCGGCCTCATCATCGTTCTATTCTGGCGTCGGCGTGTGTTGATATTGGGACTATGGGGCATTGGTTTTTGTCTTGGTTATATGCTGCTGCGTCCACCGCATCAAATCTGGTATTACCTGCCTGCTGTGTTCGTTGTGACTATATTTGCAGGCGTCGGTATCGGCGCGTTGCCAGGTTTGCTTGAGGAATTGTTTCGGCAGCCAACGAGAACTCGAAGCATTTTGCAAGTGTTTACCGGGTTGCTGGTACTTGCTACCGTAGCCGGAGTCACTGCCGAGATTGGGATTGATTCGCCAGCTGTCGTGAAGCGTTCGCGTGAATTCAACGATAATCAGCCTGTTGCTGATTATCTGCGTATTTCCGATTGGCTCGTCAAAAACACGCCTGCAAATGCTCGTATTGCCTATGTTGAAATTGGATTCATTGCGTGGTTTAGTGACCGTCCGGTGCTGGATATGTTGGCGTTGACCAATCCCGAATTTCTGCCAGATATTGCGCGCAACGATTTTGTTGCTGTATTCGAGAAGGCTAACCCGGATTACTTTATCTACATGGATATGTATCCATTCCTGAATCCAATCCTATCCAGTGATGCGTTCATCAGTAATTATTTCCCGGTGGCGCGTTTGGATGCCGTGACGACAGTACGCATCAATCATCCTTATACCATCTACCAGCGTGGTAAGGCAAACGCGCCGATGCAAACCGCGCGTGATATAGCTATCACGTTCACACCAAAAGATGGACAAAACGCGCTAACAAACATGCAACAAACTTCGGATGGATTGCGCGTACATCCCGGCAACGATCCTTACATCTGGAAACAGCCTGTATCGTACTGTGCGGCGGATTTTGATTATGTTGCGATCACGCTCTCAGCTTCGGCAGATATAACTGGAGATGATCGTCAGCTTGAATTTTACTTTGCAACGGACGAGACAAAGCAGTTCAACGCCGAACAGCGCTATATGGTTGCCTTGCGACGGGATGCCCAGATGCAGCAGTACATCATCCCGACTTCGCTACTCTCCCGCTGGCAAGGGAGAATCACCGGAGTGCGGGTTGACCCGGTGCGAAATAGCACGAAGTCGGAAAGCAGCGTTACTATCAAGGAATTACGGCTCGTTCGTAACGCTGGCGAAACTCATTGCAAATAGGGCTTTACAGTGGGCTTTTAGTTGGCGTCCCTGGTTTGCGCGGGAAAAGCGCAGGTGTCGGCGCGATTTTTTCGATAATGACCAGGTAATGTGGTTCGCTGATTTCCGGCAACTCTACCTTGATAATCCCGCCGGCCTGCCCACCGAGGATACGGAGCGCCTTTTCAGCGTCCCGGAGTTCGCCTGCTGCGGTGTCGCCCTTCATCGCAATGCAGCGCCCACCAACCTTGCACAACGGTAATAGATATTCAACCAGCGCGGGTAGCCGCGCTACTGCCCGCGCCAGTACCACGTCATAGGTTTCACGATGTGCGGTGGCTTGTCCTGCTTCCTCTGCGCGCAGGTTCACCACCGAAACATCCGAAAGTTTCAGCGTATCAACAACGTGTTTTAGAAATTGAGTCTTTTTGCCTGTGGCCTCAAGCAACGCCATATGTAGATCAGGTGTCACCATTCGCAGCGGCAACCCCGGAAAACCTGCCCCCGTTCCAACGTCGATGGCGCGCACTCCGGGTTTCATATCCAATGCTTTCAATACCGAAATAGAGTCCAGAAAATGGCGAATCTCGATTGCTGGCGGATCGATAATTGCGGTCAGGTTGACACGATCATTCCATTCAATCAGCAGGCGTGCATAGGTTTCAAAATCACGTAACTGGTCATCGGAGAGTGTGATGCCAAAATGTTCGCGGGCAAACCCCGTCAGGCGGGGCAATAGTTCACTCGTATTGCTCATGGTATATTTACGTATTTATCTACCAGATGGCGGCGTCAACAACCGACGAATCGGCGGCGCATTTTCAAATTTTTCCTGTAAGGCACGGTCTTCGATGGATTGTGCGACGCCATCCAGAATTTCCACCGCCATCATCCGATGCACCTCTGCCAGCGGAGGGTTGGATTTCGTCAGCATATCCGCAAGCGCCGCGTGCGACATCCAGATAACTTCACGTTCGGAGGTCTGTTGGGCGACCCATGAACATTCATTGAAATGCTTTTCAGCTTCCTGATCGTTTCCGCGCGCGTGGGCTAGCTGCCCCATCAGGAACAACGCACGCGCGATATAGGTTTTGGACGCCCATTCGGTGGCAAGTTCATGCAGGCGCTGGGTATGCTGTTCGGCAATATCCAGCTTCCCTTGATGCAATTCTGTATCCGCAATACTATACAGAATTTGAATCAGGTTTTCCTTATCGCCGCTTTCCTGCGCCAGTTGATAGGCACGCTGCAAATATTCCATGCCCTCATCATAGCGCCCCAGCCCAACCAGATCGACGCCGAGATTGCGCTCCAAATCGACCATGAGCATCCCGCGCCGGAGTTCTTTCGCAGTCAGGTGGCAACGCAGGGCATCTTCGAGGGCGTACAACCGCTGATAGGCTTCGCCCATATTGTTGAAGATGAGCCAGCGGGAACGCTGGTTACTGGTAGCAACACTAAGGCTGGTCGCACGTTGCAGGGTTTGAATGACCTGATAGAAACGCCCCATCATGTGATAGACAATCCCGGTTGAGATCAAAACGTCGATCTGGGCGCGAATGTCATTCACCGCTTCAAGCTGCAAATACGCTTGTCGCAGCAGAACAAGCGACTTTTCGTGTTCGCCCTGTGTCCAATATAAATCCGCGCGGTTACGGAGAGCGATCCCAAGCTGACTCTTTTCACCCGTTGCTTCTGCCAGCGCGATTGCCTCTTCCAATGTTTGCTGCGCTTCGGCCAGGTGTCCGCGACGGCGCAACACATTACCACGTGCCATTAACGCGCCACATTTACCATAGGAACGCTGTGTGCGCCCCAGCCACTCGTTGCATATCTGCAACGCCTCCTCATATTGTTCCAGACTGCGCAGAGAGGTAGCCAACGCCTGATAAGCGTTATCCAGTTGTTCTGGCAACAGATCATCCCTTTTGAGGACGCGCTTGATGATGGCAACCGCGTCAGTCAGGTTGCCATCATCAAGCAATTGCTCCGCCGTTCGGATCAAAGCGGCGGCATCAAGGACGACAGGAGTAGTCTTATTCAGGCTTGATTGCTCATCCATCAGGGTGTCTTTCATTTGCTATTCATGGCACGGAAAGCGGCTTCGATCACTTGACGCGGTGTGATGTCCCGAATACACGGGTGATTAGAAGGATGATCTCCCGGCCAATCCAGTATCCGGCACGGTGCGCATCCCATCCCCGACGTTACCACAACCTGTCGCGCCGGGTTGCCCCAAGGTCCAAACTCATCCGGGTCGGCGGGGCCATAGAGCGCAACGGTTGGCGCACCGCTGGCAACGGCAAGATGCAACGGGCCGGAATCTGACCCGATGACAACGCGCGCACGGGCATAGAGCGCCGCCAGTTGTCCGACTGTCGTTTCGCCCGCCAGAGATACCGCGCGATTCTTCATCTTTGCCATAATACGCGCGATCTGCGGATATTCCGCATCGCTCCCGGTAAAAATGATCGTTGCCCGTTCATGTACCGCCAGGCGATCCGCAACCAGTGACCACTGCTCCGAATCCCAACGCTTGATCGGCGTCCCCGCCCCAGGATGAATCACCACAATCGGGGTATCAGGTCGAACGCCATACTCCTGTAAATAGGTCTTGATGAAATCCCGGTCTTCATCATTGATTGGAAAACGATATTCCACCTGATCGTCAGGGATAACCCCCGTCCAGGGTTCGACCAACCGCAGGCATTGTCGAACAACATGACCGCGCGCAAACGGAATCGCGCGTGTGAGGAACGGCGCGACTTCGGGCTTATCGTAACCAACGCGCGCCGGAATCCCCGCCATATATGCCAGCAGTGCGCCCCACCAGTGATCCGGGCGCATGATAATCGCCACTTCTGCCCGAAGCTGGCGTACCTTGTGCGACCACTGCCACGCGCGAATATACGGCTGTAACAAGGATTCCTTCCTTGCGCGTGTGAAACCCGGAAAGGGTAGCGTGAAAACCTGATGCACTTCGGGATAGGCCGCCATAATCGAAGATGACCAATCACCCACCAGCGCCAGGCGGCGTGCGCGCGGCGTCGCCTTTGCCAGCGCAACCATGCTTGGTGTCGTCAGCAGATTATCTCCGATGTGATCAGGACGGATAATCAAAAATGTGCCGGGGATCGGCTTTTGCTGGCGTGGCGCAGGCAGAGAAGCGTAAAATTCCAGCAGTTCGCGCCGAAATTCTTCTTTTCGGGTCAGGCGATGCTGGAACTCGGTTAGTCGTTTATTGCGCTCGGCAAGTTGTCGCTTATCCAACGCCAAGCCCTTTATAGACTTCCAACAGTCGCGGCACAATCGCCGCCCAGTCATAATGGTTACAAACGAAGGTTTGCGCCGCCTTGCCCATTGTTTCGCGGCGCGTTGAATCTCGTAACAGACTGGCAACCGCCTGTGCAAAGGAAGCCGCCGTATCCGCAATGATCATCTCACGCCCTGGCGCAACGTCGATCCCCTGCGCGCCGATGGTTGTAGAAACAATCGCACGTTTGGCAGCCATCGCCTGTAACAGCTTGAGGCGCGTTCCGCTCCCGGTACGCAACGGTGCAACATAAACTGCCGAACTATGCAAAAATGGCGTCACATCCTGTACAAACCCCGTGATTTCTACATCGGGGCGCTGGCGCAGTATATCCAGCCGGGTGTGCGGATTTTTGCCAACGATGAACAGTCGCGCTTCCGGGACTGCTTCCCGAACTGTGCCGAGGATTTCTTCGGCAAACCAGAGCATGGCGTCCACATTCGGGCGATAGCCCATTGAACCCGTGAAGAGGATCGCGGCTGATCCCAGTTCCAGTTTGGAATCACTCTGCATGTAATCGCGCGCATAAATCCCGTTGGGTACGACGCTTACCCCTATCCCCGGCGCAATCTTTTTGAAAGCATCCGCGTCAAACTGCGAAGTAGCGATCACATGGGTACTGTTTCGGCAAACCCATGTTTCGTAACGACGCAACCGCCGCCATTGCTCAAAGGAGTAAAGCGTTGCCGCCAAGCGTGTTGGCTTGCCGCGATCATTCTCAAAGATGAGGCGTTGCAATTCAAATTCTGCGTTTGCCGCGCCATAGATGATCTTTGCATTCGGACGAATTTGTTTGATGAGCGGCATATAGGCTGCCATTTCCAGCCCCTCGAATTGAATCACATCAAACTGCTGATTACTTTTCAACAGGCGGGTCAGGGCTTCGGCATATTCTGTCGAATAAAAGCGCCGCGCCATATCTGCGTTGCGTGTGAATAGAAAATCTGGCAGGCGTGCCGAAAGCGAACGATGCGGCGGAGCAGCGACGCTATAAATCATCTCACAAAGATCGGCGGCAGGCGTTGTCGTGGGGTCGGGCTGACCGTTTTCCACGAAAGTTAACAATACGATTGAAGCACCCGAAGCGTGCAACCCATCCAGCAGGCCAAGCGTGCGCAGTGCATTCCCGGCATGAGGTGGATAGGGCGGCTGCGGAGTCAGAAACAGTACACGCATTACTCAATCCAACAGTTTACGATAAATTTCAAGCGCAATTTGTGCAGGGCGATCCCAGCTGAAGGTTGCCGCGCGCTGTAAACCCTGTACACGGAATCGTTCGCGCGCTTCCGATTCCTGAAACGCCAAGTATACCCCATTCGCTATGGATTGCGGATCATCAGGATCGACCTGCCAGCCGACTTCGCCAACAACTTCAGGCAGTGAAGATCGATTGGAAACAACCGTCACCGTCCCACAAGCCATCGCTTCCAGCGGCGGAAATCCGAATCCTTCGTAGAATGAAGGCATCACCAGCACACCAGCGCCATTATACAACGCGGGCAATTCATGGAAGGGAACGTTTTCCAGCCATCGTACCCGATCTTGTAGCCCTAATTCCTCAACCTTTTTGAAAATGGGTTCGTAAAACCAGCCACGTCGCCCGACGCATACCAGCAGCGGCAAATCCGGTATCTTGCCGATCAGGGATGCGTAAGCAGTAAACAACCCATCAAGATTTTTGCGCGGCTCAAATGTCCCGACATGCAGAAGGTAGCCACGCGGCAGGTTGTATCTTGCCAGCACTGGATCAACCTCTTCGGATGGCAACGGATGAAACGCCGAATCTACTCCCATATAATGCGTTGTGATCTTTTCTGCTGATACGGAAAGACGCTCGATCAGGTCGCGCCGTGTTGCTTCCGAATCCACAAGAATATGATCGGCGCGACGGGTAGCGGCTTCGATCTGCCCGTTGTAGTAGCGGAAGCTATCGGGTGTTTGAAATTGTGGATAGTACAAAAAATTTAGATCATGAATGGTGATCACAAAGCGGCGCGCACCAAAACGCGGCGGGATGAAGTCCATGCTGTGCAGGAGCGAGAGCCGATGCGGGAGTAGTTCCACACCTAGCGCGGTACGTTCAATTTTGTGATGGCATGGCGTTTGAGCGCGATAGTAGTGCCAGTTTGTGCGTGGCGATTCTGTGCGCCGTTTGGCTTTGCGCCCTTCAACGACGCACATAGGATAGGGGATGTTCAGCGCCGCGAACTGCTCAATCATACGGCGCATGTATTCGGCAATACCCCCCTCGCGGGTAGCGATCAAACGCGCGTCAATTCCGATACGAGGTAAGGTCATCTTTTGATATTGACATATAAAACAGGATTTTGGGCTTTTAAACGGTCATCATCTATCACACTACATCCAACATAATGTTGCAATTCGGGTGCGATTTCGCCCTCAAATTCCCAGCGGTTGCTGCGTTTCTGATGGGGTTGATTCGTCGCAACCGCATTCCATTTTTTAATCTCGAAAACAGCACGAATGATTCCATTAGAAACGCTGAAAGCATATTTTGCCTTATCTCGATCCGGCCCAATCACCCATTGACCGCGTGTGATTTCATAAATTTCTGTATCGGTCATGCCACGATGATATAGCCTGTTTACTTTCAGGATGATCGCTGGTTCAATGATGGTCGCTTTGGGGGCTTCATACTTTTCAATAATTTCGCCTATAGTCATTTTTCCCTGATCATCAGCATTCTTTCCCTGAATTTGATTGGATAGTACCTTTAGACCGATATAATCGATCAACGCCGATTCGACTTCAAAGGCCGCCTCTTCGGTCAATCCATGCCGCAAAATCGTATAATCTACCTCCAGACCTTCAGAAAGGATGGCTCGAATTTTCTCTAATTTATCGGTGTCCTCAACGCTTTCGAGTGCAGCCGTCACATGGTTAAAGACGCGATTCCCTTTTCCCTTGCCAACATAGAAAATCCGATCTATTCGGGGATCAGAAAGCAAATAAACGTAGTACCCGATTTTTTCTTCAACGCCGGGTGGAAATTTCTGGATCACAATGTGGATTCCTGAGTCGTATATGGGTGTGTATTTTATCCCGTCCAGCTAATAACTCCATCCAGATGTCGGGCGAAAACGTGCATCTTTTTTCCGTCAATCACGTATATATGTAAAGTGTACTTGACAAAAAGACAAGTATCCATTACATTGAATTGGTGCTTTGAAAGGATGGTTCGGTGCAGCAAAAAGCAGAACGCGAATACACGGTTCGGTTTTTGAGTGCGATGGCAGTTTATGCTGTCACTGTAATCGCTTCATCATGGCTGATTCAAGGAATCGACCAACAGAACCTGATTCGCTATCCCATTGCCCTATTCCCATTGATCCCGTCGTTTTTTGCGTTGGCTGCTTTTCTGAGATACCTGCGACAAATGGATGAATTGCAGCGCCGAATCCAGTTCGAGGCATTTGGATTCAGCTTCGGTCTGACAGGAATGATCACCTTCACCAGTTCGCTGCTGGAGCGTGTCGGTGTTCCCGCAATCGACATTGTATGGGTGTTCCCCATGTTGATTGTGTTCTGGGGCATTGGCGTCGCTATCGCTACCCGGCGCTATTGTTGAGTGAACGCTGTGAATAATCGCCTGAAAGTGCTGCGCGCCGAACGCAACTGGTCGCAATCGGATTTAGCCGAACGGCTAAACGTTTCCCGGCAAACGATCAACGCGCTGGAAACGGGCAAGTATGATCCCAGCCTGATTCTGGCGTTCAAGATTGCACACTTGTTCCTGCTCCCGATTGAGACGATCTTTACTCCTACCGAAACTGAACTGGAACGCAACCCATAAAAACATGGGGCGTAAATGTATTATGAAACAGGAGAGCTTTTGAATGTCTGCTTCACCCAATACCATCGAAATTGAGAGCGTTTCCAAACGCTATGGCAAGAAACTGGCTGTCGATGATCTCAGCTTTGATGTCAAACGCGGTGAGATTTTCAGTATGTTGGGGCCGAACGGCAGCGGCAAAACAACCACTATCCGTATGACGCTCGACATTATCAAACCAGATTCCGGTAAAATCAGCGTCCTGGGTGCGCCTTTTACCGAAAAAACAAAGGAACAAATCGGCTATCTGCCGGAAGAACGCGGGCTATATCGCAATGTGCGTCTGGTTGAATTGCTGAGTTATCTCGGCACGCTCAAGGGGATGAAGGCGCGCGATGCTGCACAACGCGCCGAAACATTGCTTGAGAAGGTTGGCCTGGGTGCGAACAAGAAAAGCAAGGTGAGCGAACTCAGTCGTGGCGTGTCTCAAAAAGTGCAATTTATCGCCACGATTCTGCATCGTCCGCAGTTGATCATCATTGACGAACCATTCAGCGGCCTTGACCCGGTGAACACCGAACTGATCAAGCGCATGATCTATGAACTCAAGAGCGAAGGCGCGACCATCGTTATGAGTATTCATGAAATGTATCAGGTCGAAGAAATGGCAGATCGCCTGCTCATGATCAATCGCGGCAAGCGCGTTTTGTATGGCGCGGTGGATGAGGTGCGGAATCAATTTGCCGAAAACGCGGTTATCGTTGCCGGGCAAGGTGAATGGGCAGCACTTCCCGGCGTTGCCAGCGTTCATAAGGTCGAAGAAGCCGCCCGCCACTTCAAACTAGGTCTCATGCCCGGTACAACACCGGACATGATCATGCAGCGGTTGGCCGCAAATTCAAGCTATCAGATCACCAGCTTTGCGCTGGCTGTCCCCAGCCTGAACGATATTTTTATTCGTGTCGCTGGCGAAGGTGATCCGACCATCGCGCAGACAATAGCGCAGACTGCGGCATTGCCAAACAAAATGAGTGACACCTATGAACCTGCATAAAATATTCCTGATCGCGCGCCGGGAATATCTATATAACGTCCGGCGGCGCAGCTACCTGTTCACGGCGTTTCTTGTTCCGATTTTGAGCATTGGGCTATCGCTCCTTGCCACCAAAATCTCGACTTCCGGCTTGGAAGATGTAGGCAATTTCAATCGTATCGGGATTGTTGATCAGGCGGGTGTGTTCAAAACCAGCCAGCCGCCAAAACCCTATGAACTGATCACGCTGGAACAGGCACAGGCGGATATAACCAGTGGATCGCTCCAGGTCTATTTCATCCTGCCATCAGACTATCTGAAGACACAGAAAGCAACCTCGTATAGTGTTGCTACGCTGCCTCTCGGTTTGAACAGAGACTTTGGCAAGGTCGTTCGTGCGGCACTCGCCGCCGATGTCGGACACGCTGATGTTATCGCGCGCTTGCAGAACCTCACCGACGAAGTTGTTGTGCGCCAACCCGGAACAGATAAGGAATTGCCAACGGCGGTATTGTTCATTGCCTTCTTCGCCCCTTTCATTCTGGGAATGTTGCTCTTTGTCTCGATCATGACAACATCGCAGTTTCTCATGTCTGGCGTGGTGGAAGAAAAAGAAAATCGCATGATGGAAGTCTTCACCACCAGTACGCGCCCTTCGGAAATGCTCTGGGGTAAGTTAATCGGACTAGGTGGACTTGGCATCACGCAACTGCTGGTATGGGCGGGGATGGGCTTACTTTTCGGGCTTTCACAGGGGACGGAAAATCTCTCGATTGTGTTGACTTCCATGCAGGTAACGCCCGGCTATGTGCTGCTCCTGATCCTCTATTTCATGCTGGGCTATCTGTTTAACGGTGCGTTGATGGCGGGTATCGGGGCATCTGTCAATCTCGAAGCTGAAGGGCGACAGACGGCAGGATTGTTGAGTTTTGTCTATGTGTTGCCGTTCATCTTCCTGTTCAACTTCCTGTCCGATCCAAACGGGCCAATTCCACAAGCGCTCAGTCTGATACCTTTCACTTCGCCCGTTGCCATGATCCTGCGGATGGCGTTTGGCGACGTGCCACCAGCAGAAATTCTCCTGAGCATCGGTATTCTGTTTGGCAGCGTGTTGGGGATTGTCTGGGTTGCTGGACGAATCTTCCGCGTCGGAATGCTCAGTTATGGCAAGCGCCTCGGCCTGCGCGACATCTTGCGGGCGTTGCGCGAGTCTAATCCCATTGCAGCTGCGCCAAAGGAGGTGGCTTCGTGACTCCAATTCTCCGCGTCTTTCGCTATGAATTTACGCGCGTCTTTCGCTCCAAAGGCTATCTGTTTTTCTCGTTCGGCATTCCGATTGTTGTGTTGGCGTTGTACTTCGGCCTGACTGCAATCAACAACAATAACAAGGCAATTGCGAGTAACGAACCGCCAGCCGTTCCGACTCTAAGTGCGAGGGCAAATTCACTGTTTAGCGACAATACTAAAATTGGTATTGTCGATCAGAGTGGCATCTTTACGGACAAGATTCCGGTAGCACCGTTCACGCGCTATGCCCAGGTTACCGACGCCGAAGCCGCATTGAATACAGGGAAAATCGACTCATTCTACGTCGTCACTGCGGATTACATCAAAACAGGTAAAGTCGAACTGTGGATGGCGCGGCTCAACACCAACAACGAAAACAACCGGATGCTGCAAGCCATCTTGCGTAATGCCTTGAAGGGTCAGTTCAGCGGCACGAATGTTGACCTCAATGTGGTCAACCTGATCACCAGCAGCACTGTCACCGTTACGAATAACCTGCTGACGCCCGCGAAAATCACGAACACAGGCGATTCCAGCGGTCTAGGAGCGTCGTTCATGCTTGCCTATGGGTTTGTTTTGGCATTCATGTTTGGCGTGTTCTTCTCCAGCGGAATGCTGATGCAGAGCGTCGTTGAGGAGAAGGAAACGCGCGTCGTGGAAATCCTGATTTCTTCGATGCGTCCGGGGCAACTCCTGATCGGGAAAATCCTCTCGCTCGGTCTGCTCGGTCTGCTTCAAGTGTTGCTGTGGGCGCTGACAGGCATGTACATTGTCGGGCAACTTGCGGCGAGCGTTCCCAACATGGCAGGCTTAAGTATCACACTGCCGCAGATTGCGCTTCTGGTGGTCTACTATATTCTCGGCTATATGATGTTCGCCGGGGTATATGCGGGCGTCGGCGCACTCTCGAACAACATCCGTGAGGGTCCGCAAATTGCTGCGATTTTCACTTTCCCGGCGATGGTTCCGTTATATTTGACGGCAAACTTTGCTGCGCAGCCAGACGGCGCGTTGGCAACTGTCCTGAGCATTTTTCCGGTCACAGCGCCGATGGCGATGGTGATGCGTGTTGCCGTCTCCAATGTTCCGCTCTGGCAACTAGCGCTCAGTATCGGATTGTTGGCACTGACCGGGCTGGTGTTTATGTGGCTGGCGGGTCGTGTCTTCCGTCTCGTCATCATGCTGGCGGGTCAGCCTCCGAAATGGCGTGATATTCCCCGCCTGATCCGCGAAAACAATTGAGCCATCTTACCCCTATCCTGATAGATAGGGGTATTTCCCCTTCGACAAGCCAACGTTACTTGTAACATTTTTTGGGATGCTGCTCAAATTCACTGCTACAATTTGCCCGTGATCAACTTACAGGAGCAAACATATGCCCTATTTTATTGGGATCGATAGCAGTACAACCGCATCCAAAGCACTCGCCGTAAATGAACATGGCGAAGTGGTTGCCAGCAGTAGCCACCCGCATCAACTGAGTTCCCCACGCCCACTATGGAGCGAACAAGACCCGGCAGAATGGTGGGATGCAACCAGTGCTTCACTGCGCGATGTCCTGGCAAAAGTTCCGGCAGGTGAAGTCCTCGCGGTTGGATTAACCGGACAAATGCACGGCCTGACCGTTCTGGATAAAGAAAATCGTATTTTGCGTCCAGCAATCCTCTGGAACGACCAGCGCAGTGGTGATCAATGTGCCGCGATTACAGAAAAAGCGGGGGCGAAATTTCTGTATGAGCGTACCGGCGGAATGATGCTACCGGGTTATACCGCGCCGAAGCTGGCCTGGTTACGTGACCATGAACCGGAAGTTTTCGCAAAAATTGCCCATATTTTATTACCAAAAGATTATGTGCGTTTCAAACTGAGTGGGGCATATGTTACCGATGTCTCGGATGGTTCCGGGATGGGGTTGATGGATATTGGGGCGCGAACGTGGTCAGACGGAATGCTGGCGGCGTGGGATTTCCCCCGTGAATGGTTGCCAGATTTGGTTGAATCGCCTGAAGTTTGCGCATTTGTAAGCGAAGAGGCCGCCGCGCAAACCGGGTTGCGTCCCGGTACACCGATTGTTGGTGGTGCGGGCGACCAACCTGCCGGGGCGGTGGGCAGCGGCATCGTTTCCAATGGGCAAACCAGTCTCACAGTGGGTACATCCGGGGTGGCATTCACCGCATCGGATCACTATGTTCCCGAACCGAATGGACGCCTGAGCCATTTTTGCCATGCTATACCGGGGCGGTGGTTCTATATGGGCGTGATGTTGAGCGCCGCAGGCGGGATGCGCTGGCTACATGATGCGATTGCGGCAGATGTGCCTTATGATACCTTGAGCAGCGAGGCTGGACAGATTCCACCGGGCGCGCTGGGGTTGATATTTGCTCCCTATCTCAGCGGTGAACGTCACCCACACCCCGATCCGTATGCACGCGGCGCATTTGTTGGGCTAACACTCCGGCACGAGCGGGCGCACATGGTACGTGCAGTGATGGAAGGCGTCGCGTTTGGGATGTGTGATAATCTCGAACAGTTACGCGCATTGGGCGTTCAACCGGAACGTGCAGCGGCAAGCGGTGGAGCGACGAACAGCACTGTCTGGCGGCAGATTATCGCAGATGTGGCTGGCATCCCGCTTTATACTGTGAATACTACAGAAGGTGCGGCCTTCGGCGCGGCAGTGCTGGCCGCAGTCGGGGCAAAGGTATTCCCGGATGTGCCGACAGCCTGTGCAACCATGATTCGGGAGGTCGATCAAGTCAATCCAACTGCCGAAGGGATGAAGGCCTATTCGCGGTTGTATCCAACCTTCCGCGCGCTCTACGGAGCATTGAAGGATACCTATCAGCGTTTGGCTACTTTCGAGGAATCAGCCTGAGCGCAGACACGGCTTTACTTTCAGCTTTTCCGGGAAACAAAAGAGCCAGCAGTTTTTGCTGGCTCTGACATAAAAATGTTGATGAGGGCTAATCTTCAACTTTAAGCACTGTCTTGACTTTTGTTACAAGATCGTGATGCAAAATTGGCTTGCTGAGAAAATCTGTTGCTCCTGCACGCATTGCGCGAGTGACAGTTTCGGCATCGCCAGAGCCAGAAAGTACAAGCAGCGGCATCAGATTATTCGGAAATCTGGAGCGGATATTGCGGCATAGGGTTATCCCATCCATCTCCGGCATCATCACATCCATAATTACCAGATCGGGCAAGGGGCCTTCTTCCATGAGTGTAAGCGCCTCTTTCCCGTTTTTGGCTTTGACGACCTCAAAGCCTCCACGATCCAGAAACGTCCCAATCAGGACACGCGCACCCATTTCATCATCGACGACTAAAATCCGCTTGGTCATACAAAAACTACTCCGGAACGGTGTTTAGATTCAGCAGTTGACGCACTTTGGCGACCAGATCATGGTGCAAAATTGGCTTGGGAATGTAATCTGTTGCACCTGCGTCCATACCACGCATGACCGATTCGGCATCACCCCGCGCCGAAAGGATCAAAATCGGAATATCTTGCGTATTGCTGCGTTTGCGGATGGCTCGGCACAATTCGATTCCATCCATGCCGGGCATCATCACATCCAGAATAATCATATCGGGATTACCTTCTTTTTCAAGAAGGTTCAATGCCTCGTTCGCATCTTTGGCTTTGGAAACTTTGAAGCCACCACGATCAAGCATGATTCCGATCAGGGTACGCGCGCCGACTTCATCATCGACGATAAGGATACGCTTCATGATTGAAAACCCCGTATTGCCAGCGGTTGATGAGAGCGAACAGACAAAATCACCTATCCATATTACTGAATTCTAACACAGCCTGCCAATGGAGTATCCGTAACAATGTTATCAATTTCCTGTATCAAAATTTGACCAACGGATAGACGACCCAAAGTGAACAAGATGTTAACATTTTTCGACCCAGATGCAGTATTTCCATCGACTATAACTTAAGACCCTATTTTATCAATTAAAACTGAACGGATTTTCCGTATCTGTTGTAAAATCAATGGGGATTTTGTCCTGCATCAAGACGATTCTGCTTTACAGGAGTTCTCAATATGATTCGTCGACGTTTCCTTTTGCCGCGTTATCGCCTCATCATTACTCTGTTTCTTCTTATGTTGTTTTTCGGAACAACCTTTCCTGTTTTTGCAACGATTAGCGGCGCTTGGCAGGATGTAGGCCCAAATTCATCCAACCCGGCAACTGATGGAATCAGTGGTGCGGCAGTTGCAAATGGTAGCCACCAAAACCCGCGCATTGAAGTAGCTGGTGACGGTACACGTTACACCGTCTGGGAGTATTATAACCCTATTACAATCAGGTATGCCCTGTATATTAAAAGGTTTAATGGGACAAACTGGGTCGAAACCAACGCGGGTTCGGCTTCTGGCGGTGGATTTACTGGTACTCCGACCTCATCCAGCGAGCCTGTGATTGCCATCAATCCGGTTAATAACTTTCCCTATGTAGCATGGCGAGAAGACAACCCGGTAGACAGCGCCGACGAGATTTATCTGAAATACTTCAATGGTACGTCGTGGGTTGAATTGGGCGGTTCAGCAACAGGAGGAGGGATCAGTAACCATACTGTTTTGAACCCAACTCGAAATTCGCTGGCTCCTTCAATCGCAATCAGTCCGGCAGGCGACATCTACGTTGCATGGCGACAGTCAACGACGCAACGCAATCAAATTTATGTGCGCAAATACGATAGCGGCTCAAATAGCTGGATCGAGGTAGGAACCGATTCTGCCAGCCCTACTTCGGGTGGCGGTCCCGGCGGTATTACCAATGATACCGTTGACAGCCACGTTACTCCGTTTATTGCAATCAACCCAACCAACAATCTGCCATGTGTGACCTGGTATATTTCGTATGCGGATGCCAGTCCCTCTCAGATTTATCTGAAATGCTTCGACGGTACGAACTGGAATCAACTTTCTGGTTCCGCAACCGGAAGCGGAATCAGCGGCTCACCAACAGGAGTCTTCAGTTCTGATATTGTCATTGATTCAACTGGCAAAATATATGTTTCGTACTATGGCACATCCTCCGTTGTAAAAACATATACAGGATCGTCCTGGGCAACCGTCGGCGCACCATTGATGATTGGGACAGGCACTATTACGCCAAAACTCGCAATCAATCCGGTCAATAATCAGGTGACTGTCGCATGGGGCGATTACAACGGTACAAATGGGGATACCTATGTCCAGCGCTTTAACGGTACTGCATGGGAAGGATTAGGCAATACCAACGGTTTGGTAAGTAATAATGCCGGGAATGGTGGGCCTAGCCCCTATGCCGCATTTAGCCCGCAGGGCGCGCTCTATGTTGTCTGGACAAACTATCAGGCAGGCAGCGGGGCGTCTGACTGGGATGTTTTTGTTAAGCGTTTCAACACACCCCCTGCTCTTGGTAATAACACCGTATTGGTCGTAAGCCCACTTGGTTCCGGTGTGATCAACAACACCAGATTGAGTATCAATGACGATGATCCTCCCGCCAATATCGTATATACGGTGACAACAGCCCCGATAAGAGGCAATCTGAATCTCGGATCGAGTTTCACACAGGCTCAAATCAACGCTGGCTCGTTGAGCTACACAAACACATCTGCTGGTGGATCAGACGGTTTCAGCTTCACTGCATCGGATGGGACAACCAGCATCGGCCCGTTCACATTCAATATCACCATCACTGCGCCAACCGCAACAAACACCGCAACTGCAACACGTACCAACACAGCGACGAATACGCCAACACGCACCAATACACCGACCAATACCCCTACTCTTACCAGCACACCAACCAGTACGCCAACGCGGACGAATACACCAACGGCAACCTTCACTGCGTCGAATACTGCCACCAACACGCCGACACGCACCAGTACACCGACAGACACCGCAACGTTCACGCCGTCCAATACAGTGACCAACACGCCAACAGCAACCTTCACTGCGTCCAACACGGCTACCAATACGTCAACAGTGACCCTTACGCCGACGAATACGCCGACATTTACAGCTACCTTTACCCTTACACCGACGAATACGGCAACCTTCACGCCATCGAATACTGCCACCAACACGCCAACGCCGACGAATACGCCGATTCCGCCACGTCCAGACACCATCGGGGTGTACAAGAATGGACGGTTCTATCTGCGCAATTCCAACACGACGGGAACAGATGACCTGCTGATTCAGTTCGGAGGCGGTGTATCCGATTTGCCAGTCGCAGGCAACTGGAATGGCGATAGCTTCGATACGGTAGGGGTGTATCACAGCAATGAAGGCCGCTTCATGCTCACCGATGACAGCATCTTCGCGGCAACCGTGACCTATGACTTTGCCTTCGGTAATCCAGGCGATACCCCGCTGGCAGGACGCTGGTCAGCCGATATGACTGCGGATGGAGTTGGTGTGTATCGAACTTCCAACGGCATCGCTTACTTCAAAAAGACACTCGCTGCGGGATTCAGCGATTTCTATGCGGTCTTCGGTGATCCAGCCGATCAGCCAGTCGTCGGTGACTGGAACAACGATGGCTTCGACAGCATCGGCATCTATCGTTCTTCCAATACCACCTGGTATCTGTCCAACAACAACACCCCAGGCGGTAGCATCATCAGCGATGTGAGTTTCGATTACACCATTGGTCCGAACTTCCCCGTAGCCGGAGATTGGGATATCGACGGGACAACGACGGTTGGCTATTACAATCCGATTGGTGTATTCTCACTACATTCGACCAATGCCAGTAGTGGTAGCGATCTGGTCTTCGCCTATGGCCCGGTCAGCAGCGCACCCATCACCGGCAAATGGCCGATTGCTGGTTCGCGCCCGCCGCCCCTCGTGGCTGCTCCGGGTGGCAATTCTATCAACCCGGTTCAAAACGGTGGCGGCGACTAGTCGTCAGCCTTAGCGCATATTCCCGTTCTGAAGATCAGGGCGGGAATATATGCCACCGTTTTATTGGGGGAAAAATTGAGACTTAATGGATTGAGCTATAACAGTCCGAAACGACAGGCGTTTAATCCACTGTTGACGCTGGTTGGTCTGGCAATGACCGTCCCGGCATTCTTTTGGCTATGGGCAACTTTTCTCCAACCCCTCCAGACATTACTCACATGGAGCGCGCAGAACATCAATCCAGTACGTAGTGGCGATCCTCAATTTGTTGGAAGTGCAAATTTTGAAGCCATCTTCAACGATCCCTCCTTTTCGAAGACGCTGCAATTTACCTTGCTACTTATCGGGGGGCGGTTGCTTGCTGTCGTACTGGTTCCGCCATTGCTTGGCTGGACGTTAAGCCGCTTCGGGCGAGGGTTACGATTCACGATCAGGCTACTATTGACCTTGCCTCTGGTTTTCTTCGCACCAGTGATCACTGCGTTGAGTTGGCGCTACGCTTTCAATCCAGCGCTTGGGCTATTTCAGAATACCACTGCCCTCTCCCGCCCCGAAGATGCGGTAGCAACGCTCCAGTTTATTGATTTCATCACGAGTTTCGGGATTGCGTGCGCGCTCGGCGTGTTCGCCTATGTGGTCGCGTTTCGCCCGCTTGGTGGCGAGGGCGCACGTCGCGGCACACGTCGCGGATTTATAGCCTTGTGGATGGCTTCGCTGGCGCTAGCGGTAACGACTGTATTGCAATCCTTTACACTTGTGATTGCTACGACCAACGGGGGGCCTGCTAACGCAACACGAACAATTCCATTCTGGTTCTATCAAACCTCATTCGTGCAATTCCGCTTCGGGACTGGCGCAGCGTTAAGCGTTTTATGCTTGAGCGTGATTGCTACGCTTGGGCTGCTGGTCGGGCTATATATTATTCTGAGTAACATAGCTCTGATCGATTTTAAACCGCGCCGTTTTCGTGTCCTGGGGCGCAGCGTCGCCTTTTTGATTATGGCACTGTTGTTTGTGGGTGCGCTCATCTCTATTCTGGTAAATTTGCTCCCTGTTTTGTGGCTCTACCTGACAGTCCAAAACGCAACCGCTCCGCAGATACTCCCGCTGAATCAGGCACTTTTGAACACACTTTTGCCGCCATTGCAATCCATTATGTTGCAATTGCCGATTCTTTATCTGGGGGCGCTTGGCATCGGTGCGTTGCGTCCGCTTGGGCGATATAGCAGTTTATTGCTGCTCCCATTCAGCCCGTTCCTGTTTATGACCATGTTTCTGTTCAGCACGGTCTGGTACAACACACTGCGCGTCGCCGGGATGGTCAGCACAACGACAGCTATGGGCTACTCTACCGGGTTGCTTAACGTTGGAGCGCTATTCATCCTGACACTTTATTTCAAAGGACAAACCGCATTATGGGATCGGGAGAGCTATCCCGGAATCGGTGGATTTATACGTGTGGTTGTGCTGCCATCAATTCCGTTGGTATTGCTGATCGTTGCACTGGCCGTCGGGATTGGGGCGCAGGATGTAAGCTGGCCTATGATCATAAATCAAACTCAGGGAAATCAAACTACAAATGTTATCTTGCTTACGGCCTCGTTGACGTTTGTGCCGGGGCGTAACGAGTTTGCCGCGCTCTTGACGCAGTTCGGCCTCATCTTCAATGCAATTTACTTCGTTGCGTTGCTCATCTTTGGAACGTTGTATCTGGATCGGCTGGCATTAGGCACTCCCAATACGCTCCGTGATGCACTGCGGCAGGTTGAACCACCAACCGAAGAGTTGCAATAATATTTTTAGGGAAGGATGTCTGAAATTCCCGGACACTCTTCCACTCAAGGCTGAATCACAGGTACTTTGAGATAATCTTCCGGGACAAAAAATGATCCTTCAGTTGCCCCTTGTGGTGCAATTTTCCGAAGTTGCTGATCCAGCACAGGTGAGCTAATCCGCCCGGAAAAATAGTGCTGGAAAGCATGGACGACCTGTATCACCATTTCCAATGTTTCGTGTACAAATTCCAGCCGATAATGAACGATACCGCTTTGTCGCATCTGGTCAAGATGGCGGCTGGCAACTTGCGCTTCAGCACCAAAAACGGTGTTGCGGCAGCCAACATCTGCCATGACTGGATGATTGCGCCCCTGAACATCTCGCAGTGCTACTTTGTGTTTTTCGCAGGGATGCCCGCAATCCAGATAGCTTGTGCCTGTCGAGAGGAAACGACAAAAAACGCAATGTTCAGTATGGAACACTGGCAAATGATGATAGGTGATCACCTCAAAGCGATCCCCGCCAATTTCCTTTGCCAGCTTGCTGATCTGGTCGGCGTTCAGGTCGTGCGTTGGCGTAACCTTATCCACACCAAGTTTGAGGTAGGTATCAGCGGTAAGCTGATTTGCCACGTTGAGGCTGAAATCTCCAATTAAAGGGTGTTGATGCCGTCCTTGCAATGCTTCCAGCAATCCGCCTGAACGGACAAGGATTTGGCAATCCAGCCGCAGCAGGAAATTAACGATACGCTGTTCATGGGGTTTCAGAACGCGCGGACTGGCAACACGGGCAACAATCCCCGCCTCTTTGATGCGATCCACTGCTGGACGTAATCCATACAATTCCAGGTAATCCAGCGTAATGCTGGCTGGTTTCAGGCTGAGTGCCGCGTCCAGTTGCTCAGGGGTACGCACCAGCAAATGCAATTGGATAGCGGAAACGGGGGCAGGTTGACGATCAATCGTCGAAAGAGCGTTATCCAGTACGCGAACCGGGTTGTTTGTAATTGTTTGTTGTGGTTGTGCCTGCAAAGCGCTCAATTGCTCGACAGCTTCCTGCCGCAAACGGTTGAGCAGCGAACTCGGAATAAATGGATTGCCTGCAATATCAGCAGTCAGCGATTCAATCCTATAGGCCGTGTTACCCAGGCGATCCAGTTGCTGGTGCAGATATTCAAGCGTGATGCTGCGACTGTTGGCGCGGGTGAGAGGTTCGCCGAAATGAACGCTAACCGCAACTTCGGGATTTTTGGCTAGCCCCCAGGTCATCTCGAAGGGCTGGCCTTCTCTGGCGACGACGTAGACATTGACTGCCTGCCTGTAAACCGGAGAACTATTCTGAATAAATGGCTTGCTGGCTTTATTAACATTGGCGTCATGCGTGCGCCATACCCAATCGCCGGGACGGATGCGCCCAAAATCTATGGCGCGATTGCCGAAACGGAGTTCCAGCAATTTCCCGTTTGGCCTGACTTCATACAGATGCCCGCCTTCTTCGGCAACTTCGGGACTGCGCCAATCGGCAGCATCGAAAACAATACCATCGCCGGCTTTCAACGGTGCGGTATCCTGAATATCTGTCGGCTCGATCAGGGCATAATCCTTATACACCTGCCGCACGCGACCACACAAGACGCCACGATGCCGGGGTGAACGTCCCGACACAACCGCCTGATGATTCGTCCCGGAAATGAAATATGCGCCAAGCCCTCTGGAATAGCCTTGTTCGATCTCAATCTCTTCTTTGCGCGTTATAGGGGAGGGGCGCTGTTCCCACGCTGCATCGACTGCGCGTCGATAGGCGTTGGTGGTCAGCGCAACATAGTTTTCATCCTTGTATCGCCCCTCGATTTTCAGGGTCGATACGCCAATGTCAATGATTTCCGGGATTTGATGCAGGGCATAGAGATCGCCGGGAGAAAGGAGATAGCGGGCATCTCCCAACGGCTTTCGCTCATCATCGACAATCAAATCATAGGGAAGCCGACACGCCTGCGCGCACTGTCCCCGATTGGCGCTCCGCCCACCCCATGCCTCGGATGAGAAACACTGACCAGAATAGGAAACGCACAAAGCACCGTGTACGAAGATTTCCAGTTCACAATCGGTCTGTTCCCGGATCACACGAATGTCTTTCAGGGAAAGTTCGCGTGCCAGCACAACGCGGCATACGCCAAACCGTTGCGCCAGTGCTACCCCTTCGGCGCTGGTGATGCTCATTTGCGTACTGCCGTGAATATCGACATGCGGCGCGATTTGGTGCGCCAGTTGCGCCATTCCAACATCCTGCACGATCAGCGAATCGGCTCCCGCAAGAGCGATTTTCTCAATCGTTTTGACCGCCTCGCGTAGTTCATGATCAAAGATCAACGTGTTGAAGGTGACGTAGCCCTTGACGCCGCGACGGTGCAGCGTTTGCATGACTTCTGGCAGTTCAGCAAGGGTAAACCCGACTTTTGCACGCGCCGAAAAGTGCGTGAGTCCGAAATAGACGGCATCGGCTCCCGCCTCAATTGCGGCATGGAGTTGAGGCCAGTACCCGGCGGGACTCATGATTTCAGGTTTAACGTGCATGGTTGGTTACTCTGAGATATATGGCAATTCGCATTATCTCACAAGTTTTGAGGATGTGGTAGAAAAAATTTGGGATTATAAGCGCTCGGAAGCGTCGTTGTTGAGCAATTCAGCGGCTTTCTGTACATGATAGGTGCTGCGTGGGGAGTCGCCGCGCCGGAGCGCAACCCTTGCCCATAGTTTATGGGTATGAATAGCTTGCAGGATCGACTCTCCCACCTCAAAACAATTCATACTTTGTTCCAGATGCTGGTAAATCGTGTCATAGTCTGGCCATTCCTGTGCGAAAAATGTTTGTGCCAGAATCCGATGCGCCACACCCTCGGCAAACACGCCGTCAATTTCATGGGCAAAGAGGATTGTCTCGTCGGCAAGGGTGATTGCGCGCATATGATCTCCGGCAAGCAAAGCCATTTCTGCTCTGGACGCCATGAACCAGTCTTTGAAAATCAGACGCCCACCAAATTCCTGTACCAATTCTGAATAATATTCCCATTCCTTTTCTGCATTTTTCAGATCGCCCCCTAGTGCCAAAGCCCAGGCGCGCATTCCGCGCCCGGTATGCAGCACGAGCCAATCTCCTGTCCTGCTGGCAACAGCGATCCCTTCGGTGGCAGCGGCAATCGCGCTCCCATAGTTCCCGGTTTGCAAATGCTGCATCGCCAGAAAATTGTGATTGATCGCTATCGCGGAATCGTGTCGCAGTTCAATGGCTCTCGCCAATGAGCGTTCACCTTCTGCCAGGCCAGTCCGATAGTTGCCGCGCATGGTCAGACATAGCCCGACATAGGCCATATTGATCAGCCAGTCCGTCCAGTTTTCAGTGCGTTTGAGTGCCGGAAACGCTTCCTGTAAAGGCGGCAATGCTCTCCCGAAATAGCCTTGCAAACTATATACACGTCCCATCATGCTGCTGGCTGTCGCAAGCAAATCATTGTTGCCGAGCATTTCCGCATATTCGTACATCTTCTCGAAATCGCGGAAGGCGAGATGAGGCTGCGTGTAGTGGTAATGGGAACGCCCCAGCGCATAGTGCATTCGCATCCGCTGGCGGAGTTCACCGGGGGTAAGTGTCAATCGGTGTGGCAGCGAAACTATGAGGCGTGAGGCTTCCTCCAGCCGTGACAGGTTATTACGTGGGCCGTCTGTAATCAACGCGGCATTAACGCGCCTGATCAGCGTATCGGCCAGCAATGCCCGATGTACATCATCCGGGAGAAGATTACGCAACAACTGAATCGAAAAATCATAAAACTCGCGTGCGCGTGCGTCCACAAACACCGAAGCGGCATGATCGCCAGCGCGATTGAAATAATGAATCGCCTGATCCATTTCGCCAGCGCGCAGCCAATAATCGGCTAGTGCCGGATAGCGATCCGATTGATCCGGGTAGAGCGTTTCGGTAGCATGTGCAACTTCTCCATAAAGCGTGCGCAGCCGATTCGGAGGAATCGTTTCAAGCACTGCATTCCGTAACTGATCATGGCTGAACTGCCAGCGCCCATCCTGAATTGAAATCACAGCGGTTTCGATACAATCCGAGAGCCACTGTTCCAATATCAGATCACCAGATAGCTTATCCAGCAACGCCAAATCGACATAACGTCCGGCGACTGCTGCCATTTCCAGGAGGGTGCGATCTTCTGATGGCAGTTGATCAACCCGACGTTGCAGAATTTTCCGAATGCCCCCGGTAAGGATCGAAGATTCCAGTAACGGCGTCTTAATGTCGTCCAACTGCCCGACAGTTTCGGCAAGCGCCCGAATCACCTCAATCAGGAAGAAAATATTGCCTTCGCTCTGTTCTTCGAGAAAACGGGCCAACTCAGCGTCTTTGCCTCGTTCACCGAGGATAGATTCACTCAATAACTCAATCTGGTTGAAATCCAGGCGTTCCAGTTTGAGCTTTTTCATGCGCGGCAATTCATCTGGCAGATATGGGCGCTCATCATCCCGAAACATGCCCATAATCAAAACCGGATGCGTCTCGGTGAGAGGAAGCAGTGCCGAAAGCAGCGCGATGCTCTCTGTACCTGCCCACTGTAAATCGTCCAGAATGATAAGCGCCGGATGCGAAAGCCGTTGCAAGAGCGCCTGGACAACAGCCACCAGTTGTTCTGAATCGCCCTTGACCTCGGCGGGTAATGGTTGCTCGACCAGCGCAGGCAAATCAGGGATGATCGTACCAAGTGTTGCGGCTTCTTCCGGGGTTGGGGTTGCAAGAATGCTCAACCAGCGCAGCGGTTCACGCCATGTCTGATAAAGCATCGCGCCGCTGCTCACCGCACCACCGCGCATTACGTCGATTCCACGCACTACGGCCAATGTGCTGATTTCGCTCACAAAGCGTGATTTACCCACGCCGGATTCGCCAGCGATCAACCATGCGCCGCCTCTGCCATTCTGGACAGCATCAAGCGCGGCAGCAAGCGTCATCACCTCGCGTTCACGCCCAACAAAGCGTGCGGCTTGCAGGAATCCTTCGCGGACAGCCTGCGTTTCCGCACGTTCCCAGCCCCATGCGGCGCAGCAATCCTGCGCGGCCTGTCGTGCCGTTGCGTGGCGAAGACCGGGTTTCTTTGCCAGCAATTTCCCGATCAGATGGCGCATCCCTTCGGGGGCATCGATCAGGGATAAATCGGGTGGGGTATTCTGGATTTTGTCGATTAGCTCGTCAATGCGCGTTGCATAAAATGGATATTCGCCTGCCAGCATTTCATAGGCAATGACGCCGACAGCATAGAGATCACTTTGTACTGTTGCGGGTTTGCTTTCCAGCAATTCCGGGGCCATGTAGGGGACAGTGCCGCCAGTCAGTTGCGCGATATTAGCCGTTTCCGAAAGGCCAAAATCGACCAGTTTCACCACACCATCGGAACACAGGATATTTCCCGGTTTCAAATCCCGATGAATGATCGTCCGGCGATGCAGGTACACGAGCGCTTCCAGAATCTGCAAGATCAGTTCGCTTTTGGCTTCGGCGGTCAACCCGTAGCCAGCTTCGACCACCGTCTGGCGATGCGGTAACAGTTCCATTGTATAGAACGGTTGGCGCTCCAAATCGAAGCCATAATCCAGAACGCGAATCACGTTTGGATGTACAAGGGAAGCCATGACTTGAAATTCATGCGCAAGCGCATAGCGAAATTGGTCTGTCGCGCCGAGGGTTTCCATGTTGCGCGGATTGACGGACAGATTTTTGGGTTCGGTAGAAACGCGCTTAAGCGCAACCATCTCCCCCGTTAGCCGATCCCGTGCTGCATAAACCGATCCCATGCCGCCAACGCCGAGCATTTGCATGAGACGATAGCGGCGCGAAATATAGGGGAGAGTGGGAGTTGCGTATACTTGCATGAATGCGACCTGATTATCTCGCTTCCGGGACTCCCCAATATTATAATGTTAATCGGGCAATTCAGCCTGGTACGGTTTACTCATTGAACAATTCACCAACGCTCCGACCTTGATGCGCGCGGCGGATTACTTCCCCAATCAGCGGGCCAATGCTGAGTACCGTCAGGTTCGGGATGCGTTCTCTGGCTTCGGGACGAATCGGCAGTGTGTTCGTCGTGACAATCTCTTTTACCGGGAGCGCCGCCAGCCGTTCGATAGCGGGACCGCTCAAAACCGGATGAGTAAAAGCGATATATACATCCTTTGCACCAAAGTCCTTCACCGCTTTCACTGCATTGGAGATACTACCTGCCGTGTCGCATTCATCATCAACGAGGATGACATCTTTTCCATCAACATCACCAATGATGTTTGCGAACTCTGTCACGCCTGTGTTGCCACGCCGCCGTTTATCCACCAGCGCCAGATTCATATCCAGAACTGCCGCATAGTTGCGCGCCTGCTTGGAGAAGCCAAGATCGGTGCTGACGACAACACCATTCACCAACTGCTTCGCGCTGAAATATTCACAGATCAGGTGGAATGCTCCCAGCACATCACCGGGGATGCTGAAGAAACCCTGAATCTGTCCGGCGTGCAGGTCTATCGTAATGTATCGATCTGCTCCCGCAACCTGAATCATATCGGCAATCAACCGGGCTGTAATCGGCACGCGCGGTTGATCCTTCTTGTCGCTCCGCCCATAGGCGAAATATGGCACAACGAGGGTAATACGCCCCGCTGAATCACGCTTGAGAGTATCCAGCGTGATCAACATCTCCATGATGCTATCGCTCACGGGCATACACATACCCATCACCAGATAAACATCCTGACCACGAACGCTCTTCTTTAGTTTGATGAAAATATTTTCATTAGTGAACTTTGTGACATCGTGTTCACAAAGTTCTGTGCCGAGATAGTCGGTGATTTCCCGACCCAATGCACCATAGTTTGTTCCAGCGTAAACCTTGATTTCGCCATATTGTCCGGGAATTTCATTACCGAGTTCCCTTGTGACGGAACGAACAAACTTTGTACCGGGGACTTTTCCTGATTGCGGAGACATAGGGGTCGCACACCCTCCTGTTCTGTTATGCTGTTCGGTTGTGTACGGGCAGTTCGCCCAATAAAGAGTTTACCGCAAAACCGGGATCAATTTGCCGATTAACCATACGATCAAGCAACGATGTCAAGGTTTTGTGATCCACTTCCGTTAAAAGACGCGCCAGTAATGCGGTGCGTAGCCGTTCCGCGATCTCAAATTCGAGCCGCGCACGCTCACGCAATGCAAATGTGCCGCTGTCTTTGAGATACGTATAGTGCGCTTCAATTTGTTCCGCCAGTTCTACGATGCCTTGTCCTATTGTTGCGACAGTTTGCAGTAATGGTGTTTGCCATGCGTGGTTTTCGTCTGGCAATGATTCAGCAGCAGGAACAAGCATCATTTGTCCATGATGGGCAATGCGTTCAGCGCGATGTCCGAGATCGAGCATTGCACGCAACGCGCGTACTGTATTTTCCAGACCGGGACGGTCTGCTTTGTTGATCACCAGAATATCGGCAATTTCCAGGATTCCAGCCTTGATCGCCTGCACGTCATCACCCATTCCCGGCGCTTCCAGAACAAGCGTTGTGTGTGCTGCACGCGCGACTTCAACTTCGCTCTGACCTGCGCCTACAGTTTCGATGATGACGTAATCGTAACCAGCGGCATCGAAGGCGCGCACCATATCTATAGTAGTCGCGGCGATCCCGCCCAGAGCGCCGCGTGTCGCCATACTGCGAATGAATACACCCGAATCGCCAGAGAGTTCGCGCATTCGGATACGGTCTCCAAGGATTGCGCCACCTGTAAAGGGGCTGGTCGGGTCAACAGCGACAATCGCAACCGTTTTTTTTTGTTTGCGATAGTGTTGTGCCAGAACGGTGACAAGGCTACTCTTGCCAGCGCCGGGGGAGCCAGTTACGCCGATAACATGCGCGCGTCCTGTTTGAGGGTACAAGGCGGCGAGTTCGGCGCTGGCATTTCCATTTTCAATGCGTGTGAGCAGGCGCGAAAGTTCGCGGCGGCTGAGTTCAATATGCTGCGTCGGCGTCGTCACTGTTTGACGGCTCCATGAATGTGTTTGACAATTTCTTCCGTGCTTGTGCCGGGGCCGAAGATACCGGAAATGCCCATCTTCTTGAGGGGTTCAACATCCTCTTCCGGGATAATCCCGCCGATGATCACCCGCACATCGGACATATCGTTCTGCTGCATCAGTTCAAAAATACGTGGGGCAAGCGCCATATGTGCGCCGCTGAGGATGCTTAGGCCGATGAAGTCCACATCTTCCTGCAATGCCGCTTCCACAATCATTTCCGGGGTCTGGCGCAACCCGGTGTAAATAACTTCCATCCCGGCGTCGCGCAAGGCGCGGGCAATCACTTTTGCGCCGCGATCATGCCCATCCAGCCCCGGTTTGGCGATGAGAACCCGAATCTTTCGATCTGTCATGTTTCCTCTACTGTAAATTTATTTCTTTCGATTTGGCTACTCCGATTCTACCGCAAGCTGTTCTATCAATACATGGTCTTGCGGGAAGGTCTTATGGATGTAATCGTACATCGCCTCATAGCTGATGAGGCTATCCGACACCCATACATAGGATTGTTCCCCTTCGTGAATCAGGAACGCGAGTTCATCCGCGCCCTCTACCTGAATCAATTTATCATGGATGCGTTGTAGTTTGCGCCGCCACTGGTTCGGGTCACCCGTTGGAGGATCAATGATAATTGTGATACGGCGACGCTGCTCGGTTGTGGTATCTTCATCATCGTCCATCTCGAAGGTGAAGGCTGCCTTGTTCGCGGCAGCAGCATATCCATTGGATTCGGGTGCATCTGCTAAATCATTATCCGAAAGTGGTGGCGGTTCTTCCATACCCCCAATAGCATGACCGTTACCGTTGGGTTCGGGCGTATAATTTTGTGGCGCAGCGGGCATAGCAATCGAATCGTTCGCAGCAGTTGCGAAAGCAAGGTCTTGTGAGACACTATCAACAATGACGGAAGGTGTTGTCCCTTCCCGTGCGGAATCGGCCTTGCCGCGAATGATATAAATATTATCGTTGCGGATCAGGTCACGGTATTTCCCCCATGAGCGCGGGAAGAATACCGCGTCTACTGTGCCTTGTGCATCTTCCACCGTGACAATCGCCATCGGATCGCCGCTTTTCGTGGTGATATTTCGCGTTCCAATCACGATCCCCGCAACGGAAATTTGCTTGCCATGATGGTCCATCCCGTTCGCCTTGAGCGCTGCGGAATAGACATGCCCGCCAATATGTGGAATCATACCGCTCAGGGCGTTCAACGGATGGTCGGAGAGATACAAACCAACGAGTTCTTTTTCCCACCGGAGC
>CAYSOC010000015.1:0-64993 GCA_964432445.1 uncultured Anaerolineaceae bacterium
TAATTTGTTTGAAAATTGAGACGGGTTCCGAATATTTTAATTCCAAACCCGTCAATACGGCTAAAACTTGCTATGAATCATTCCGTCCGGGTTCTTCCCGCGCCGGGAAATAACAAGCGTGGTGATGAACACAACCAACCCAACCTTGACCAATAAATCAAACGTATTGGCCTGATTCAAATCAGTGAGTAGCCCTGACAGAGGATAGATGATCGCAAAGAACGCGAACAACCCGAAGATGACACGTCGACCCGCCGCCAGCGATTGACGCCGCAGCAGAAACGTTATCAGCGCCAAACTTAGCCCAGCGCCAGCCACCCACGATCCCCAGAATTTCAGCGGCGTATCACTTAGGCCAGCCATCACCAGAAATTGTGCGGCATAGATAGCGGCCATAAGCCCCAGATCGAGGAAATTCACCGATTGATTCAACAACAAAAGCGCTATTGCAATCGTTCCAATGAGGAGCGTGAGGGCGAGCGCGCTATTGTTCAAGACGCGGAAGACATCTGCACCGGGTTGTTGCGGTTGAATCAGCGCAACGCCCATCCCGGCAGTAGTGATGGTATGGTCAAGTTTCCAGTTGAGGATCGAGCCGCGATTATCGGAGGTAGACTGAATGCTGGTCGGGGATAGCGTCCCATCAGGATAGTTAAGCAGCGGAACGGCAAGTTTATCAATCGTCAGCGTCAGATCGAAGTTTGTCACCTGATGACGAGTGGAAATCTGGTAATAAAGATAATCCATGCCACGCGAACTATAAGTGATTTTGATCTGTGATTTCTGGTGAGGTTCCATGTTCACCATCCAGCGTACATAATCCTCACCGTAGCGGAGAATGGAGCTTAAATCCTTGCCGTCCATAAAGACCTGAAAACCATCGAAAATGGTCTGATCGTTGGAGAGGGGCAGTACAAACTCGGCTTCGGTCTTCTGGTCAGAATCGTTGATAACGTCATAGGCCATCTTGCAATTAAGGACAAATCCGCTATATAACGCATAGCCTTTTTCGCGCTCGCTCAGACTCAGATCGAATTGACCTGTGAACCCAATGATTGGGTTTTGTGCGACTTCCTTGCGCACATATACGGTCTTATATTTAGGCGCAGCGTCTGGATCATTTTGCGGGATTTCCTCTTGTTCCGCAACAGTAATATAGTGAACCAGCGTCATTTCGCGCTGCACATGCGGACGCCCCCAGATCGATTGGGCGCTTTTCAGGCTGCTGTCGCTCACGCTTCCATGTGTTGCATAGAAACTCAGGGTATTGTTGACCAAAACGGCGCGGAATCCCCAAAGCAGGCCGAGAAACAAAATCGCACTGAGCGACGATTCGACAATCTTCCGTATCCAGGGCCACAATGATTTCGATTCGTCAGTATTGCGGCGTAGTGCGGTCACAAACAGCGTGATTGTCACCGCCATCATCAGCAAACCTATCACAGGTTCGCTCGTCATCCAGCCAAAGAAACGATCAATAAGATGCTCCATACGTCCCTCCCCACCAACCTCTTCCCGAAATCATTATAGGGTCACTTTCTGATTGGAGGGGCGGATTGTCATTCTGCCGTTGCACAAACGGCGACAATGGTGCTGCTACCTACAGGATGAATGTTCTTGATACAGGCGTTTCTACGGGATCGGGGAGCGAACGCTTTGCCATACGGCGCATGATGATGGCTTGCCGTACATGATCAATTTCATGACCGAGCAACAGGAGCGTCCAAGTTGCGTAGTTGCATTCGCCGAAGGGTGCAAAGAAATTGGTATGTTTCGGGTCGAAACCCGGACGGGTGCGGGTGAAGCATTCGCGGATCACATCGGTTGCGTGGTTCAGGCGATCCGAGAGCCATCTGGCAGGCTGATTGGGGAGTGCGCCCTCGCCAAAGCCTTTGGCAGCTTCAACGAGGTGTGGCAACTCCGAGTTTGTAATTTCCAGCAGTTGATTGTGATAGAAATTCTGCGAGTAAATCAGATGCGTTACGGTATCACTGATAGGCCACGTCGGGACACCCGGCGTACTATAGGCCGCCTGCGCATCCGTCATTCCGTCGATGGTTTTCTGCATCGTTGCCCGTGTACGAAAGAACGCATCTATAAAATCATCGAGAGGGTACAGCCCGGAAGCTGCCAGCCACGTGATTTTTCCGGTAAACGCATCGAGAACCAATTGGTTCATAGTTTGTGTATCGAGCATTTTGTCATCCCTCTCTATGATGGCGATCTATGATGACTACTCAATACGTCTGAATGCTATTCGGTGGTTGTCTCTTCCACCTTTTTGGGTTCTTCACGGCGAATCATAATCTCTGGCGCATTCATGCCCATCAGGTCGAGGCAGCGCTTGAAAACGACCTTTGCGGCGTGATAGAAGCGTAAACGTGCTTTGCTCACCTCTGGCGGAATAGGGTCACGTTCGCTCAAAACCAGTACACGGTCATAGACCGGGTTAAACAAGCCCGCCAGTTCTAGCGCATAGAATGCGATCTGGTGTGGAGCAGTCGTTTCAACCGCAAACTGGATCGTTTCCGGCATCTCGTATATCTTACGCATGACGCGCAATTCATCCGCACCGAGATGGCTCAAATCTGCGCCTTCATCGGTCAGGCCACGTTCGGCAGCCTTGCGCATGATGCCCGCGCAACGAACGTGTGCCATCTGGATACGATAGACCGGGTTTTCGTCACCTTGCGATTGTGCCAGATCGAGATCGAATTCCATCTGTGCATCCGCCGAACGCGCCAGCATGAAGTAACGCACTGCGTCTGGTCCAACCTCATCGACCAATTCATCCAGTTCCACGAAGTCGCCCTTGCGGGTACTCATACGCCGTGCTTCGCCACCTTCGACCAGTTCGACCATCTGGTGAATGATTGTCTTGATTGTGCCGGGATCGTAGCCAAGCGCCTGCACACCGAGTTTGACCTGTGGCGCTGTAGCGGCATGATCTGCCCCGAAAATATCCACAACGAGATCGAACCCACGATCCAGTTTATTTTTGTGATAGGCCATATCTGGCAAACGGTACGTTGGTGAGCCGTTACGTTTGACGATTACGCGGTCTTTTTCATCCCCAAGTTCCGTTGACTTGAACCATGTCGCGCCATCGGCTTCATAGGCATAACCACGCGCCCTCAACACATCGACTGTCTTCCAGACGCTGCCATCTTCATACAGGCTGTTTTCAAGGAAGAAGTTATCATGATTGATCTTCACCCGGCGCAGGCTGGATTTGATGCGTTCCATGATTGCCGCTGCTGCAATCGTGCGGAATTCGTCGGCGCTGGCGGCACGCATTGAATCGCCCTTGAAAGCCTGAATCGTTGCGGCGATCATGCGGATATATTGCCCGCGATAACCTTTGTCCGGGAATGGAACGTCCTCACCGAGCATTTGCAGGTAACGCGCGCGAACGCTCTCACCGAGGATATTCATCTGCTCCCCGGCATTGTTGAAATAATATTCGCGCGTCACATCGTAGCCTACCGCAGTCAGCAGGTTCGCCAGAGTATCGCCAATCACGCCACCACGAATACGATGCACACTGAGCGGGCCTGTCGGGTTGGCGCTCACGTATTCGACCTGCGCACGCTTGCCCGCCCCAAAATTCAATTGAAAAACGCGCTCCCCCGCTTCGATGATGGCGTTTGCCTGCGCACCGAGCCATTTATCAGAGAGGCGAATATTGATAAAACCCGGCGGGGCAATTTCGGCGGCGCTCACAAATTCAGCATTCGGCAAGTGATTTTTGACAATTTCCGCGATTTCAAGCGGTTTCTTGCCGACTTGCTTTTGAATTTGCAGAGCAACAGCGCTGGCATAGTCGCCCTGTTCCGGGCGCTTGGGACGGCTGATGGTAATTTCGGGGAGATCAAAGGCTGGCAGCGCCCCGGCAGATTGTGCCGCGCGCAACCCCCGTTCGACCAACTCCGCGACTTGCTGCGGTAACGGCTTCACAAAAAACTCCTGAACAGTGTTGCTAATATCCGAATATTATATCAGACGTACTACGGCACAAAGGTAGAGTTGCCTGTATCGGAAACTGTAAAAGGTTTCGTGTTGATTGGGCATATTCAACTACCGGGAAATCCCCCAATGACCTAATTTTGGATATACTTACGCGGGTTTAACTAACCCTGTGGAGTGCTGCTGTGATCGAGTCACACGGTGTCAAGGTACGCAACATTCGCGTTTTGCGCGGCCCAAATCTATATGCCTATATGCCTGTTTTGCAGATTGTCATGGATATTGGGGATTATGAAGAACGCCCAAGCAACTCGTTCCCCGGTTTTGTAGAGCGTATTTCTACATGGCTACCCGGTCTGTGGAAGCATGAGTGTAGCGTTGGGAAGCCCGGCGGATTCATTGAGCGACTCAATCGCGGGACATATCTGGCGCATATCAGCGAACACATCACGCTCGAATTGCAAACTGTTATGGGCTTTGATGTTGGTTTTGGGCGCGCACGCGGCACGGGTGAAACAGGGGTGTATAACGTCATCATTGCCTATCGGGAAGAGGAACCAGCGCGTGCCGCTTTCAAGACAGCGTTGGAAATCACGCTGGCGGCGATGCACGATGAGCCATTCGATGTTTCCGGCGAGATTGAAAAATTGCTACAAATTGCGGATGATTATCGGCTTGGCCCAAGCACTGCCGCGATTGTGGACGCTGCGCGCCGTCGCCGTATCCCGATTCGCCGGATTACCCCGACAGGTTCGCTGATTCAGCTTGGCTATGGCAAGTATCAGCGTCGTATTCAGGCGTCCGAAACGAGTTTCACCAGCGCAATTGCGGTTGAACTGTGTCAGGAAAAGCCGCTCACCAATCATATGCTCCGGGCGGTGGGCGTCCCTGTGCCAGATGGTCGGGTCGTTACATCGGCAGATGCGGCGTGGGAAGCTGCACAGGATATTGGCCTGCCTGTCGTGTGTAAACCGGAAGATGGAAATCAGGGTAAGGGCGTCAGCGTCAATCTAACGACTGAGGAGCAAGTACGCGCTGCATTCGAGATTGCAGACGGCTATCGCGGCGATGTGCTGGTGGAGAGCTATATCGAAGGGGCAGACTATCGCTTGCTGGTGGTTGGCGGCAAAATGGTCGCCGCTGCGCGCCGTGATCCGGCGCAGGTGGTTGGAGACGGCCTGCGGAGCATCATTCAATTGGTAGAAGAAGTCAACCAGGACCCGCGTCGCCGTCCCGGTCATTCCAGCACATTGACGAGGATCAAACTGGATGACGCCGCCAATCTGGTGCTTGCACAGCAGGGACTAACTGTCCTTTCTATCCCTCATGTCGGGCAAGTCGTCCACCTGCGCAACAACAGCAACCTCTCTACAGGCGGCACTGCTACCGATGTTACGGAAGAAGTGCATCCGGGTAATCAGAAGATGGCGGAACTTGCCGCAAAGATATTAGGCCTGGACGTTGCTGGAATCGACATGCTCTGCAAAGATATTACGCGCCCGCTTGGGGAACAAAACGGAGCGATTGTAGAAGTGAATGCCGCGCCAGGGTTGCGGATGCACATTGCCCCCTATCAGGGAAAACCGCGTAATGTTGGCGCACCCATTATGGATATGCTCTATCCACCCGGCACGCCTTCCCGTATCCCGATCATTGCCGTGACGGGGACGAACGGAAAAACCACCGTGACTCGTCTTATTGCGCATATGTACGAAACCGGGCGCTTCATCGTCGGGATGACCTGCACCGAAGGGACATACATCAACAAAGAGCGCATTATCATGGGCGATTGCTCCGGTCCGAAGAGTGCTGCCGCCGTTCTGCTTCACCCGGAAGTCGAAGTCGCTGTGCTGGAAACGGCGCGTGGTGGAATCATCCGCGAGGGATTAGCATTCGACTGGTGTACTGTCGGGCTTGTGACCAATATCAGCGCCGATCATCTTGGCCTGGGCGGTGTAGACACATTGGAGAAATTGGCGCGTGTGAAACAGGTGGTTATTGAGAATGTACACAAGGATGGTGCGGCGATCCTGAATGCCGAAGATGCCTACGTCGCGGAAATGGCAGCCGCGACAGACGCCAAAATTGTGTATTTCGCACACAGCCCCGAACATCACATCATCAAGGCACATCTTGCCGAAGGCGGCATCGCTGCCTTTATTCATAACAATATGATCACGGTTGGCGTTGGAGATTTGCGGGTAGAACTGGTGGAACTGGATCGGGTTGGCTTCACCTATGGCGGCAAAATTAAGTTTCAGGTTGCGAACGCACTGGCAGCAACAGCAGCAGCGTGGGCAGCGGGCTTGAATCCGGCGATGATCGCCCGTGCCTTGACGACCTTCCGCACTGACTCCGCTTTGTTGCCGGGGCGCTTCAATATTAGTGACGTCAGGGGTGTTGAATTAATTCTCGATTATGGTCATAATGAAGCCGCCATGAAAGCCTTTGCCGATGGTATTCAGGCGCTTGGCAAGCGGCGTACTGTCATGGTGATCGGTCTGCCCGGAGATCGACGTGATCATGATCTCTTGGCTACAATGGATGCAACCTTGCCCTTTGTCGATGAATGGGTCTTGCACGACCTCGGAGATCGGCGCGGGCGTGAAGTGGATGAATTACCGAAACTCATGGCAACCCACATCCCGGCGGGTAAACCCTATACGATTATCGACAATCAGCATAATGCGGTTTTTGCGGCGTGGAAACTTTGTGCGCCGGGAGATCGCCTGGTCGTCATCGCAGATGTCGTTGATGAAACCCTGGAGACGTTGCGCCAATTGAACGCATCAGTCAATCAGGATGCAGAATGCGACACGCCGATGAATAACAGCAAGGACGAGGAACGATAAAGTTATGCAGGCAACCGTAAACGGCGCTGCTCCCGACGCGCAACCCATCCGGCGATTCACCGGACAGCATTATAAACTGCCGCCGATCACGCTGGCATCCCTGCTCGTGGAATGGATTCTCATTTTCATTTTTGCATTCAGTTTCACCGCGCTCTATCGTGACCCCGACGATAACAAAAAGCTGTATGGCGGTGAAGCCGAATGGTTGACCAGCCACCCTTACCTTGCCGCCAAAACGATGAAGGAGTTAGGGCGCATCGTCTATTGGCAGCCGATGCTGTCTTTTGGTGAGCCGCTAATCGATAACCCCTTTTCAAGCATTCTGAATCCCGTTAGTACCCTCCCCGTGTTAGCGATGGGCGGCGAGGTGGGCATTCGATTCAGTGTGTTCCTGTATGCGATGATTGCCGGGTTTGGAGGATGGGCGCTAGCGCGTGTGCTGGGGCTTGGTTTTCTGGGACGGGCATTACTTGCGTTACTCATGATTGGCAAAGGCAACATGCTTGCCAACATCGGGACGGGCTATTACCAACTTGGCGTGACACAGGCATACATGCCTTGGGTGATTGCCGGAGCGCTTGGGATTTTACGATTGCAAAAACGGCGTTGGCCTGTCATCCTGACTGCCGTTGCTCTGACATTGATGTTCTGGGGCGGGAATATCTGGCATACGCTGCCGATGCTGATAATTATTGGCTTGCTTACCCTGACCCATGTTTTCGATTTTCGCCGGGAAGAGGAAAAAGGGCTGCGGATCAAAGTCGATATGCTCGGCATCCGACGCATGATTACCGCCGCAATTTTCACAATTGGTCTGGCAATGATGTCGCTGCTTCCGATTTGGGCGCATCAAAGCCGTATCGCCAACCACCCGAATGAAAGAGATGCAGGTGTTGTCGTCGATATTGGCAAGGTAGTACGCCAATACATTGATGGCGATCTTCAGCTTTATTACACAGGCCAATCGCCGTCGCCCGACCCGCAGTTTTATTATAGTTTTGTCGCCCCCCTGTGGTTTATTGTTCTGATTTTTGTTGCCTTGCCCCCGTTACCATTCCTGCTCTATCGCAACCCGCAAAAACGATACTGGCGCATCATCATTGTAATGGTCTTTATGGCGATCTTTGCGACGGTTTGGGGAAGCGGCGGCAACCCGGTAATGATTTTTCTCTATAAGAATGTGCCATTGCTTGGGCAGTGGCGCTTTGTCGGGCGCGCGCTCGGTACGGCAACCTTTGCAATTGCGGTACTGTGTGCCATCCGTGTCGATGGATTATGGCGCGCGGTGATCACCGAACAGCGAATCATCGGCTTCATTACACGACGTATCCCGGCTTTCAGCATTCCTGTTCGCGGCCTTTTGGCGGGTGCGCTGTGCGTCGCCTGCTATTCTGCTGCGGTGAAAGTGAATGAAAGCTGGTTCCTGATCAAAGGGATCGACAACACAGACCGGATCAATGACCAATGCGTTTCGTGGTTGCGCCAGGTCAATCCCGGCAGGCAGATCGCGCTCTATGGCCCCGGCTATTATGCCTTTACCACATACATCTACAACGATGTACGGCTATTCAACGTTGCCGCAGATTTTCGGATGATTCCCGATCCGCCGACCATCTACAAAGGGGTTGATCTGACCCGTGCATTACCGGAATTCGGATTGGGTTGGGAAAATGGCCTGCGCTCCTATTTCCGCGAAAATAATTTCGTGAATCTGGAACAAAGCCCCAAGCCGATTGATTCCAATAGCTGCATTTGGCGTAACCCCGAACCGTTGCCCTATGCGTTTTCCGCGCCAACAGCGTTGCTCAACAACCTGCCACCAACACCAATTTCGCTCAAAGCGGATATGGTGAAAGAAATCACCAATCTGGAACGCAGCTATGACAACATCGGTTTGATTGTCGATAGCGATCCGAGGCAGGAAACTGTGGTTTCGATTCAGGAAACGACCTATCCCGGCTGGCGCGTTTTCATTGATGGAAAACAGGCTATTCTGGAATCGGTAGGCGGTCAACTCGGCGTGCGAATTTCGCCCAACAGCGGGCAGCATTTCGTCTGGTTTCAATATTGGCCTGATCTGCTGTTTATCGGCGGTATCTTCACGATGGTGACATGGGTGCTTTGCGTCCTTTACCTGCTCGGCGCAGATCGCCTCATTCCGAAATCGGTCTACAAGCGCATCGAGACAGCTACGGCGGCAGCAACAACGGCTACTGCGCGTGTAATGTTCAACCCGAATATCTTCACGCCCAAAGATGAAGACGGTCAACCGATCCCTCTGTTGCCACCAGTCTCATCCGTCAAAACAGAGGAGCCGCCACCGCTCGAAATCCTCACCGAAGAGGAACACGCAGCGGAACAACGCGACGAAGAGTTGTAGGATTTACAGGGTCAGGCAAGCCTGACCCCTACTGAACATGCAACCTGCGTAGGGCACGGCTTGCCGCGCCCATCCTCTTCACCCGGATTCTGTATAGCTCCCAAATGAATATACCATTGTTGGTTTGAAGGAAATATATCAATCACTTGCAAACAAGTTATGAGTGTATTCCATTTATTTATTAAATTTCGATTGGCAAGGATTTGTGGAAATTTGGTTGGAAACGCTCAATAGCGCTACCATTGCAGAATACACATTAACTTTTGAGATTCTATTATGAGCGAACCCGATCCCCTACTCGATATTCTCCACGAAGATCGCAGCACCTATCACGGGAGTTTTAATCCACCGATTTATCGCACATCAACTTTTGATCAGGAAAGTTTCGATATTTTCACAGCGGGTGCGGCAATACGCCCACCCAATTATATTTATACCCGCGTTGCCAACCCGACTACGCGCGTGCTGGAAGAGATGATCGCCAAACTGGAAAACGCCGAAGATGGGCAGGCCTTTGGCTCTGGAATGGGCGCGATTACGGCGGTCTTGCTGGCACTCCTGCAACACGGAGATCACGTTTTATGTGTTGAATCGACCTATGGCCCTGCGAAGATGTTCCTGACCGAACTCACCAGCCGGATGCAGTTAACAGTGGAATATTTCACAGCAGATACTGACATTGAACCATTGATCCGTCCGAATACACGCCTGATTTATCTGGAATCGCCAACGACATTTAAATTTGAAGTGCTGGACTTGCCGAAAATTGCAGCGCTTGCCCGTGCGCGTGGCATCACCACAATCGTCGATAACACATGGGCGACGCCGATCTATCAAAAGCCGCTTGATATGGGCATTGATGTCAGCCTGCACAGCGGCACGAAATACATCAATGGGCATTCGGATGTCTGTCTCGGTCTGTTGGCGACATCCAACGCATTGATGGAAAAAATTCGTCCGATGGCTATTGCACTCGGCGCGACAGTTTCCCCGGAAGATGCGTTTCTGGCAATTCGCGGATTACGCACTCTTGCAGTGCGGATAGCACAACATCAGAGTAGCGGGTTGAAGGTCGCGGAATGGCTGGCCGCACACCCATTGGTTACCGAAGTGCGTCACCCCGGATTGCCATCGTCACCCTGGTATGAACTGGGCAAAGCACAAATGACGGGTTATTCCGGCCTGTTTGCCTTCGCGCTGAAGGCTGCGCCAGAGGGAGCTATCCGTGCATTTAGCGACGCAATCAAACTATTTGGGTTCGCACCAAGCTGGGGCGGGTTTGAGTCATTGATGATCCCGATTAATGCCAAAGCAAATGAACCGTTGATTCTGCGGCTCTCGATCGGGCTTGAACCTGTGGATGCACTGATTGGCGATTTGGAAAATGCGTTTAACTGTTATGGAGAATTTTTAAACCGCCAATGAGAGATGAGTTTACGCTGACGCCAGAATGGAAAGAACGGATCGAGCGTATCTGTACCCAATATGAGTTGGGCGAACTGCGAAGCGTCGTACAGGCTGCACACGGTAGAAATAACCTTGTCCTGATTGTGAACGATCTCTATGTCCTCCGGTTCGATAACCTGAAAGGGCAGAAGGAATCGCGTTTCGAGGCAGAAAAATGGGCATATGATCTGCTGGTGGATTCTGGAATGCCGGTTCCACGTGCGTTGGCGGTAGACACATCTGGACAAATTGCGCCTGTTGATTATCTGGTCATGACGCGCGTTCCCGGCGTTCCTCTCATCACAGTTTGGCCTGCTCTCTCCGCTGAAGCACGGGAGCATGTGGCCTCGCAAATCGGGAACGCGCTCGCCCGAATGCACATAGCGACCACCAACAGCTTTGATGGTCGTTTCGGCAGGCTTCGCAAATTGAATACCAGACCGCTCACCCATTGGGTGCAATGGGCAGATGATTTCTATGGCAGCTATCGCAAATGTGCCGATGAACGCGGCATATTCCCGGCGGCGTTGTTGCGCGATATGGATGCTGCCTATGCCCGTCATCGTCCATTGCTGGAACAAATCAGGGTGGGTAGTCTGGTACACACCGATGCCCATTTTGAAAACTGGCTGGTCGATGGGGAGAAGATCGCTGGATTGGTAGATTTTGAATGGTGCGTAGTCGGCGATCCTTCCAGCGATTTTCAGGTTGAGGAACAATGGGAAGATGGCCTGGACGCAATCTACACAGCCTATGAAAAATTGCGCCCACTGGATGCTGGACACCCGATCCGGGTTGCGATTCATAAAATGCTGCGCCATTTCGATTCGGCGGTAGAAAGCAAGGAGTTTCCCGAAGATAACCGCGAACAGCAGGCATATGATGATGCAATTCGGGAAATAGAAGCAGCATTATCCGTTTTACGATGAGCCAAAGACTATAAGATGCAACCTACCATATATCCGCATGTCAATGAATTTTTAAATAGTCTACTTTCGCAAATGCGCGCCATTCTTGGCGATAAGCTGGTTGGTTTGTATCTCTACGGCTCACTGCTCACCGGAGACTATGACGATAACCTGAGCGATGTTGATTTGATGGCAGCGCTCACGACGGAGCTAACTGATACCGGGTTTGACGCCTTGAAGAAAATGCACGAAGGCTTTGCGCAAAATCCGCGTTGGGATAATCGCTTCGAGATTGCCTATCTGACCCTTCACGCACTGAAAACATTCAAGACCGAGCGTAGCGACATTGGGATCATCAGTCCCGGCGAACCGTTCCACTATAGAGATGCAGGAAACGACTGGCTGATGAACTGGTATTATGTGAGCGAAATCGGCCTCCCCTTATATGGCCCGCCACCCAAAACCATCATTGTTCCGATTTCAAAAGAAGAGTTTCTGGCCTCGATTCGGGATCATATCCTTTCCATTCCGGGCTGGATTGACAGTATGAGCCATCATCACGGTTCACAAGCCTATGTAATTTTGACGATGTGTCGGGGTCTCTACACGCTTCGTCACGGGGAATATACATCCAAAGGTAAAGCCGCAGCGTGGGCGCTGGAGGAATTCCCGCAATGGGAACTGTTGATCCGCGATGCGCTATTCTGGCGTCAGAAGATGCACGAATATGGCATCATCCCGGAGCCGCCTTTTGAAGAGACGAAGCGATTTATGTATTTCGGAATCGAACAGGTGCAAAACAGGAATAGATAGTGAATATTTACGATAATCCCTGTAAGGCTTCAGTATCTACCAGCAAGGCGCTACCGTTCTCTTCCAGTAAATGGATGGAAATCCGGCTTTCCCATTCAGGGTAGGATAAACGCATCGTACTCAATTCCAGGCTGTATCCAGCCAATCGTTGATCGGATTCGATAAGCATTTCTGCATGAGCAATATTTGACGCAAGTTGAACTAATTTCTGATTGCGGGTGGTTTTTGGAGTGCGTGCGATGCGCTGTCCTATTCCGCCGAATCCTTCATCAAATTCATCATCAAGGAATTGCAAGACCTGGTTATTCCAGAACCCGACTCGTGCTTCATTCAGCACATCCCAAAGCACGGATGACTCAGAATTTTCCGCGAAATTATCCGATGCCCGCAACCAACGTTGAATGGAAACATACCGTCGGGTAAGGGCAAGGGGTACATTTTGATGAAACCAGACTGCCGCAGGAGTCGAAACCCACATTTGAACAAGTAATTGACAATCTTTACGAAGTCTGTCCATGTTTTCTTTCATCCGTTCGCGGGCAAGTTTTGCCTGATCGTGCAAAACAAGGCATTTTATCAATGTAGTATGGGCGTGAAAAGCGCGTATCAGGCAATGTTCCATCAGTATTTTGTTCGGAGACGGTGAGCCGGCTATTTTCTCAAACTCATCCAGAAAAAGGTTGCGCGCTTTCGGCAGTTCGAGGATCGCCGCACTCGCCATTTCCCGTTGAAATGCTTTGTCATCTATATTGCTTTCAAAGGCGTTTCGAGCCGCATCCAACGCTTTCTCGAAATCCTTATCTCGATCTCGCCAAAATTCATGTTGAATCAGTTCCCCCAATGAATTAATTTCTTCCGATAATATTTGAAGCTGATTCATCGTCGCACTAAAAGAAACCGCAGTGAATCCAACATTAATCAATTGAGTATATAGGTTAGCTGATGCGGCTAAATGCACTACCCCGGATTTTCGAATCAGGTCTGAAAGAGGATTGTCGCTGGTATTTGTGCTTGCCTCACGCAACCAGCCAACAATTTCCTTTGTTTTTGTGTTGCGTATCACGCCGCCAACTCGTTCTAGTTGGCCTGAACCCAAACCTTGCGCAATCGCCATTGGAACATCGAAGGAAACTTCAATTGCCATTCCGTTTTTAGCCCTTTTTCTACTGCGGTTGTGTCGTCGGCCTCGGCGTGCGCGTTGGAACGAGTGTCGGCAAGGGCGGCGGAACCGTTACTGCTGTTGGGACACTGGTTGGGTTAGAGCCAATCGGCAGGAGTTCTACTACATCACCACGCACCCACCCTGTAATATTGAGATTGGTTGTGATCAGATACCATGTTTGTTCCGGTGAACTCAAATCGCCTGTGCGTGCGATGACGCTGGCAGTGTCATCCAGATACATCTGCCCAAGCACATCAGCGCGAATATCCGGCGCACTCCGTACATTGGAAGGGCGATCAATCCCTTTGATGATTACCTTATAGGGAGAGGTAAAGGTCATTACCGGGCGTGGTGTCGCTGTGGTGGGTTTGGAGTTAGGCGTACTCGGTACGATAGTAATGCTGAATGGCGTTGCAGTTACAACGACGGAACCTGCATTTGTTGCGGTTTCCCGTGTGGCTGGTGTTTCATCTATTGCGCTGGGCGTCGCGCTTGGCATAGATGTTGCTGTGATTGCCGAATTTGTCGGAGAAATCGCCGGACGCAGGATAGACAAACCAAAGCGCAGCGCAAAAAATGTCAACACTGTAACTGTGAGCAGAAATATACCTGTGCCATAGCGTCGAAACGCGCGGCGGTACATCGCAGACGGAGAAGTATCTTCGTCCAGGCGCATCTTCGGCGGCAGTGGAAGTGAATTTGGCGGCACAGTCGAAGGCGTTGGGTTACGCGCGGGCGTCGGACGTGAACGGTTGAGCATCGGCAAATTGACAACCGTTTCCATATTGTAAGCGCCCAATGCGCGCTCAAACGCCAGCGCAAACTCGATTGCGCTGGAGAATCGATCATCGGGCTTTTTCGATAACCCCTTCATAATCACCGTATCCAGGGCAGGCGGCAATCCCGGATTGATGAGCGATGGCGGTGGCGGGTCTTTGGTGACGTGCTGCAAGGCAATCGCTACAGGCGTGTCGGCATGGAATGGAAACTGCCCTGTGACCATGAGGAAAGCCATCACAGTCAGCGAATACAAATCCGAACGGGCGTCCAGCGGTTTGCCTTCGTTCTGCTCCGGAGACATATAATGCGGTGAACCAAGCACCGAGCCGCTTTCGGTCAGGTGCAGGCTGGATTCAATAACGCGGGCGATCCCGAAATCGGAGAGTAGCGCACGCCCGCCAATATCCAGTAGAACGTTCGCCAGTTTCAGATCACGGTGGATAACCCCCATCGAGTGGGCATAGTCCAGCCCTGTCGCAATATCCTTGAGATAATACGCTGTGTTTTGCAGCACGACAGAACCATCCAGAACGAATTTGTCATGGAGCGTCCCACCGGGGATGTATTTCATCGCAATATAGAGCGAATCTTCGGCTGCACCCCATGCCACCACCGGGACAATATTGGGGTGTTGCAATGCTGTTGTGATTTGCGCTTCCAACTCGAAGCGCTGGCGAAATGATTCAATGTGTGAAAGCTGTGATGAAAGAACCTTTAATGCGACCTGTTGCTGGGTAGGGATATGCAGCGCAAGATAAACTGCCGCCATGCCGCCAGCGCCAAGCACATTTTTGATATGAAATTCCCCGAACTGCGTTCCAACTCTTTGATACACGGCTTAGACGATTGCGCGCATAATTGCGTGTGGTGAACCCCGTCCCTATTTATAACCCATTCCGGCTATACTCTGTACAAATTACAAAGAAAATCTGATGAATATTGATCATCTTGATCATTTTGTTATGACCGTGTGCGATGTAGAGGCTACCTGTGCATTTTATTCAAAAATTCTGGGAATGCGAATTATCACCTTCGCAGAAGGACGAAAAGCGCTGCAATTTGGTTCCCAGAAGATCAATCTACATCAATTTGGTCATGAATTTGAGCCAAAAGCAGAATACCCGACGCCCGGTTCCGCAGATTTATGTGTTATCGTCAGCACGCCGCTGGAGCAAGTCGTTATGGAATTGAAACAATATCAGGTGAACATCATTGAAGGGCCAGTGAAGCGAACGGGTGCGACTGGTACAATTCTATCTGTTTATTTCCGCGATCCGGATTTGAATCTGATCGAACTTTCAAATTACCTCGATAAAGAAACCGAATAGGATACGTATGCCACCCGCTGATCGTTTCGCCAACTCAACTGAATTTTATGTGCGCTATGTCGAAACCGACGCTATGCGCATTGTGAACCATGCTCACTATATTAGCTGGATGGAAGAGAGCCGTTCAGAGTATGCTCGCGGGCGTGGTTCCGACTATGCCGCCTTTGAGCGCGAAGGCGTCGCACTGGCAGTGGTTGAACTCAATGTAAATTACAAGAGTTCCGCACGCTATGGGGATCGTGTCCGCGTGACCTGCTGGATCGAGGAACTCAAAAGCCGCCTGATGAAATTTGGCTATGAAATTCACAACGCAACGACGGGCGTTTTGCTCGTCACAGCCACAACGCGGCACGTGTGCATCAATCTCGAAACAGGCGCAGCGACAGTCATCCCCGAAAGATGGCGTACTGCGATGGCAAAGTAAAAACATCATGCGGAAAGTTTGGGCGGATATAACCAATCCGCCCTGCATATCAGGAATTTAAAAGAGGCGTTGCCAGTGCCAGAATCAGGATGATGATCCCGACAACGATCCGATATATCCCGAAGGGTCGGAAATTGTGCGTAGAGACGTAACGCATGAACCACGCTATCGCTGCATAGGCGCTAACAAATGCCACAACAGTACCAACGATCAACAGCCCGAAACTACTGCCAGCAAATTCACCCGCGCGCAAGGATTTAAACAAAGAATACCCTGTCGCAGCAATTAACGTCGGGATTGCCAGATAGAAGGTAAATTTCGTGATTACGTCGCGCCTCAATCCGATCAACAACCCCGCAACGATGGTTGCGCCGGAACGGGATACGCCAGGGATCAGTGCCGTGATCTGCGCGACGCCGATGATTCCGGCTTGCAGAGGCGTTATCTCATAGAGTTCAGTTACGGTTGCCTTGCGTGGATTGGCTTCGATCAACAGGAAGATAATGCCGCCAACAAGCAGCGCTGTACCAATGAGCGCTCCATTTTCGGGAATATCCTTCAAAATCAACCCGATTACCGCCGCTGGAATAAACGCCAGTATCAGATTAAGTACGAGGCGACGCGCACGGGGATCACGTGGCAGATCGCGCACGATTTGCCATAGGTCTTTGCGAAAATAGATCAGAATCGCCAGAATTGGGCCAAACTGAATCACGATGTTGAACGTATGACGCAACCCGCCCTCACGCGGGAGCAGGAAAGTGGGTTGGTTGAAGACATGAATTGATAACCATGCAAACAACTCTGACACGACCAGCAGATGCCCGGTAGACGAAATCGGCAGATATTCCGTGATGCCTTCGACCAGACCAAGCACAATTGAAAAGATTAAATCCATAAAGATCACATTCCGCGTAAGTTAAAAGCAGGACACCAGTCGCCTAATTATACGCTCATCCCATTGATGTAATAAATCCTGCTACGATCCCTACAACACACATATACGAAAAATGAGAGGTAGAGCGATGTCGCAACCTGCAAAAAAACGAACGCCGCCGCTGATTGGTGCGCTTCTGGGTATTTTTATTACTGCGCCGCTGATGGCTGCTTTTTATCTTGGGCATGTTTTCCTGTCGATGCCACAACCCTATTTTGAGCTTTTCGACAAGATTGCACGGATTTTGCCGGGTGCGCTGATCACCACAGCAATAGATACGATGGTTTCCTTGTTTTCCAGGTTGCCCGATGTTGCCACTGATCAAGCCTCGAAAGCCTCCGAAGCAACGATTGCCATTTTGATATTCCTGTTTCTTGGTGGCGTATTCGGATTTCTGCTCACGTTAAATTACAACGCTTTGGGCGGACGCCTTGAAGGGGCATATCTGGGTTTTGGTTCCGGTCTGATTCCCGGCATTCTGATCGTATGGCTGGTTGAAGGGTTCAATACGGGCGCGCCGCAAGGGTCGATGGTTACCTCGACAAGTGTTATTGCGGCATTCATGCTAGCGGGAATGGTACTCGGTGTGTGTATTGAGTCCTATGCAGCGCGTCAGATTGCGGCACAAACCCATGATCCTACAGGTGTATCACAAAAAGTTGGGCAATCGCGCCGAAAATTTCTGTTGCAACTTGGCGGTGGTGCGGCGTTCCTTACCACAACGGGTTGGGGGATCGGGCGGTTTCTTAGCGGTCAAACAATTGGCGGTGGCTCGACGGTAGGCACAGGGGGGAGTGTCGGTAGCCCATCCGCGACGCCCATGCCGACAAACATGCCACAGGGCGCGTTTGCCGCTGTACCCGGAACACGGCTCGAAGTCACTCCGAACAAGGAGTTTTACCGTGTCGATGTAAATGTCGTCGCACCGCGTGTGGATTCAACAACATGGAAACTCCTGGTCGACGGTGAGGTGGACGCAGGGTACACCCTGAGTTATAACGCGCTGCTCAAACTTCCATCGACAGAGCAATATGCTACGCTTGAATGTATTTCCAACCCTGTTGGCGGAGATTTGATCAGCACAACCCGCTGGAAAGGCGTCACACTCAAGAGCATTCTGGAAACAGCCAAACTTCGGCCAAATGTGAAGGAGATCAAATTTACCTGTACCGATGGATACACAGAAAGTCTGCCCCTGGAATCGGCGTTGGATGAACGAACGTTACTAGCCTATGCGACAAACGATGAACCACTCACGGCGGAACATGGCTTCCCACTGCGGCTCTTTGTCCCCAATCGCTTCGGCATGAAAAACCCGAAGTGGATTTACCAGATTACAGCGATCCCGGAAGCCTATTCTGGCTACTGGGAAGTGCGTGGCTGGGATAAAGACGCATTTGTTAAATCTACCTCTATCTTCGATGTGATTGCGGTTGACCTGAAAAAAGATGGCTTGATTCCTGTTGGCGGGATCGCTTTCGCCGGAGATCGCGGCATCAGCAAGGTAGAGGTTTCTGTCGATGGTGGCGCGTGGCAGTCCGCGCAACTCAAAGAGCCACTTGCTCCGCTGGTATGGACACTATGGCGTTACGAATGGCCGGCCACCAAAGGCTATCATACGCTCTCGGTGCGCTGCACAGATGGCAAAGGCGCGTTGCAGATTGAAGAACCAGCCCCGTTACACCCGGACGGTGCAAGTGGCTTCGTGAGCAAATCACAATCTATCTCATAAAGGGTTGATTAGTACCATTGTCCCGACTCTGGCATACCAGGCAGAGTCGGGCTAGAATCAGGTCGTTGATACCCCTATACAGCGCGTTGCAACAAGGTTGAGGTGATTCTGTGAGCCGTTTTAGCGTCATATTGTTATTGATTGCTGTTTTGACTGCCTGTGGCTCCAACCCTGCCACGCCTGTCCGTCCACCTGCCACCGGAACTGCGCCGACGCCAACCGCCCTTCCGTTCAGTTGGGATACCAAGCCGGGTTCAATCCTGTTCCGCATTGATCGCCAGATCGTCGGTGAAACCCCTGTTGAGGCGATGAACCGTCTGCCACTATGCACCGTCTATGGCGATGGGTATATGACGTGGATTACAGGTGAACAGGTGCTAGAGGCGCGGGTAAATGGTGAAATCATTCGTTCATTTCTGGATTTCATCATCCGCGATCAACACTTCTATAGTGTTCAGGATTATGCCGCGAAGCAGTTGCCGCCGCCGGGGAAGCATGTGATTGAAATGATCACCCTACGGATCAGCAACGAGACGCGCACTGTTCGCAGCTACAGCAACTGGTCGGGTGGGGAATTCACTGCTATTCTCGAACGCTGCACACGGATCAGCCCTGAACCTGTAATCTATCAGCCTACCGGGGCATGGTTGAGCGTGCAGCCTATCGCTGGCTCACAAATGCCGCGTATGGCCTGGTCAAAGAGCAACCCGCTTCATATTGGCGAAATTGCCACGAGCGGCAAGCCGATGTGGATTAGCGGCAACGTTCTCGGATTTTTCTGGTCAACCCTGCGTGGCGCGCGCAACGGGGTACAGTTTGTCGAAGATGGCAAAACGTATCTGATCGGCTTGCAAGTACCGGGTGTCTCCCGCGAATCGCCGCCGATGCCCGAAGTTACGCCAACAATGCCTGTGGTGATTCCGACGGCAACCCGGACACCGGGACCGACATCAACACCCTCTTTGCCACGTGATGCCGCAGTATCGGCCACACCCGTCCCAACAAAGAAATAGTCTGCTCCCTGTCCTGACTGTCTGCTCATCGACGCTTCAAAAAGATGGGCAGATTTGCTCTTATTCTGTTGTACACTTCTTCATATGACGACATTCACAACCCGCAAACCAATTGATCCGTCCCTTCCACTTCAGGCTGTACCAGACAGTCACCATAGCTGTCGGCTGTGTGCCAATGGCTGCCGTAGTTACGATGTGATGTTGACACAGCAGGAAGCACAACGGCTCTCGCTGGATTGGTGGCGCGACCTGCTTTGGGATGTGCCGGAAGATGTGCCACTGGTTATACGGGATTCCGCTACCCGGCAATATATGCTGAACAAAGTAGACGGGCGTTGCGTTTTCCTCGGCAGCGATAATCTTTGCATTATCCACAAGGAATCGGGCATGAGGGTCAAACCTGTGGCGTGCCAGTTTTTTCCGTTGCAGGCAGTACAAACCCCAACAGGAATGCAGGTATCGCTCAATGTGGGGTGTCGCCGCCTGATCGAAATGAACGGGAATGACGAACCGCTAAATACTTCGGATGCGACCCGAATGCTTGGTGAGGTGCAATCAATCATTACTGTCCCCGAAGAAGTACCGCTCACACCCGCTAAACTAATCTCCTTTGAAGAGATGCAGACGATCACTGAACAATTCGCGGCATTTTTTACGGCAGATGAACCGTTTATGGATCGATTGCGCCACGCCGCGCAATTCATACGCGAAAATCATGTTACAGTTCCTTCTGCTGAAATGCGTTCGCTCTATCGCAGTTTGCAACGCCTGATTAATCACGCGCCAGAAGTCCGCACGACACTCACAAAAACTTACGCAGAGGCTGCGAAAATTTTGCCTCTAGTGATTGCTGCGCCCACGTTTAATCAGCAGGGTTCACCACAGGGCGAACGCTTTATGGTGGAAGTCGCGCGACAATATCTGCTTGGCTACCAGTTCGCAGCGCATCGCACAGTACACACAGGTTTTGTCGCGTTGCTGGCGGCATTTGTTTACGTTATGTTATCTGGACGCACTACCGATGATCACGCTTTCAATGAGACGCTTTCCAGCGCGATTGACCTGTTTCTTTCCCCAATTGGTGCATTGGCACTGACCGAAAACGCACAGGAGGAATTTCTGCTCGAACTTGTGGAAAGCAAGACCTTCACGCCGCCCTGATTTGCGCTATATTCAACCTCGTTCAATTGAGGGAAATTATGGATTATCGCAAATTAGGCAGGACAGGGCTAAAAGTCAGTGAATTGTGCCTCGGTACGATGACCTTTCGCTGGACAAGCACCGAGGAACAGTCTATAGAAGTATTAAATCGCGCGTGGGAATCCGGCATCAATTTCATAGATACCGCAGATGTTTACAGTCGTTGGGCGACGGGCAATCCCGGCGGCGTCGCCGAAGAAATTATCGGGAAATGGCTCAAGGATAAACCGCGCGATGAAATCGTCATTGCCACCAAAGCGCGCGGACGCATGTGGCCCGGATCAAATGGTGAGGGACTGAGCCGCTATCATATCATGATCGCGGTGGAAGCCAGTTTGAAACGGCTCGGTATCGAGGCGATTGATCTCTATCAGGTGCATTCGCCAGATTGGGATACGCCGCTGGATGAAACCTTGCGGGCGCTTGATGATCTGGTGCGTCAGGGCAAAGTGCGTTACATCGGTGCAAGCAACTACAAGGCATGGCTACTCATGAAAGCGCTCTGGACAAGCGATAAACTTGGTTTGGCGCGTTTCGACAGCATCCAACCGCGTTACAGTCTGCTGGATCGTGCGGAAGTAGAGCCGGAACTTGCGGCGGTATGTCTTGATCAGGGTGTCGGGATGATTCCCTACAGCCCGCTTGGGGGTGGCTTTCTGACCGGGAAATATACGCGGGAAGATGGCGCACCGACAGGCTCACGAGGTGAAGGCAATGAACGCATGAATCGCTATATGACCGAAGTTGGCTGGTCTACTCTGGAAGTGTTGCGCGAGATCGGGAACGCCCACAATAAAACACTGGCACAAACTGCACTCGGCTGGATATTGACACAACCATTTGTATCTTCGCCAATCGTCGGTGCGAACACAGTGCAGCAGTTGGACGAATTGCTTGGCGCGGCGGGCTTCCGGTTGAGCGAAGACGAAATGAAACAACTTGATACGGCGACGGGGGTCAATCGAAACTGGTTCGGGCGCTAAAAAAGTCGCTGCCCTATAAAACGCCAATCGCCGCATCACAATCCGGGGGAGATTATGGTGCGGCGGTTGTCACGATGGATGGCGTAAGCGCGATATTTGGCTGTGATGGTGTGCGTCGAACTACGATGTTACCTCTGCGCGGGTACGATGCTGCTACAATGAAGCGGCGATGTGAGTGCGTTTTGGCTATAATGTTGTCGGCGTCAACGTGTTTGTGATGGTGGCTACGACGTTACAACGATGTTGGGTACGATGTCGGCTACAATGTTGAGAACAGTGAATTTCGATATTGTTGCGACTGTGTTGTGTGTTGTGTTTCGATGTTGTTTCGATGTCGCGTTTACAATTCATATGATAGCAGGGTATAGTTACAATTTCTATAACAAAACAGGCTTTTTTGTGAATAATTTCCGAATTTTCACGAAGTTTTCAATGAGTATTGTCGATGAAATGGATTGAAATTACGATGGAAGCCGATGGTGAATCGGCGGAAGTCATCGCAGAAATTCTCCAGCGCTACGGTCATCAGGGTGTTGCCATCGAGCAGGGAGGTTTCTATATTGAAACCTGGGAAGATGAAGTCCCGCCTGCTGCCAAACTGATCGTGCGTGCATATATTCCTGATGATGAACGTGCGCCTGCTGCCAAACAACAGCTTGAAGAGGCTTTGTTTCAACTGGGACGTATGTATCCGATGCCCAGCCCAACTTATACCATCCTGAATGATGAAGATTGGGCAGAAGCATGGAAGGTAAACTATCACCCATTGCGCCTGGGTCGGAAAATCTTTATCCGCCCGCTGTGGGTCGAGGAGTTTGGTAATCCCGGAGATGTAGTGATTAGCCTTGATCCAGGCATGGCATTCGGGACAGGGACACATCCGAGTACACAGCTTGTACTCGAAGCCGCCGAGGATTTGGTCGAAGCCAAACCGAATTCACAGGTGTTGGATTTGGGCTGCGGTTCCGGCATTCTGGCGATTGGCGCAGCAAAGATGGGCGCGGCGCATGTCGTCGCCATCGACACTGATCCGATTGCGGTGGATGCAACACGATCCAACGCCGAGGCAAACGGGGTTTTGGACAAATTGACAGTTTCTGAAGGCAGCCTCGAATGGCTCTTGCAACGAGGCGATCAATTTGATATTTCGCTGGTGAATATCCTCGCCAAAGTTATCATCATGATGTGCGGGCAGGGATTGGGAAATATCGTAAAACCTGGTGGCGTCGCGGTTTTCGGCGGGATCATCGAAACTCAAGCCGATGAAGTTGAAGCAGCATTGAGAAGCACTGGACTAAACCCCTATAAAAGGCGTATGATTACCGACTGGGTTGTTATTGAGGCCAGCAAGCCCTGATCAACTCTGGCACGATTCTATAGAGGCAGCATAGTGCAATCCTTCCCTGCGGCAAATAATTTACAAATCGAAGCTGACAGCTTTTCCTGGCGTCTTACCGCCCAATCTGCGCCGGGTGTCGCGCTCGTTGAGGCTCAATCATCGGGTGTAACCTATCTTCCTGCGTTTGCACGTGCGCGACGTATCCCGGAAAGCGGTCTCGTCCCGGAACAGATCGAATCTGTGATTGTCGGATGGGAAGATGGCTGGTGGCAGCTTGGGTTTGTATTCGACGGTGCGCTCGAAATGGAGCGCGGGCGCTGGTGTGGCGTCGCACGCTGGTATGATTCCACTGCCGCCGAGGGTCTGGAGATCGCGCAGACAGCCGGGCGTTTGCTGGCCGAATCCATCCGCAGACCATTTCAGTTTTTCCCACCCGCGCCGAAACCCGCAGAAGAAGCGGTTGTTGTAGAGCAGAACCAACCGCGTGCGCGCCTCGAAAATGTTGCAGACCTCCCACTGCCGATTCAGGTTGGCGAATGGATGCTGACCGAAAATCGCGTCGGGTTAGCATGGGAACGTTCGGCGGCGTGGCAACGCGGAATTCTGATACAGGCTATCTTTTTCAGCGGGCTTGCCCTTTTGATATTGCTGCTGGCAGCAGGTGGCTTACGTTCGTTGTTTGCGCCGGTACAACCGGAATGGTTACCGTTGGCAGGCATCCTTGTGACGATTGCTATCCTGATTCGCGCTGGCTATTGCGTTGGATTGCTAATTACGCGCGGTAGTCTGGAGTTTGATGAACGCAATCGCCTGATTCGCGTCGTGCGCCGCCCGACGGGTGTGATACGCCAAATCCCGTTTGAAAAGATTGAATATCTGCTCGTCAGCGATGTATTGAGTCAGCACAAACCTTCTCGCGCATTGCCAATCGGAAGAGAAGAAATCATCGCGGGTGAAACGTGGATTCACCTTCGGCGGCAACAGGGCGACTTTTTACAGGTGGCCTATATCCCGATGATGGATGGGCGTGCTGCTTTTGATCCGCGCCAGCATCCGGGCGAACGTCAACCACTGGACATCCATCACGTGGAGAGTCCGGCACATCATGCCGCATTGTGCATTTCCCGGATGATGGGTGTCCCGGCATGGGAGGAACTGCGCTGGACACCGCGAAATGGCGTTAAACCACCACCGCCAAAACCTGCGTCTGTCGAAACTGTCCCTGAATCCATAGAGGATACAACACCTCAACCGGAGCAGATGGGCTAACCTTCACTGCCGAAAAAGCAAAAACGGATCGGGTAACGTTGCGCCACTCTGATCAGTGATGCTAATGGGTTTGCCAGTATCTGGGTCAACGTATCCGACCCGCACACGCCAGCCCGATCCAATATTCTTTACTGGAAAGAACAATCTATCCGCGACCTTGCCTGTCCATTTGCTGGTTGGCTGATAGCCACCTTGCGGGGCGCGATCCTGCTGTGCGAGGATATTCCCGTTCATATCCACCAAATGCACAAACCACGAATAATCGCGTGTCGGACGTGGAGTATCCGGTTTCCATTCTAGTGACACATATACACCATCAGAGGTAACAGCTAACGCGCAATTTTGCAGAATCACCCCATTGGCAAAATGCCACTCCCCTTTATGATCCGTTAGTTGTGGTGTAGAGAGATCAAATAACAGCGCGCGGTGTTTGCCTGCCAGCGTCCGATCATTGACATACCACCCGCGTTCCCACAGTTCGCGCTCCTGCCAGTTTTCAACGTTCGCCGGGTTGAACCACGTTACAAACCAAAGCAACCGATTCTGTTGCAGCGCATACCTCCAGATGGCACGCGCGCGTTCGTCATCGGGAGCAGTTGGCGCATTCATGGTTACGGATCGCAAATGATAATCAACCAGCGCATCGTCAAACAGCGTGGTTGCAGCTACAACAAAACCTGGGGGATTCAGCGTATTTTCGAGGCGCACGGCTTCCGTTGGCAGGTTATTTATCGTTTGACGCAGCGGTGGCATATTCAGAGCGATCAACGCAAGAATCCCAACGAGGATAATGCTCCGTCGAGATCGCAACCGGAGTACAAATAATCCGCCTGCAATGAGGGCGATAGCACTTCCGAATATCCCAATATCGAAGCCATTTCTGATCCATAACGGTTGCAAAGGCCAGCCGGAAAGCATCATTGCCAGATGTCCCACAATCGGACTGGCAAGCGGATCGAAAAAGAACGAGTCTGCCATAACTCCATCAAGGCCAAACGGAGTATAGATGCCGAACAGATAGCCAACATAGGGGAAATAACTGTATAACGCTCCGAGCAGTTGTATCCCGAATGAAAGTGTTGATAAACCGAACACAGCCGCCAGAATTGGCGTTTTGCGCGATTCAATCAACGGTAGCAAGAACAGCACTGCAATCGGGAGCGCGGGCAACAGAAAGCGCGGCCCCCAGACTATCCCGCCGTGCCAACTCCACCATGCGGCAAATACCAGAATTTGCGAAACAATCAGCAGCAGACCAGTCCACGCAAGGCTAGATGCACGTTTGCGGAACATCAGCCAGCCGGGAATACACAATAACAAAATGGGGCTGTACCAGAAGATTCCACGCTGTGCGCCAATCGTTAGCCCGTACACGCCGCGCCAGAATGGATGTGTGAAGCCCTCACCAAGCGCGAAGTTATAGCCCGTACTAAAAAATGAGCCGAACCGAATGTAATTAAATATCAGCAGGAGCAACCCGCCGATGAATATTGGCGCAATAAAGGATAACCATGCCCTGATATTCAATTTCAGAGCAGGTAACAGATACAGGGCAATGATAGGGATGAATACGATGTAGACGGTATTTGCGCCGACACACAGGATTAACAATGTGCCACAAATCAAAAGACCTGGAATAGGCAATGAAAGATAGGTCGAAGGTGTCCCGGATTCCCCGGAAATACGATTAGTCCTGATAAGCGCTATTATCGGAATTAATCTCTGAATTGTCCGATTAAATCCAGAAATATTAGTGCTTTTTTCGTGTGCAACTCCATACTCCGGTATGCGAACACCAGCATCATATGCAGCAAACAGCGCACCGGATAGCAACAATCCAACAACGGGTTCTCCGAACGCCGTTTTGGTATACACGAATGCCAGCGTACACAAGCCATAAATCAAACCTGTCGCCAGCGTCGTACCGGGCTTATAACCAAGTCTGCGCCCAAACCAGTAGATTAGTACAGCGGTGAATGCTGTTACCAGTGCATTGAACAGCAATCCGGTGGCGCGTATCGAGAGCCAGGGCAGGAGACGCCCAATCGCAATCACTGGCGACATGACGAGGGCGGGGGTGATACCCTTCTTGGCATAGAGCGCACCATCCGCCCCAAACGTACCGAGGCGCGACAGTGGCAACAATAGCCAGTCACTGGACTCGGCGGCATTCATATCGAAGCGCCCAAATTGCACCATCGACGCCGAAGTTGCCAGAATCGCCTTTTCATCCATCGACTCCGGCGCGCCGATATAAACCAGCATATACGCGCCAAGCAGCAGCGCAATCAGGAACAGAATAAATTGTTGATCGCGTCGTGTCGTCAATTGATTTGATATTTCATCTGTGGAAGGAAACGCCCCGGAATCATGGATTCGCGGGAGCCAATGCGGATTGCGCCCATATTGATGTAGAACGATTCAGCGTTAGGATCGGCTTCCAACGTAAATTCTGAATAGCCAAGTTTATTGAATAGTTCGGCAGCGTGTAGAAACATCTGCTTGCCGTAGCCGTAGCCGATGAAAGGTGGATCGATAAACAGGTCATCGAGACGCGCGCCATTTTCACCTATGCTGGCGCGATAGAACCCGATAATCTGCTGATTTTCGCCTTCCATTACATAAACATGGTTATTTGTGATTTCTTCGATAGTGATCACCATAAGCGGCATGAACAATTCCATCGTTGCGGCATCATAATTCCAATGCGCTTTGGAGCGCCGCAACACACCTGTAATTGCCTCGGTCTCTTCGAGAATTGCGCGCCGTATCACATTCACGAGGATGTTTCCTGCATATTCATTGCGGTTTGGATCGCCTCTTCCAGATCAATTGAAGGAGCAGCTTGCAGTGTGAGCAAGGTCAGAAATTCAATATTTCCGGCTGGTCCTTTGAGTGGACTTTTGATCAACCCCCGCACCGAAAAGCCAAATCCTTGCGCTGCTTCCAGAATTTCGCGCAACACGGATGTATGCACAGCAGAATCCTTCACGACGCCGCCTTTGCCAACTTCATCACGGCCTGCCTCGAACTGTGGCTTGATCAGCGCAACAACACGCCCGGAATCATTCATCCAACCTTTAACAACAGGTAAAATCAATTTCAGGGAGATGAACGAGGCATCGATCACAACCAGTTCCGGCTTTTCCGGCAGCGTTTCTATATAGCGGGCGTTGGTGCGCTCCATGACGACGACACGCGCGTTGGTACGCAGTTTATAATCAAGTTGCCCGTAGCCAACATCAATCGCATAGACTTTCCCCGCGCCGTTTTGCAGCAGGCAATCGGTGAATCCGCCGGTACTCGCGCCAACATCGGCACAGATTAACTCTTCAGGAGAAACGGCGAACGCTTCCAGCGCGGCCTGCAATTTTTCTCCGCCTCGGCTGACAAAACGCGGCAGCGCCTTCACGACGATCACTGCGTCTACAGCAACGCGCGTCCCCGGCTTATCCATCACCTGTCCGGCAACTGTTACGTTACCCTCCATGATCAGGCGGCGCGCAAGCTCCCGGCTTTCCACCAAACCACGCTCCGCGACAAGTTGATCCAGACGTTGCTTTTCAGGCATGTGCTATAATTCCGATCATATTCACCATGCGAATGACAAACCAATCAGGAGTAATCCGCTTGCAGCCACAACCGCTTATCGGCCTGATCCGCACCATGCGCCCCAGACAATGGACAAAAAACGCGCTCATTTTCGCCCCGCTTGTTTTTGATGGTGCTTTGACCAATTTTACATCGCTGGCGCGTGTTCTTGTCGGGTTCGCGCTGTTGTGTCTTTCGGCAAGCACGATTTATCTGGTGAATGATATTGTCGATGTCGAAAAAGACAAACTTCATCCTAAAAAGAAAAATCGCGCGATTCCGTCTGGTCAGTTGCCGATTCCATTCGCAATTGTCGCCGCAATCATCCTGCCGATTATTGCCATAGGTGGCGCGTTGCTCTACAGTATGCCGTTGGCTACCGTATTGCTGGTTTATATTATCCTGCACATCGTTTATTCATTCAAGCTGAAAAACATTGTCCTGATCGATGTGTTCGCAATTGCAGCGGGATTTGTATTGCGTGTAATCGCCGGAGCCGCAGTGATCACAGTGGCGAATTTCTCACCCTGGTTGTATGTCTGTGTAGGGGGACTTTCGTTGTTTCTGGCGGTGGGGAAACGTCGGCAGGAATTTGTCGCGCTTAAAGAAGATGCTGCGAAGGTGCGCCCAATCTTCCGTGAATATAACCTGCCGTTACTGGATGATATGCTGCGCATGGTCACAACCGGGACAGTTATTTCGTATACCTTCTATACATTTGAGGCCAAAACCAGTCGCGCACCGAATCTCATGCTGTTGACTGTTCCTTTCGTGATTTATGGTATTTTCCGCTATCTCTATCTGATTCATGTCAAAGGCGAAGGCGGCGCACCCGATGAATTGCTGTTTAAGGATCGTGTCCTGCTGGCAGATATTATCATCTGGGGTTTGACAATCATTTTCATTCTCTATGGCTTGCCCCGGTTTCAATAATCAATCATGACCAGCACCGCGCCTGCCAAGATCATCCTCTTTGGGGAACATGCCGCCGTTTATGGCTATCCTGCCATAGCGATTCCTTTTTCCGCGATTTCTGTTACGGCAGAGTCCCGAACCATGTCCGATGGCGGTCTGGTTGTATATTCCCGCGAAACCGAAAAGGAATATCGTATCGAGCCAAATAAAGCGGAGTATAACGAGCCGTTGGCATTTGCAGCCCATTCAGTGTTGAATGAACTCAAAGTCGCACCGCCAAACCTGCGTATCGAATTACATTCTACTATTCCGATGGGTGGCGGTTTCGGTAGTGGCGCAGCGGTAGCGGCGGCAATTATGCGCGAATTGGGGCATCATTTCGATCATCGTTTCACAGAAGAACAGCTTAACGCATTGGTCTACGAAGTGGAAAAATATTTTCACGGCACGCCAAGCGGTATTGATAACACCACGATTGTCTACAACCGCCCGATATTTTTTGTGAAGGGCGAGACGCCACAGCCTTTCAGGATCGGTAAACCGCTGATGTTTGTCGTTGCTGATTCCGGCATTCATTCCTCCACCAAAGAGACTGTCGCAGATGTGCGCAAATACCGCGAGGAAAACCCGATTGCCGCCAATCCGATGTTTGAACGTATCGGTATGATCGTCAATACAGCACGCGATCTGATTATGCAAGGCGATATTGATACGCTTGGTTCGCTCATGATCGAAAATCACGGAATACTACGTTCACTGACCGTTTCATCCGAGCGACTCGATCAACTCGTTACGGCGGCGCTTTCGGCGGGTGCATCCGGCGCGAAGCTCTCTGGCGGGGGACGCGGTGGCAATGTGATCGCGTTGGTCAAACCCCATTGCGCGATGGAAGTGACTGCTGCATTTCGGGGCGCGGGCGCAGTCCGTACCTGGGTTACAACGCTGGAATAGGGAATAGTCATGCTCACCTTCATTAAACTCGGTGGCTCTCTCATCACCGATAAACGCGAAAACCAGCAATATCGCCCCGAAACGATGCAGCGTGTGGCGTTGGAAATTGCTGTGGCGCGCGCCAAAAACCCGAATTTACGTATTGTGATCGGGCATGGTTCCGGTTCGTTTGGTCATGTTGCCGCCAGCAAATATGGCACGGCACAGGGAGTCAGCACACGCGCACAGTGGGACGGTTTTTCAGAGGTTGCCATCGTTGCCCGACGTCTGAATAATCTGGTGAGTGAAGCCCTATTCGAGGCTGGGCTGCCCATCTTCCCGGTATCGCCATCCGCATCGGCGCAATGCAGTGACGGGGTGCTGGTCACGATGGATTCCAGCGGAGTCCGTACCGCTCTGAACCGGGGATTGATCCCGGTTGTGTATGGTGATGTGGCGTTCGATAAAATGCGCGGTGGAACGATCATTTCCACCGAAACAGTATTTGCCTATCTTGCCGAAGTTCTAACACCAAATCGTATTTTCCTGCTTGGAGAAGTCGAAGGGGTGTACGATTCGGCAGGTCAAATCATTCCAATGATCACAACGACAAATTTTGAACACATCGTGAGCGCATTGGGCGGCTCACATGGGACGGATGTCACAGGTGGGATGCTTTCCAAAGTACAGGCAATGGTTACGCTGGCGCAGCAGATACCGGGCTTGAATATTCATATTTTCGGAGGATTGCTCCCCGGTCAGCTGGAAGGGGCGCTGTCCGGGATACCCCCCGGCACACACATCACCAATAACTAGAACGAGATTCACTCCGGTGAATGATGCAGGAAGTACCCAATGGAAACTTTTCCTATCCATTTATGTCTGAGCAGCTATGTCCTGTTATTCATTGCATTTATTGGTCAGGACATCTACCGAAAGGTACTCGTCTACCGCAAACAACACACCGGACTGACACCACGACAGGCATTTTCGACCTGCCATATCATGCTGGAAAAGATTGTCCTGAGTGCATGGGAACTGCTCCCGAAAATCGACAGTAAGCCGCCAACACAATGGGAACGGTTCACCGTCTCTGCTGATGGGATTTCATTTCTTCCAGCAAACAGCACCGACGCAACCGCCTTGATCCCGATCACAGAATGGAAGAATGTCAGCGGTGTTGGATTGGAAATGCGCCCTCTCTATGACTATCATGCCGCGCAGAGTTTCTGGCATATCGCCACACGAGTGAATACCAGCTATCAGTTCAATATTGTTGTTGTCCCGCGTGTTGGCGAGACAATTACAGTCACTATCCCACTCCGCAACAACGATCTGGCGATTCAGTTTGCGGCGCACCTGCTGGCATTCGCACGCGCCCGCAGTTGTCGCCTCAGCGCAATGGGATTCAACAAGGAACTAACCAAAGGTGTCGTACACGTAACCCTGTTCTGAATATCAGGTCTGCTGCGGTTCGACCACTTTCAGTTGCAGCCGACGTACAGGCACAGGCGTACTGAATCCTTTAACTGTAGCCTCAAACGCGGAAACGCTTAAATCCGGTTGTTCGAGCAATGTTTCAACCGCCGGATCGTGTGCCACCTCTTCGGCAATAATCACATCATCCCCATTGCCTAGCCCTTCGAGTCGCGCCGCCAGATTGACCATCGAACCGAAATAGTCCAATCGGTCATTGAGCGTCACTGCGATACACGTTCCGCTATTGATTCCGATCTTGAGCGTAAGCAACGCGCCGTTTTCCTCATTGTATTTTTTCATCGCACGCAAAATTTCAATCGCTGCACGGATGGCATCTGCCGGGTCGGGAAAAGTCGCCATGATTGCATCGCCAATTGTTTTGACCAGTCCCCCGTTATATTTACTCACACCTTCCCGCAGGATGTCGAAATGATCGATCACCTGTCGGAATACCGCTGCATCGCCAAAGGTGCGATACATTGACGTTGATCCCTTGAGATCGGTAAACAACAGGGTCAGATTGCCAACGCTGATCGACTGACCAGGACGCAATGATTCTGCTGAAAATTGATCACGAAAGAGTTGCAAACTGGTGACTTCGGCTGCTGTTGCCGCCTGCTCCACCCAATCGAGCCGCCCCAGACGCAGAATCTCAGGCAATTTTGTTTCGTTGGTGATGGTGAATTGAATTTCGCCCGCTGCAAAATTTGTTGCGGATATGCCGAGTTCATCGTTGATAGTGAGTTGCGCCTGATTGGTGCGGGCATTGCCCCCAACGCTGAACAGAACCTGCCCTTTCGTGGCGGTTTCCATTGCCTGCAAGGTACGCGGCGTCTTGTTGCTTCCGGCGATCTGTGGCGCAAGCCAGCGATAGCGCCCCGGTTCCATGCGGATGGAAATAGTGCGCGTCTCACCGGGTTCAAGGCGCTGTTGGGCGAGGATATGCGGCGTCAGTTGCGGGTTGCCGATGCAAAATTCCTGATGTACTGCCGGACGAATTGCCGGGTTGACCTGAAACGATACCTCGACGGAACGGGCAAAATCGACCTCAAAATCAATGTTGCAGGAAGGACAGTAGCCGTACTGTGTGATGCCATCCAGCGAAATCGAACGATGCTTTGCGCCGCGACAATCCGGGCAAAGCATATCCCAATATAAATCAAGCAGTCCGGCACGGGTGGCACGCAGGAAGGTTTCCAGCGTTTTATTCCGATCTACCCCCCATTGATCTGCCAACGCATACGGGCGCATACGGAAAACATCGGAATCCGGGGACTTTTCGAGGTGCAAAACCAGCCGGTTAATGATGGTGGGGTCTTGTTTGGCCTCATACAACACTTTTACAGCTTCGTTGATACGGGCGCGACCTTCGGGCGTGACCGGAGTTCGCAAAACAGAACCCGGCATTTCGGCAGATCGTTTCTGTACCGATTTGTCGATTTTGCGGAAAGTCCGTTCAAATGACCGCCGAAACATGCCATTAATCTGAATCGGGATGGCTATCAACCCAACCGGGGTTGCCGCAGATGTCCATGTTTCATACAGGACGCGCGTACCGCCCTCTGGACGCGGTTCAAGCGTCATTTGGGCGCGGAAATCTTTCAGGGGATTAAGCGGAGACCGATGATAGCGCGAAACGCGGGTCATCTGTTGACCATGTACCCACTGAAACGGCTCTTCGTCATAGGTGATTTTGACGCCATAGAATCGCTGGCTCATGGTGCGGCGCGACAACCCCTCTGGCAACGGCGTTTCTGTATATGTCACCGATGGAATACCCGACGCTGCATTAAACCGATCTGTATTGGTAACATACGGCCAAAGCGCCGATGGGCTGGATTCGAGATTCCAGACCCATTTATAGTGAAAAGTCGTCATGCCGCATCCTTTTTATCTGGTTCAATATTATATCTACGTTCAAATATCGGTTTTCCTCCGAAATCTGGATGTAGATATTTATAAGTCTGAACAAACGGTTTATATTCAAGGCGCTTGTGGCATCGGGTGCGCGATGAAAAACTTCCACATCAACTCACTGGCATTGATTGTTTTCGTAGTCTTGCCCAATACGGCAGGTAAATCCAGTCCGCCACCAGGCCATGTATGCCCACCGTCACTGATCGTATAAAGCTGTACATCGCCGTTTTGTGCGCAATTGCCCCACTGTACAGCGGTCACGTCATCTTTTTTAAAGAATTCATCCGGCCCTTTCTGGCAACTATTCCGCTTTGCCCACTCTGCCGCCCATTCCTGAATATCTGGAAATAGCTCCCGTTGGCTTCCCTTGTAATTCACAATCTTGTCAGCGTCTCCATGAAACGCGATGATCGGGATCGCTCGCGTTGCTTCACATTTCATCTGTACCGATGGATATGCGCCTGCTACTGTCCCAATTGCAGCGATGCGCATACTGGTATCGCACGCCAGACGATGGCTCATACCACCACCGTTGGAAAGCCCGGTTACGAAAATCCGGGAATTATCTATGCAAAGGTGCTTATTCAGTTCGTCCAGCATATCATTGAAAAATTGCACATCATTCGTTGTTTCCGGGCCAGTGAAACTGGTTGTACCGGAATACCAGCGCGTAGGGTTGCCTGTTCCCGCCGGATAGACGGTAAAGAACCCTTCGCGCTCCCCGATCTTGTCCCATCCACTGAATAACATTTGTTGCGCTGGATTGCTGATGAATCCGTGATAGCTGAATACAACCGGGAGCGCCGTTTTCCCGTCATAGCTTTTGGGAATGAATAGAATGTAGGAGCGTGACACACCGCTGGAAAGAATCGGTTCCGAACTCATGCCCGCTTTTGCCGCAAGACTACAGGCAGCGTTCACTGAACGGACTGAGTTGGAGAATGGGAAGAGTGCAAAAACAATCAATGCGAGAAAAACAATCCGCTTCATTGGAACATCCCTCAATCATTTTGAGAGAGTATAGCCCGGCAGAGGATACCGGGCTATGACGTTTGACGGTGTTATTTAACGGGTGGTGTAGCCGTCACGATAAAGAGCAGTATGCCGACGGCAAAGGCAACGTACAACGAAGCGTTTGCCAGGAAAGACGAGAGAAGGGGCTTCTGTGCCGCAACGGATTCGGGGGTATCACCGTAGGCGCTCATATCGCTAAGGTTCTGTACCAGCCACATGGTAGCCGCACCCGCGATCAGGCTGGCGATAACCCTGCCCACAATATCAATTGGATTAACCGGAAGGAACGGAAACAATGCCGCAATCAGCGGATATTCCACAACACCGAGCAGAAGCGCCAGCATCCCGGCGGTCATCCACAATGTTGGTGGTTTCTTTGTACGCGCGATCATAATTGCATACAGAACATCCATCGCCAGCAACATCGGAATGATCAGGTACAGTGAGGTTGTACCATCGCGCAGACCACCAAAACTTTTATCCAGAAAGAAACGAACGCCAAAGGCCAACAACCCAACCAGTGTCGCGCTCCCGATCCGCCGCGTGCTGTGCAGCGCCATGCCGCCGAACAGTACCGCGAGGAAGGTGATAAATAGTGGAAACAACCAGTCGGGATAGGCCAAGATTTGCTGCAACTGCCGTGCGCCTGCGGATATACGCGCTCCGTACCACTGGATCGTAAAGATCAGCAGATAGTCAACCAAAGCGCCAGCCATGACGATAACAATCATCACATCACGCCACGAAAACCGGAAACCCGTTTGCCAGTTACGTGCGGGCATAAGCGTTTTATGGAAAGCAACTGCCAACATCCCTGTCATGAAAATCAGGATCAGGATCAGCAGATGCGGCAGCGACCAGGGCGCAAGGTCTGCACCATACAGTTTGTGCCAGATTGGATCAGTTCCTACAGCGTAGATGGTGTACATCCCGGCAAAGAAACTTAGCCCAAGCAATGGATTTGCACGGAAGCGCTGCTGGAGCGTTCCGCGTGAACGGTTCATTAGAACTTTCCAACTCCAGATTCCGGTAAGGAGCATCGTTCCAAAGCTGAAGTAGAGCAACAAATGTGGACGCCAGAAAAAATCTTCTCCGAACGGGATACCGTATTTAACATGCCAGATTTCATCCCAACCACCCGCAATACCGACGCTGATGGTGCTGAGGGTCAGGAAGAGAGCAATGATATTGCGCGTCTGTGGACGGATGTCTACTACCGAGACATCGGTTTTTGTTACGCCAGCAGGCAGAGGGCGCACGAAAAGATGCCACACAGAAAGTCCAAGTGCCAGTGTAAAAGCAATGAGAATAATGATCCCTATCGCAAACCCGACAAGTTTATCGGCAGGGGGCGGCCCCGCCAAAACCGTCATGAAGGTAAACACAACAGCAGCAGCGCCCAAAACGGGGAAGATAATGTTTGGGCGATTCGGTAAGGTAGCTTGAGCTTCCATACACCAGACCTCGTTATTAATTGATATTACAGCCGAAAATGTCGAAAAAGTTGTGGCGAGAGTACGAAGAAATTTAGCAGTGAATCAAGAGTATAATGAATTATATCGGCAGTCGCTCATGCTGCAAGTTCAATAATCTCACAATCAGGTAATTTTTCGGTAGTTTGAATTTAGTTAGAGCGTGGCATCAGGATAGTGTTATTAGATCGTGATACGCTGAGGTATTTATAGACAGTAGAATCACCTTACATTAAAATCTGCTCTCCGAAATCGTTTTCCGAGCAGTAATCGTTATAGTGGACTAATCCGCAATTTTATGAAAACAGGTGTAGTATGTCCGTGAACACAATGGAAAAAATACCTGCCGGGGATCATCCGGCGTTTTTCCGTAATCTTTGGAATTCGCTGACAAAGCCATCCGATCTCCTCACAAATGATGAAAAGAAGAAAGCCCGCGTTTTGTCTGCGGTATTGACGGTGTTTGCGCCTCTTGCTGTTTGGGCAATATTTGTCAGCCCCGTAACGAACTATCTGGCAAGCGGAACATTCACTCCGCCAACACCGGGGCTTCTGTTCTCTTTGCTACTCATTCCAATTGGATATGTTCTCAGTCGAACCCGTTACTATACGATGGGCGCACGGATTACGATAGCTATCCCATTGGTTGCGGTATTGCTACCACTTATTACCACAGCCGGGTTCACAACTACAGTTCCTCTGTTTTTTCTCAGTCTGAGTGTTGTGTTTGCCGGACTGCTTCTGTCTTCCAGAGATACCCTCGTTATCGGTATCGTCATTACTATCATCATCCTCTTTATTCCACGCTCCCCATTGGCAGATGATTCGGTTGTTGCCACCCAAAGCCTTGCGGCAGTATCGTTTGTAGCCATCACTACTATTATTACGGTGCTGGTGGGGCGCATCCGCGAGGATAATTTGCGTGAATTGGAAACGCGCGAACAGGAGCTATCCCGAAGCCTGAAGCAAACGGACGAAGCACGCGAAGCTGCCGAGCGTTCGCGTGAACGCGCCGAACGTTCCGATCAAGTAAAATCGGCATTCCTTGCCAGCATGTCCCACGAACTGCGTACCCCGCTAAACGCTATCATCAACTTTACGGAATTTGTCGCGGCTGGCGACACTGGTCCCGTCAACGAACAACAGCACGAACTTCTCACAGAAGTGATCGGGAGCGGTAAACATCTGCTCAACCTGATTAACGATGTGCTGGATATGTCCAAGATCGAAGCGGGTTCGCTCAATCTGTTCATTGAGGACGATGTTAACCTGAAGGGGATTCTGGAAAGCAGCCTTTCCACAGTGCGTAGCCTCGTCAAGGATGGCGTCCAGCTTGAATCCGACATTCAGGCAGATTTGCCAAAGATTCGCGGAGACCGCCAGCGTATCCTCCAGATTTTGCTGAATATTCTTTCCAACGCCTGCAAGTTCACCGAGAAGGGTTCGATCAAGCTGAAAGCCGCGCAGACGAAGGATGAAATTCTGATTTCCATCGCCGATACCGGATCGGGCATTGCCCCCGCAGATCAGGAAGTTGTTTTCCAGGCCTTTAAACAGACCCAAACCGGATTGAGACAGGGCGGCGGCACAGGACTGGGAATGCCGATTGCGAAGAGTCTTGCCGAAGCACACGGTGGTCGCCTCTGGCTGGAAAGCGAAGTTGGAAAAGGCTCAACATTCTACGTCGCTGTTCCGGTCAAATCGTCCATACTGAAGCCTTCTATATAGATAGGACGTGCTACATGACAGAGAACAAACCACCCGCTGTACTATATGTCGAAGACGATGCGCAGAGTCGCAAACTGATGAAAATGCTGCTCACCGGGCGAATGAAACTGCCCAGTGTAACAATTTTTGAAGATAGTACGGATTTTCTGGAAAAAGTCGGTAAAATCGAACCGAAACCCGACATCATCTTTCTCGACATCCATATGAAACCGATTACAGGTTTCGAGATGCTGAAATTGTTACGCGAAACGGATTGGGCAAAAAACATTCCAGTTGTGGCGCTGACCGCCAGCGTCATGCACGAAGAAGTCCAGACATTGCGGAGTGCGGGCTTCAACAGTTGCCTTGCCAAACCAATCGACCTGAACACCTTTCCCGACAACTTCCATCGTATCCTCGCCGGCGAAGTGTTATGGCGAATCATTGATTAAGGGTTAGAAGAGGGCGAATCCTGTGTTGTTGAAAGGTAAAAGCATCTTCATCGTCGAAGATAACTCTCAAAATCGGGTGATCTTTGAAATGTCGCTGATACGTTATGGCGTCACCGTCGATTTTGAACGTTGGGGCGCGTCCACGATTTCACGCCTCGGTAATATGCCACGCTTCGATTTGATCGTTCTGGATTTAATGCTGGCAGATGGCGTTTCCGGGTTTGATCTGTTCGATCAAATCCGCGAGATTCCCCGGTATGCAGAAATCCCCATCATTGCCGTCTCTGCAATGGACCCGGCTATCGCTATTCCAAAAGTGCGTGCGAAGGGATTTGCCGGATTTATCGCCAAACCGATAGATCGCTACCTCTTCCCGACACAGATTGAGGAAGTGATACAAGGTAAACAGGTTTGGCATTCAGGCCAAAGAGACTTTAGAGTTTAATCCGTTATTCACCAATGTGGAGCATCCAATGAGTCAACAATTCGCCCTGATCATCGACGACAACCTGCAAAACCTGAAAGTTCTGTCTCAATTGCTCACCAAGCAAGGGATAACCGCCATCGAGGTTTCTCACCCTGCCAAACTGGGGGAGATGCTACCTACCCTCTCGCAGGTAGATGTAGTATTTCTCGATCTGGAAATGCCGGGACTGGACGGGTTTAAAGTAAAGGAATTGCTGCGCGCCCATCTGAATGCGCCCATCATTGCCTATACTGTCCACGTGAGTGAAATGAACATCGTGCAGGGGCAGGGTTTTGATGGCTTCCTGGCCAAGCCAATCAACAGCGCTCGTTTCCCCGATCAGCTTGCCCGCATTTTGCGCGGTGAACCAGTCTGGGAACGTGCATAGTCCGGGTTAGTTGCCCTTAAATTGATGCTCAAAGATGGCTCAACAGCGCGTTGAGCCATCTATTTTTCCTGCGCACTCTTTTCCGGTGTGCTGGTTTGCGTAGTTGCAACTGCTTCGAGAAGGTTGGCGTCGCTTGAAATCAGGTCGAAAAGCTGCTTCGTCTGCGGGTTGAGGTCTTCGCCAAACAGTTCCTTGAACAGTTTCTCACAATTGCGATAGACCTTGAGCGCTTGAGCCTTGTTCCCGTCCAGATAGCTGTATCGCATCAACTGTCGATAAATGCTCTCCGTCAGGGGGTCAACCTTGAGTGCGGCTTCTGCGATGCGTGCGGCTTCTGCATAGCGTCGCAAGCCTTCGTAGGCTTCGGCAAACCCGATCAGCGCGTCGCGGTATTCCGTTTGCAATGCCCGTTGTGATGCTGTCACCCAGGCTGCACCCTGATCTTCAATCAGGAAGTCATCGGTGTAAAGGGCGCGTGCTGCTTCATAGGCTACAATTGCTCCTGCGAAATCCCCGGATCGGAGTTTAGCGTTTGCCTGAAAAACATTGTTCCGAAAATCCCGCACATCCCACACGACGTTGTTCCCCAAATCGAAGTAATAGCCGACAGCGCTCCGCAGAATAAAATTGGAATCGCGCGGGTCGGTGTTTGGCTCAAGGGTCGAACGCGCACTATTAATGATCGGCAACAAGCGACTCGAATTGCGCTCCGTGTCGGAATTGTTCCACAGATACGCGGTGAGTTGTTTCGCGGAAATCGCGCGTTCCGCTGTAGTACGCTGCGTTAACAGGATTTTGACCAGCGTCCGCGCCAGCGGCATCTCCCATACATCGACAAGCTGACCGTTGCGCCAGACCCGAAATTGCCCGAAAGTCTGAATACGCAGTGAGGGTACTTCCATCGCCTGATGTACCGCATCCATGATTTGCGTTTCCACATCGGGTTCGCTTTTGTCGATGAACGCTGCGACAGGATAGTTACGCATCAGCTTGACAGCATCCCCCGCCGATGCCCGCCCGCTCAAAACCACGATTTTGGTGCGCGGATGATTTTCCACCAGATAATTCAGCAGTCGCCAGCCCGATCCCTCGCGCACAGAGCGATCAAATTCGTGCAACCCCAAATCCAGAAACACGACATTGAATGAATCCTGTTTAAGCAGGGTCAACGCCGCATCGTAGTTGGGGGCGATATAGCAATAATGCTCCTCATCCATCAGCAGTTCTTTGACAATATCCTGCCATTCGGCTTCATCTTCGACGATAAGAACACGTGCGGAATACATTGTTAAGCCTCCTTTTCGGGAAAGAACCCACGCAACACAGACAGGAATTCATTATCGTCCCATTCGTCTTTCCAAAGAATAGGAACACGGAGGGATAATGCTTCCACCTCGCTGCGGATGCGCCGGGGGTCGGATGAGGTCATGACGATCATACGCATATGCGGATATTTCAGCAGAATATCCTGCAACACGCGCAGACCGTCGCGGTTATGGCGGTTGGTATCGTCCAGCACCGGATCGATAATGGTGAGTCGGACGTCGTGCGCCGCGAGGATACTCAGGGCGTCATCCCGGCTGGATGCCAGCAGGACTTCATAGCCGGAATCGGTGAGGATTTCCTGCATTGCCTCCTGCCAGATAGTCATATCTTCAACTACCAGCGCCTTCATGCGGTATGCCACCTTTTTCCGATACAGCAGGCAGCCGGATGCTGACTGTCGAACCAAGACCGGGCGCACTTTCCATCTTCACCTGTCCACCGAGGCGACTGATATACATACGTGTAAGCCATAGCCCCAGACCAAGCCCACGCCCCTCTTTGGTGGTGAAAAATGGCTCAAAAATATGATCGAGCGTTTCGGGGGGAATCCCGACACCGCTATCGGATACATTCACCTCAACCAATCGATCCGAGCGCTGACGCAGTGTAAGCCGCAGTTCGCCATTGCCCTGCATCGCGTCCAACGCATTGCCGATCACATGGGAAAAGGTTTCGATAATTTTTTCCGGGTTCGCGGCGACAGGAGCAGCAACGGCGGGAAATTCCTCGATCACCTTGATTCCCGGTTCAATCTGGAAATGTGTCAATGCCTTCCTGATACAGGTTTCCAGTTGCACAGGTTCAAGTTCCGCCATCTCGAACGGCTGGCGAATCCGGCGAATGATATTCAGGCTTTCGCCCGTGACATTTACGATCTGCTCAATCTTCTGTGCCAGATATTGATTTTGCAGTTCATCGACACATTTGGTCTGGATGCGCGTCGCATTGACACGGGCAGCACTGATGCGGTTGTTCAGACGGTGCGTCAGGTTTAGCGCCATATCGCTCATGACGGCGACGGCTTCCGCACTGGCAAGGCGATCTTTGGCTTCGTCCAGTTCCTGATACAACTGCGCGTTATGCAACGCAATGGCTGCCCATTTGCTGAACCCCACCAGCAGATCACGATCCTGCGTGGTAAACGCGCCATGATGCTTGTTGAGCATTTCGATAGCGCCAATGATGCTATTATCTACCTTGAGCGGCGCGCCCAGAATCGAGCGTGTGGCAAATTGTGTCGCAGCGTCAATCGAGGAAAGGAAACGTGAATCCTCTCGAACGTTGTTGACGATAATTGGTTCGCCTTGTGTGGCAATCCATCCGGCGATCCCCGGCCAGGGCGCGGGCAATCGAATCGACTCCTTGCCGCCAAAACTATATTCGAGGATCAGTTCGTTCGTACTTTCGTTAACCAGGAAAATCGAAGCGCGTTCCACGCCGATCAGAGAGGTCATACCCTCCATAATGATTTGCAGGACGTTTTCCACATCCAGACTTGCCGTGAGCGCACCGCCGACTTCGTACAGATAGGATAACTGGCGCAAATTCGACAGCACCCTGTCATATAGCCGCGCGTTGCTGACTGCCGCGCTGAACATCCCGGCAATTGTTTCCAGAACGCGAACTTCCTCGGATGTGAACGTATGCGGGACGTAGCTGATCACGCTGAGAATCCCTACAGCCTGCCCACCGGAACGCATCGGCAGCATGACCATCGCCTGTATGCCTTCATCACGGAAGGTCTGCACTGCCACACGCTGATCATTCTGTACATTGCTGGTGATCAAGACTTCACCAGAAGAAATCACGAGGCCAGAAAGCCCCTGTCCCGCCGGGATATGCGTCCCAACCGGGACACTGTTACGCCGCCATCCGTGCGTCGCCGCCATGATCAATTCGCCGGACTCGGCATCCAGCAAACTTACCGCCCCTGCCTCAACATTCAATACATCCAGCGCCTTCACCAACCCGGTCTGCAAAATAGCGTTGAGTTCGAGCGTGCTGCCGAGAATCGCAGAAATTTCGCTGAGTGCGCGCAGTTCCCGCACCTGTCGCGCTTCGGCAAACAGACGTGCATTTTCAATCGCAACGGCAGCAGTAGCGGCGAAGGCGGTCAACAGGGACAAGTCACGGTTGGTGAAGCCCGCAGGTCCTTTCTTATTTAGCGACTGCACCACGCCAATCACGCGCTCGGCACTCATCAGCGGCACACACAGGACAGATCGTGTGTGGAATTTTTCTTCGACCTCGCCAAACCAGCGCGGCTCATGATGAACATCCTCAACGAGTAACGGTTGAGCGTTCTCTGCCACCCATCCCGCTACTCCCTGCCCGATTTTCAGGCGGCGCGCAATCGAAACAGGCTTGCCATCCTGAACAGACACGCGGAAAACAAGTTCGTTTGTTTTCTCATCCGTGAGCAATACTGATCCGGTTTCCACATCCAGCAGGCGCGTGACCTCGTTCAAAATCTGGATAAGCACCTGATCCAGATCAAGCACACGGGTTAGCGAACGACTGATCTCACTCAGTCTTTCGAGTTCCTCGATTCGGCGCTGACTTTGTTGGGCGCGATCAATCGCCACTGCGGATTGTGCGGCGAATGCGCTCAGAAATTCCATATCCGGGTTTGGGAAGGCATCCTTGCCGGGATGCTCGATATACATCAGGCCGATCAACTGATCGGCAATCGAGAGCGGGATCGCCAGAATCGAGCGCCATTTGAAGAAACTGGATTCCTTGCCTGCCGAAACAACGTAACGCTGATCGACGTGCAGGTCTTTAATCACACGCGGCTCACGCTGCTGTAACACGTCGCGCGTGACGGTTCGGCTGACAAACTCGAGAACATCCTCCGCAGTTTGTACCTGTTCCAGCCCCTCGCCGCGTATCGCCGCGATCTTCAAATCATTGAGAGGAATTTCCTCATTTGCCAATCCGATTCGTTGCGGTGCAAGCAACAGATAGCCTCGCCGCCCGCCGGAATATTCGAGGACGCGATCCAGGATGAACGCCAGCAAATCGGGTAGTTCATAGACCGAATTCATCCGGGCGATCACCTCGTAGAGGGCGCGCAACCGATCCTGCGGGAGGGTATCGCTTTGCATGGCTATAGCTCCATTTGCAGCCCGTCTCTGGCAACGATCACCTGACAATTACTGCCGCGTTTGGCGAGATAGGTTTGCGCCTGCTTTTGCCCGGTGTAGATGGCTTCGTCATCGGCAAGCGGGTCATGGTGGAATAACATCAGGCGGCGCACGTTGGCGCGATAGGCCAGTTCCGCGCCCATCATCGGCGTACTGTGTCCCCAATCGACCTTATCCAGCACTTCGTTCAGGGTATATTGTGCATCGAAGACAACCACGTCGGCGTCTTTGAAAAAGTCCACCACTTTCTCTGTTTGATCCGGGGTCATCTGTTTATATTCGGCGTCCGTCGCATAGACGAAAACTTTGCCGTGATATTCGAGCCGATAGGCATAACTTTCGCCGGGGTGCGACATCCGCAACGGATAAACCCGTATCTCTTCCAACTGCGTCCAGTTGGCTTCGGGAACGTTGCAAAACTGGAAGGTCGCGCGCATATAGCTCAATGGGACAGGAAAATAGGTTTCGTGCTGCTGCCCTGTGATAGCGGCTTCAATGTCGGTTCGTGCGCTATAGAATGTCAGCCGGTTGCCCGGAACGAACGCCGGGACGAAGAATGGAAACCCCTGAATATGATCCCAGTGGGTATGAGTCATCAGAATATCGGCCTTGCCTTGACCCTTCCCGAATTTCTCCTTCATCAACTCAAAACCAAGCAACCGTATCCCTGATCCGGCGTCGAGAATTAATAGTTGTTCTCCGGCGCGTATTTCGATGCAGGGCGTGTTCCCGCCCACAGTGCCGCGCACCGTTTCCGGCAGTTGGGCAATATAGCGATCTACTACCTGTTCGTTGGACAGATCGATCCCCTGCGCACCTTGTAACGCACGGCGGATTTTGCTCTCAATCGTTGCCGAACTTATGGGTGTTGGGATCGAACCGCGCGTCCCCCAGAATTTGATTTTCATGAGTGTCTATATCTCCTGGGCGATCAACCTGTGTTACCTCTCCGATTCAGTGTATGCGAACCCATTTTTTTGTCAAATAAGGTTAAAGTACATATCGCATCGTACCAAATAGATCAGTTTATAAATCTCATTTTGGCTGTTGCCATAGTGTTGTCACACCTCGGATTTATCATAAAAACATCGAACGAAACGCAACAGGGAACAGCAAAATGAACGAAAATACAATCAACTGGTTTGAAATTCCGGCAACGAACTTTGATCAGGCAGTCGATTTCTACAGTGCAATCCTGAATATAGCTATCCGTAAGGAAGTTTTCGGCGGACTGCCACACGGTATCTTCCGCAGCAGCAAGGAAGGCGGCGTCGGCGGGGCGATTGTCAAAGGCAATGGCGACCCGCTGACAGGCGGCGTACTAATTTTCCTGAATGCTGACAGCAGCGAAAACCTCAAGGCGATTCTGGCACGCATCCCGGCACAGGGTGGTCAAATCCTGCAACCATACACCGAGATCACGCCACAGGGTGCTATCGCTGTGTTCAAGGATATCGAAGGCAACCGTGTCGGACTGCACGCGCCGCCACAGGAATAATCCGTAGTCAGTCGCTCTTGCAAAAGGCGGAATGGTTAGCTACATTCCGCCTTTGTTTGTCCACATAAATCAGGGAAATAAAGTGGGAAAAATTCTATTCAGTTTTCTGATATTGATCGGTCTCGCCAGCACAACTCTTCAAGGTCATGCCGCAACAATAAAACAAGCCGCTACTCCTGAAGCAACCAGCACAACCGCTGAAGTAAAAATCAAAATGGCAGATGGTCTTGAAATTCAAGGTACATTTTATGCTTCCGCGAAGGGAACCAAAGCGCCTGCCGTATTGCTGGTACATCAGAATAATGGCTCACGTCAGCAATGGGATAAACTCGTTCCGGGGTTAATTTCTGCTGGATACAACATCCTCGCAGTTGATCAACGTGGATTCGGAAAAACGGGTGGAGCCAGAGATTATCTGCTACTGGAAAAAGACGATGTAGAGATGATGAGCTGGCTGCGTATACAGGAAACAGTAGACGGGGATCGCGTCGCAATCATCGGGGCAAGTGTTGGGTCAAATGGAGCGTTGCGCGCCTGTGCCGCCGATGAAAAATGCAAAGTTGTTATCGCGCTGTCACCGGGAGTCAGCTTCTATGGTGTGGAACCGAAGGACGCGATCAAGGAAATGAAAAAGAAAAATGTTTTGTTGCTTGCCAGCCAACGAGATGCCGAATCTGCACAGGCGGTCAAGTCGTTTTTGCTGGTAGTATCGGACGAAAGTACCGCAATGGTAAAAGTCTATGGCAATACCGGTCTACACGGTACGGATTTGCTGCTGTTGCCAGATGTCTCTCCGTTGATTGTTGATTGGCTGGAAACATATAACAAATAATCAAGGAAGTTCGGCCTATATCAGCATCCGCAGAAGCCGCCCCACGAGAGATTTTAAAAGGTAGTCGAGCAAGCAGAGAATTGCGGTCATAATCGGTTCCCTGTAAGTCCCTCAACAAGCCGGTATCAATCATGCCGATCCCACTACTATGGCTCGTCAACTGGCTTCCCACTTTCTGGATGGAATCGATAGACCTGTCAGTTTAGACAACTGGATTTAGAACAGGGATGAACAGGATAACTAGCGGAGCGTTATGGGTTTCGTGCAAGCTGTGTCAATACCTCTATATAAGCGGCGTCTGGCATGAAACCCTGCCAGACAGCATACCTTTTCATATAGTCTGGAATAGTGGGAGAGAGGATGATTCTGGCTATTTTCTGAGAAGGACTCATGCACACGTCCGTCTCTACTTGAGGAAAGAGTATGACGAGCCTGCCCTGTATCAACAACAGAATAGAGACGCAGTAGACCTTATCAACTGGCATGTACGTGTTTAAGGCGATCCGTTCGGGCTTTCCCATCAGTACCAGCAACTCGCTCCACGTGGGGAAATCTGAAGCAAGATTAAATTCAGCTTGGGCGCCAGTACGCTGCGAGAGTGTTACCTGCACCTGTTCATATTCGTGGATGAATCTAACCTCAACGAGAGCATCTACTTTTGAAGAGTGCTTCACGATGGGGGAGAGAGATAGCATTTTATCCATTTGCTCAACAGACATAGCAAATGGATCAGCACCGAATAAGCACGGTGATTCGCACCGTGTTCCGTCTGGATTGGTGAATAGATACGCAAAACGGTTGGTGTTGCGATAGGTTAGGCCAATGATCGCCATCAACCCGGCTACCAAGATGAACATCAGGAGAGAGACAACACGGAACAAGCGAATCATGTTTATAGCAAATTGGCCTATTAGCCAAACATTAAAATGGCAGTAGAGAAGTTGCATAAGTAATCTTTAAGACTATAGAACAGATAGTCAGGTTGAACTATAAGCCGCTTTCTGTAGTTGATGGTCATCTATCTGGGGCGGAAGTTACCCTCCGTCTCTTGCAACCGACCCGAAGCTGATAACGGGACGAGCCGCCCCTCGCTTCTGCTTGGTCTTGCTCCCGGTGGGGTTTGCCGTGCCGCCGCTGTCACCAGCGAACGCGGTGCGCTCTTGCCGCACCGTTTCACCCTCGCCAGATGCCTTTCGGCAAATGGCAATACGCTTCTCTGTTGCACTTTCCGTCGGCTTACACCGCCTGGCCGTTAGCCAGCACCGTTGCCCTGTGGAGAGCGGACTTTCCTCACCCTTGCGGGCGCGACCATCCGATCAACCTGACTATCCTTTGCATTATATCATGCGAAATCGTTACGATATGTTATGCTTGTAGCGGCTATAACAAAAGTTACACACGGGATCGATCTAAAACTATGTCTGAAACGATGGAAGGAAAGACCCTGGGGGGGCGCTATCGGCTGGAACGGCAGACGGGCGGCGGGGGAATGAGCAATGTCTATCAAGCCGCTGATCTGCGTATCCCTCGCAACGTGGCGGTAAAGGTTTTCCGTTTCGGGACATCGAAAAACTGGAAGCGTGAAATACAAGCCATCGCCGGGCTGGATCATCGGAATATTGTCAAAATTTATGACGCCGATCACGATGATGCCGAAGGCGTCGATTTTATTGCGATGCAATGGTTGCCGGGGGGCGCACTGGATGTCAGCAAGAGCCGTCCGCTGACCGAAGTCGTCTCGATCATCAAACAACTTGCCGAAGCACTGCAATATGCCCATGACAAGGGCATTATTCACCGTGATGTGAAGCACGGCAATGTGATGATCGGTGAACAGGGACAACCTGTGCTGATCGATTTCAGCATCGCTATGGGCGAAGGCATTGATGCGACACGTACCAATATCAATGCTTCAATCGGCACGTTTACCCATATGTCGCCAGAACAGGCGCAGGGCGAAACGCTCACCCCGGCAACCGATCAGTATTCATTGGGGGTGATTGCCTATAACCTCGTTACCGGGGAATTACCATTCAAACCCCCTGCACCGACACCGATGGCATTCATGTATATGCACATCACCGCACAACCACCTGTCCCCTGGAATGTGCCGGAAAGTGTGTCGCGCGTCTTGCTAAAATCGCTTGCCAAAAAACCCGAAGAGCGCTATCCAACTGTTACGGAGTTTGCGAATGCGCTGGAATCAGCGGTACTTGACCCAACGCGCGGAGTTTCAGCGCCTATTCCCGTTGGGACACCGCCAGGTGGAGTAGCGGCGCTTGAACAGCCCACAGATCGCGGTTTCGAGGCAATCCGCCCCGAACTATATACGGCTCCAACCGTTCCACCGATAACAACTGTGCCGCCCGCGCCGACACCACTGCCACAAAATATCCAGGCTGACACCGTTCCGCCTGTCCAGACAACGCCCCCACCACCGCAGCAACGGCGTATTCCGCCTATATTGATCGGACTTGGCGTAGTGGGCATAGCAGTCGTTGCATTGGCGATTGGTGTATTGATCGCAATAATCGCTTCGGGTGGAAATCCTCCAGCCCCAACAGGTGTTGCACAAACTACACCCTCTCTACCCGCTAATGTTGCAGCGTTGGCAACAAGTGGCGCACAGACATTAACGGCTGTGGCCGCAAACGGAACGATCATTCCGAACGCAACGGATATTGTACTGACGGCTACCGCAATTGCCGGAACAGGCTTACCGCCCGGCGTCAATGGGACACTCACAGCCGTTGCAGGTAGCACAACTATCCTCATTCCGAATGGGACAGAGATCGCCCAAACCGCTACCGCAATTGCCGGAACAGGCTTACCACCCGGCGTCAATGAAACGCTTACAGCCGTTGCAAATGGTAAAAACGGCACAATTCCGAATGGGACAGAGATCGCCCAAACTGCAACCGCATTCGCCGGAACAGGCTTACCACCCGGTGTCAACGGGACGTTGACGGCTGTGGCGGGTGCTACAACCATTGTTGTTCCAAACGCGACAGAGATCGCCCAAACTGCTACTGCATTTGCTGGAACAGGTTTACCACCCGGCGTTAACGAAACGTTGACGGCTGTGGCGGGTACTACAACTGTTGCCGTTCCAAACGCAACAGAAATTGCACAGACCGCTACAGCATTCGCAGGTACGGCACTGCCGCCTGGTGTCAATGAAACACTCACTGCGGTTGCAACAATGTCGACTGTTACCGTTCCAACAACCCCTGCCATATCGACAGAGGTAGTTCCAACGGCAGTTACGCCAACGGTGTCAGCCGATAGCAATGAAACCCTGACCGCCGTTCCAACGCTAACCACTGCCCCAATAACCGAAACGCCAACGGCTGCGCCGGCCAGCACAGAACCGGCAACCCGGACTGCTGGCGATGTTGCGTCGCCAACTCCATCAACCGAAGCGCCAACATCAACAACTGCCGCTACGCAAGAAGCAACCGTTGAAATTACAAATACTCCGGCTCAACCAACCGCCGATCTCACCCTGGAAGCACAAATCCAGCAGACGATCAGCGCTATTCAGACGATGACAGAAACAGCGCGTCCAACGAACACGCCTGTTCTGACGAGTACACCGACATTAACAGATACGCCTAAAGCCACTGATACGCGGACGCCAACTAACACTGCAACCTTGACCAACACGCCTGCTGCAACAAATACTGTCACACCAACGCGGACGCCGACACGAACGCCAACCGTAACCTCATCACCAACCCGCGCCGGGACGCCTATCGGCGGCGGTAGCGGCAAACTGGTCTTCAAGTCAAACCGTGATGGCGTACCCAACATCTATGAGATAGATGCCGATGGTACGAACGCCATAGCGCTCACTCCACAGGGTGTGGATAATGGCGATCCTGCGCCTTCGCCCGATGGCAAAACAATTGCTTACGTCAGCAAGCGAACAGGAAAAGCGCAAATCTACAGCATTCAGATCGGGAGCAAGGACGAGAAGCAACTGACCGGATCGAAGGATACCGAGGGGGAAAATTACAGCCCTGTCTTCAGCAAGGACGGCAAGTCGATTTTCTTCGTTTCTACCCGTAACAGCACTGCAACCAGGGCGAACTTCGAGATTTATAGCATGGACGCAGATGGTAAAAATCCAAAGCGTCTCTCAAATAATCCAGCCTTCGACGCCGAAATCTCGATGATGCCTGATGGCAAGAAATTCATGTTCAATTCGGATCGTGCTGGCTGGCTGCAAATCTATACCGCCAATCTGGATGGAACAAGTCCACAACGTATTCTCGGTGGCACAATCAATGACGCCTTCCCGGATATTTCGCCCGACGGCAAAGTCGTTGTTTTCCTGTCGGATCGCAGCAGTACGCCGGGTACAGCCGATAACCGACAGATTTATACAGTGAACGTGAATGGTTCTGGTCTGAAGAAATTCCCGATCACCATCAAAAATCCGAACCCGACAATTCGCCCGCGCTGGTCGCCTGATGGCAAGTTGATCGCCTATGCGTCAACCCTTCCAAACGGCAATTGGGCAATTTTCGTAGTAGATGCGGATGGCAAAACCGAACCACGCCAGATTACCGATGGGCAGTTCAGCGAAGGCGATGGTGGCGTGCGCTGGTTGCCATAGTTAGCTGAGACAGACAAGGATAAGGATAATGTTCGAGATGCACGGAACATCGGCCAAAATTGCCGATGTTGAAAAGCAACTGAGCAGCCTTTGGGCGCAGCTTTCCAGCGCCGATCAGGATGCAATCATGCGCGCTACAACGCTCAATCTGATCATCTATACCGAGTCGATAGAGCGGGCGCAGATGCTTACCAATCAAGTCCCGGAGAATCACCCTTGCCGCCTGATTATTCTGGCGCTGGATGAAACGATGGGCGCGACTTTGACTGCTGAACCAACGATTGTCTGTCGCCCGATGTTTGGGCGTATTCAGCGCGCGAATGTGTGTCTCGAACAGATTGTTATCACAACCGGACGTGAAGGATTGGGCAAAGCCGCCAACGCTATCCAGTCTCTCACCATTGCCGATCAGCCAACCTATCTACTCTGGCTGGCAGAACTCGATCCAGCCCACCCGCTCCTGACTACGCTCGGTGAACTTTCCGGCGGGCTGATTGTCGATTCTGCGAACTTTTCAGACCCGGAGGCAGGGCTGCGTGCGCTGGCACAATTGCAGGATAGCAAGGATTTTGAAGCCGATCTTTTCGATTTGAACTGGGAACGATTGGTCCCGTTTTGTGCAGCTATAGCCAGGCAGTTTGAATCGGTGAAAGATCGGGAAGCCCTGAGCAACCTGAAGCGTATTGAAGTCAGCCACAATGATCGTCGTGCCGAAGCATTGTTATTGTTCGGTTGGCTGGCAGATCGGTTGAACTGGCGTGTCGCCCACGATCAAAGCGTCGATACATGGACAGCACGCGGTTTGACTAATCCGGGCATCACGCCAAGCCTGACAACATTGCAGATCAACAATGATGAAGACTCCCCTGTCGGGCTTGATTCGGTCTCGATTTCCAGCGAATCGCGCACATGGTCATTTACCTATAACAGTGCCGATCATTGCATCGTCGTACAGGCGGGTAACTCCAGCGGGGCGCGTACCGCTGCACCGGATGAATCCCGTCTTTTGCTGGATAACATCCTGAATTCCAGTGGTAAAAACGTCATCTTTGAGCGGGCGCTTTCGGTGGCTGCTCTGCTTGGTGGCGAAGCTGTCGGCAGACGCGCAGGTGTGGTTGTCGTTGAGGATGCAGAATCGCTCACTCGCATGGCGGCGCGAAAGTTTGTGACGTTTGCGCGCTATGCCGTTCGGGAACACAAGCGTTTTACGGTAGCGCTTTCTGGCGGGTCAACGCCGCGTGCGCTCTATGAACTGCTGGCGACAGCGCCTTTCCGGGATGAAATCGAATGGGATAAAACGCACCTGTTCTGGGGCGATGAACGCGATGTTCCGATCACGCACGCCAGCAGTAATCAGCGTATGGCGCGCGAAGCATTAATCGAAAAAGTGCCAATTCCAGTCGAAAATGTACATGGTATCGAAGCAGGAACACTGAATGCGGACGAAGCCGCCATTCGCTACGAATCTGCTATCCGTAAATTCTTCGGCCTGAAGAAAAACGAACAACCGGAGTTTGACTTGATCCTGCTGGGGATGGGGGAAGATGGTCATACCGCATCGCTATTCCCGCATACCGAGGCACTCAACGCACCGGATGAAGCAATATTCGTATCGAATCCTGTGCCGCAACTGGAGACCAAACGGCTGACATTGACGTTCAGCGCAATCAATAACGCAACCAATATTATGTTGCTGGTCGCAGGCAAGGGCAAGGCGGAAATTTTGCCGAAAGTGCTGCATGGAGCATACCGACCCGATGAATATCCGGTGCAGCGTATCGCGCCGAATGGTGGAATGCTGACCGCTATCGCAGATCGGGCAGCGGCGGCACGTTTGCGCTAGGGCAGGATGTAGAAATTGAACCATAAGCAGAATATCGAAAAGGTTCATTCTGCGCTCACTAATGTCTTTGCGAGACTGGATCAATATTTTGATCTTCCTGCCTCTGTTCGCACATACCATAGTTCATCTGATTCATGGTCGATAGATGAGATATTGGAACATATCACATTGACCGACCATTTTTTGATGCTTGTGATTCGTGCCAGCGTTGCCAAAGCGTTGAAGCGTTCTTCTCACGAGGTTATCCCGGATCAACCAAACCCGTTCGATATGATTGACAGGATTGGCGACCCGAATGCGTTTGCATGGATTCGCCCCGAACACATGCAGCCTACCGGGAAGGCAGACAGCACAGAAACTAGAAACCTTTTGCAGCGACAATGCCGCGAGTGCCTGCACTTTCTGGAAATGATGCCTGGTGGTGAGGGGACTTTGCACAAGGTGCGCATGTCAGTGCAAAACCTCGGCAAACTGGATGTCTATCAGTGGCTATACTTTCTGGCACAACACGCCCACCGCCATACTGTCGAAATCGAACGTCTGATACAACAACATCAAAATAGCGCTTGACAGTTCGCAGGAAAAATCTGTCAGGAGTCAGGCAGGAACGGATAAAATGACGGTTATCGAAAGATTGTCCCGGTTCTATAGCCACGCCACTGTTTTTAAGGAGGGGCTTTGTCCAAATCTGAATATTCTGTTTATGGTTATCGCTGGGTTGTTCTCGGCGTGTTTATGTTTGTCAACCTGACGATCCAGATGTTGTGGATCAGTTATGCGCCAATCAGTGGAAACGCTGCGCAGTTCTACGGGGTAAGTGATCTGCAAATCGGCCTGCTGGCGATGGTTTTTATGCTGGCGTTTATCCCGCTTTCCATCCCGGTCTCATGGTTGATTGATACCTATGGGTTTCGTCTGGCCGTCAGCGTCGGCGTCATCCTGATGGGTATCTGCGGTATTTTGCGGGGCGTGGCCGGGACGAGCTACAATTTTGTGTTGCTTGCAACGATTGGGATTGCCATCGCACAACCGTTCCTGCTCAATGCGTGGACGAAAGTTCCTGCCAACTGGTTTTCGATTGAGGAACGCGCTACCGCTGTTGGTCTGATAACTCTTTCCAACCTGATTGGAACAGCAATCGGACTGGTACTTACCCCCGTGTTGATTGAAAATACCCCTATCCCGACAATTCAATTGATCTATGGTGGAGTGGCGGCTTTCTCGGCATTGCTGTTCATTATTTTCTCGCGTGAAAAGCCAGCGACACCCCCTTGCCCGCCCGAAATGGCAGCCCGTGCGCTGATGTTCGACGGTCTTAAACATGCCCTGCGTATCAAAGCATTCTGGCTATATCTTCTGGTTTCGTTCATCGGGTTGGGCATCTTCAATGGGATTACCACATGGATCGAAAATATCGTGCGTCCGCGCGGATTCGCTCCCGCAGATGCCGGAACTCTCGGCGCAGTAATGCTGGTTGGTGGCATCCTCGGCGCGATTATCATCCCGTCGTTTTCGGACAAACAACACAAACGCCAGCGCTATCTGTTGCTTGGGATTTTGCTGGCGATTCCCGGCTTGCTGGGATTAACCTTTGCCACAACTTTTCCGTTGCTGTTGATTTCTGCCGCCAGCATGGGATTCTTTTTGGTGAGTACACTCCCAATCGGGATGCAATATGCTGCTGAAATTACCTATCCCACACCAGAAGGAACATCCAACGGCCTGATTCAACTGTTTGGGCAGGCGTCTGTCGTATTCGTTTATGTTATGGAAGTAATGAAGAATGCGGACAACACCTTCACACCGTCGCTTGTCCTTGCGGCGGGATTATTGGTCGTGAGCGTGATTATTGTCACCCAATTGAGAGACCCACCACAAGCGAAAACTGTACAGCCTGTAGATTACGACAGGGAGGCACTATCATAAGAAACAGCAATTTTTACATTCTATCAGGTTAGGGCTTGCCGAATCGCCTCATCGCTCTGGCATTCATCTCAAAAAGCCCGTGTGCGTGCCTGGGTTGGTGATACTCGCCAGCGGAAATCATCTCGTTTTCCCTGACGACAGCATCGCGCGCCGTGTTGATAAAAACCTTATTGGGCTTCATCATGGCGAAATGTTCACCAGTGATCATTCTCTCGGTTTCCGGTAGCCAGGGCGTATGTAACGAAACAACATCGGCGCGGCGAAATACCTCACCCAATGGACAAAGTTCGACATTAAGCTGACGCGCAAATTGGGGATCGAGATAAGGATCATTTATCCGTTCTTGCAGCGCTATTTTGTAAAGGGCGTTCTAATCGGCAGCATCAAGGGACAGGACGCGATGAATGCTCAAAAATCAGGAGAACAAATGAAACTGGCTTATTCAACTCTGGGTTGCCCAAACTGGTCACTTGAACAGATTATTGCGGCAGCACAGCACAACGGTTACGAAGGGCTGGAAATTCGCATGTTGAACGGCGAAATTTTGCCACCTACTCTGGATAAAGATGCCCGTGATCAGGTTCGCTCCAAATCCCGTGCTGCCGGATTGAAGATCATCTGCGTCGATACTTCCCTGCGGATTGCGACGCAGGATGCGGAAGGCAAGGCGGCTCAAATCCGGGATGGAATAGCTTTTCTCGAAATGGCTGCGGAATGGGAATCTCCTTTCATCCGGGTTTTCGGGGGAACGCCGGAAGGGACACCTGTATCGGATACAATCAAAGTATCAGCAGAATGCCTCACAACGCTGGCGAAGCGCGGTCAGGAATTAGGCGTTACCGTCCTGCTGGAAACACACGATGCGTTTTCCAGTAGCGCGACGGTGATGGATGTGCTGAATCTGGCTCCAGAAGCCGGAGCGCTCTGGGATACCCTGCACCCGTATCGTGTCGGGGAACAACCCTCCGAGACAGCAGAATGCCTCGGAAATCGGTGTCTTCATGTGCATGTCAAGGATGGGCGTCGCGGGGCGAACGATAACTGGGATTTGAAGCTATTGGGTGAAGGTGAAGTGCCGATTCCAACTATTCTGGCAACATTGCATTCACGGAATTATCAGGGTTGGCTCTCGGTAGAATGGGAGAAGAAATGGCATCCCGAAATTGAGGAGCCGGAAATCGCTATCCCGCAGCACGCCGAACTGCTGCGAGAATATCTCGCAGACATCGTTGAGGATGCACTACATTAAGTATCCCCGTCGTTCATAAAACGTGCATTTTGCGTGGTACAGTTGGTGTATGCAATCGCATTGGAGGGATATACCGTGAAGATTATCACAGCATTGTTTGTTTTTGCTGGATTGCTCGCGCTCGTAAACGCCATTTATGTTGTTACGTTTAAGTACAATTTAGCCAGCGCCAATTTAGCCCCACAGCTAATGACTCAATACTATTGTGAGAGTATGGCGAGTGGGATTATTGCACTCGGATTGATGTCGTTTGGTATGGCACTTCTAACATTACGTCCGATACCACGACTACCCGCTGCAACAAGAAATTAGGTGTACGGACCCAGCCTATAGTGGTACAACCGGGATCGATGGACAAGACTGGAAATGCCCCGGCGTACCGGACCCGACAGGCTGTTAAAGCGGAGCGAACAAGTCTACCAGAATGCCATCAGGATCGATTACCACTGCGTAGCGCTGTCCCCAGACTACATCCCAGGGCGCTCTATGACTCTGATACCCGCTCTGGAGTATGCGATGATATACCTCGTCTACTTCGGCGGGGTTTGCACATTTGAAAGCAAGGCCAATCCGTTGCCCTACGGGTTGAACCCATTCCGGGTCGAACTTCTTGAGCATTGCTTCACTATCCCACGCAATTCGGAAGCCGCTCGGCGTAATATATTCGACATGATCTTCTGTCTCAGCATTTTCAGGTATTTCCAATCCAAGCAGACGATAGAATTTTAATGATGCTGCCATATCGCGGACTGCGATACCGGCGAGATCGGGTTGTGCCACGTTATTTCTCCACAGGGCAAGTAAGTCAAATGATCCGGATTTTATCTGGTTTGGAGCATTTTCACCCTGTTTGAGTGTCCAGTCTCTTGTCATCCATCCTTCTAACCAGAGATTCCCGATTATCCTCGAAAGTCGCACGCTTTGTCACGTTTGTCCTCAGTCTCATAAATTTTTGGTTAGCATAATTTTTTCAAAATTTAAATGAGTTATCTGGAATAACGAAGTTCATGTATGCGATTTCTATGCGTTTTTTGTCTATTCTAAAGATTGTAAAGCAAGACACTCCTGATGACGACCACGTTCTGAATATGCTTCGGTTCAGGGAGTATTCAAATTGTGAGGTATTTACAATGAATAGCAGACACCGCATTCAGAGGCAGGAAAATCAGCCACCTCTTGCACACCATGCTTCGCCTCTACACTCCCCGGAACCAACGACTGTCGCCCCTGACGCCGCCTTGTCTCGTTCCGCCCGCCAGAACGATATTCTTCAAATGCAGACAACGCACGGCAACGTAGCAGTTCGGCGGATGTTAAATACAAGCGGAAAGAGTTCCAGCCCGGCGGGGAACGTGCAGCGTTTCACAGAAGCTGGACACAAGATGATTGGGGATGAGGCATGGGGATCGGACTTGCTCACACTCGGCCCCGGATTACAGGTAACTTTTGGCGATGCGATAGCGATGGGCGATTATTTTGGCTCATTTGCACAGATGAAGCGTCTCGCTGAAAAACCGGGTAAAGGCCCCGGAACACAAGGCGAAGTCCGTTACGTACTATGGGTGAGTATTCGGGATCAGCCTGTAGAAGCGAAGATGGGGGATTGGTACGACAAGTACGCTGTTCATGTTCGTCAACAGGCGGCACGGTATCTCGATTCAACGAATATCTCCCACTTCCCGAATCCACAGTTAGGTGATGGAGATCGAACACCACTTCAAAAAAATCAGCGTGTCGATCACGGTATGCCATTCGGTGGCATGGCAACTTACAGGAAAGAGCATGAATTGGCGATGCAGCTGGCCTATGCACACGGGCGCAAGCAAGAACCGATGGACGATGCGCTGACCGAGGACGCTTTCGCCTGCCATTTCCTGACCGATGCGTTCTCTGCAAGTCATGTCAGAACACCGCGCGCCAGCATCAAGGAATATTGGGATAAACTTGTGCCGAGGTTTCACCAGAAACTCATCCAGTGGTTGGCAGATAAAATCGACCATGCCCATTCGACTGCGGATCACATCCTCGCACCGCCTTTTAAAGGGGCGCGTGTAAAAACACTTGCCACCCGGCAACTAATCGGGGCATTGGGCAACGACGAGAGTTATAGCTTTGGCAATGTAATTTCCCTCATGGTTCACGATGCAGAGGGGAAAAACGGAGTAATGGCTACTGTCGATGGGCAACCTGTTACACTTGTCGGGGATAGCGGATTGGTCACGGATAAAGTTGATCCTGTCACCAAACAGCATTCGCACGAGGTGAAAGAGGGTAATGGTCGACAAACCTTCGATGCTGCGGTCAGGGCTGTGAAAGCCAGTATCGAAGACCTCCATGCTGTTTTCCAGGCAGGATGGGATGGCAAAAAATTTCCGGAGGCATGTGAGAAGATCAAAGGGAAGGACGGGCTTTATGCCGCCGAACGTCTGATTCCCAAAGCAGTGCCGGATTCGCAGTTGCCGCCAGAGAGAGCTTCTCTATCTTTGATACAACCTTCGGTAGAGAAATTGCTGAACGATCCGCGCATCGAAAAAGCGCTTGTCGAATGGGGCAGGCTCAGAGCCTCAACGTTCAGTGCAAAGCTCAAGGAAATGGGTCTATCTGAAACAGATAACAAAGCGCTACGAAACGCGCTGCTGAATCCACTCGCATCGGAGAAGCCGGAAGAAATTCGCAGGGTTATTCTGGAAATTATCGCCCACTCTGGATAATTTCCGGCATTTGAATCATGGTTATTGTTATCCCGAATCAGCTATTCGGGATATTGACATTTACCGATCAGACCTTATTGGTCACTAGTGGGCGGCTTGCCAACGCCTTCGCAATCGTTTCGCGCGCCATTGCGAGTTCATGGCCTTCGATCTCCAACCGGGGTGGACGTACCCGCGCACTGCCCATGCCAACTTCCTGTTGTACCAGCTTGATCAGTTGTACAAATTTCGGCACAGTGTCCATGCGCAACAAAGGCAGAAACCAGTGGTAGAGTGCTGCCGCTGCCTCATAATCATGATTCACCGCATAATTGAACAAAGCAATAGATTCCGCAGGCATCGCGTTCACCAATCCGGCAATCCAGCCGACGGCTCCGGCGTAAATCCCTTCTACAATCGCATCATCAACGCCAACACATAGGGCAAGCCGTTCCCCAGTCAACTCCCGAATTGCCATGATGCGTCGTATATCTGCACTGGATTCCTTGACAGCGTGTAAATTCTCAAATTCGCCAGCGAGTTCCTGAATCTGTGTCGGCAGGAAATCAGTCCCATAGGCAATCGGGTTGTTATACAGCATACAGGAAAGGGAAGTTGCCTTGATAATCGCGCTAACATGCGCCTTCATCTCGCGCCAATCCCCTTTGTAGACATAAGGCGGCAACACCATCAACCCTTCGCAGCCAGCGTCGGCAGCGGCTTTCGCCAGTATGACTGCCTCACGGGTGCTGAATGCAGAGATTCCAGCAACAACCGGAACACGTACCGATTGCACACAGGTTTTCAGAACGGCGATTTTTTCCTCGAAGGTAAGTGTTCCACCCTCGCCCAACGACCCTAGCGCGACAATTCCGATAGAACCGTGTTCGACTAGCCACGCTGTATGTTTGGCGAGAAAAGCATGATCGACGTTTAGTCCTTCATCAAATCCAGTTGTGATTGCGGGCAAAACGCCCTTCCATTGCATCGTCATAAGATTCAATCCTTTGCAGAAATAATATTTTGATCGGTTAGCGACCCCAACCGCACCGGGAAAATCGGAGGACGCCCCGATTCTACCTGCCAGTCGTGTATGAAACTGATTGCTGCGCCACACACCCGCCCCTGGCACGGCCCCATCCCGCAACGGGTATGCAGTTTGGCTTCGCGCCACGAATGGTATCTGCCGATCTTTTCGTGCGTCACATCTTCACAGCGACAAACAATCGTATCGGGAGCAGCGAGCGCTTTCAGGGCAGGATTCGGCGCGAAGGCACGATTCAGGCGATTTGCAAAGCGCTTCAGGCGGGTACGTTCGGCAAACAACGACTGTGCTTTTTCAGTTTGTCCAGCTGCCGCATATCCTGCGGTTTGCCCTTCAACCAACGATAGTTCCACGCCGCCAATCCCGGTAGATTCACCTGCACAATACACGCCTCGCCGCGTGCTTTCCTGCATATCATTTACCTGTACGCGCCCCTCTGTCACAGCACAACCGAGCATCAGTGGTAATTCAACGTTGGGGATGAGATGAAACGCACATGCCAGATAATCGCACGCGACCTGCCACCTTTTCGCACTCTGCTTGAGCGTTACCTGCAGCCCATTGGCACTTCGTTCTGCCGCAGTTACCCATGCGCCGAAACGATAGGGAATGCCGCGAAGCCCCAACTGTAACCGCGCTAGCTGCCAGAGTTTCGCGGGCTGTTCGACCAATCCAATACCAAATTGAAGCAGTCGGGAGAAAGTCGCCTGTTCCACAATTTCAAGAACGTGCGCGCCGTGCGCTTTCAGGTATTCAGCAGTCGCCAATAGTAACGGCCCGCTCCCCGCTACAACGATCCGCTTGCCGCTGATCGGTAATCCCCCTTTGACAAGCGCTTGAATCCCGCCGACGCCTGTCACATTCGGGAGCGTCCAACCGGGGAAGGGCAGGAACAACTCGCGCGCGCCAGTAGCAATAATCACTTTTTGCCAATGGATCAGGTGTAGCTCGGTTTCGGTTTCCGCTGCAATTTCGCCAGTCGCCTTCTGGTAAACGATGCGCGCATTCGGCAAATATGCGCACTGGCTTTGTTTGAATGCGTCGAGCCAATGTTTCGCCAACGGAGAGGTATCTGTACCGCCGCGCCAGATTTGACCACCGGGCAAGGGATTGTCATCCACAACAAGGACACGCGCACCAATCCGGGAGGCATTCACAGCGGCAGCAATCCCTGCCGGACCAGCCCCAATCACCAGAATATCGATATCATGCCGGGTCGTCATCGCGTTTCGATCTCCATCCCGGCACGACACAAAATCTGGCAACCGCGCAGGTGCGCTTGCCCATTGATCGTTACGCGACACTCGAAACAGATACCCATACCGCACAATGGCGCACGTGGCTCACCACTCACGGAAGTACGCGCAAAGTTTGCCCCGGCAATGAACACCGCCGCTGCGACGGTTGTTTCTGGCGTGACCTGTACTGCCTTGCCATCAACGCTCACGCTGATCGATTCAGGCATGGGCGACAAACTCCCGTGAAGCCAGGTATGGCGTAGCAGGGATTGCCGAAGCACGCCCCAGAATTTGATCCACCAACAGTTTCGCCGTTCCGAGCGAGGTTGTGATCCCTAATCCTTCATGCCCTGTTGCCAGATATAAATCTTCTCTACCAGAGACCAGGCCAATCAGCGGAAGGCTATCCGGAGTAGCGGGGCGAAACCCTGTCCAGATGCGGATTGCCATCAGGCTGGATAGACCTGGGACATACTCGAAAGCACGCTCCAGCATCCGCTGCAAAATCTGCGGATCATCGTGCGAATCGTCCACATCGAACTGCCGCGATGAACCGATCAGTATTTGCCCGGTACTACGCGGTTGCAGGTTGAACGAAACCGAATCGGCTGTCGTACCATGCGCATTTTTGAGATAACCGAGTTCGACCAGTTGGTGCTGAATGAATCCCGGATAGCGATCCGTGATCACCAGATGACCTTTGCGCTTGCGCACTGGCAAACCCGGCGTTAACTCCGGCGACCAGTAGCCGAGTGCGTTCACAATTACTTTGCCATTCAGGATTGTTCCGTCGCTCAGAGTGAGAGATTTATCTCCAACTTTGATTACGCTGTGTCCAATGAAGAGCGCCGCGCCGTGTGCCTGAGCGCGCTCGACCAGCCAACGTGCAACAGCGGGGGGATAGACGACACTATCCTCCTTTACAAACAATGCCCCTTGCAGCCCTGTGCGCAGTTGGGGTTCAGCCTCTGCTAGCGAGTGTGCATCGAGGATTTCCGTCGGGACATTGCGCGCTGCGTAATAATCGGTTTTGCGGCGTACCTCGTCCATTTCTTCGGCGTCGGATGCAATCCAGAGCGTGCCACAGCGGACATATTCCGCTTCCGGCGGCAGTTCGGACGCCAGTTGCTCCCAAAGTTGTTGCGAATAGCGCGTAAGGGCAAATTGGGCTTCGGAGTCGTCCATCACGACAATATGACCCATCCCCGCTGCCGTTGTCCCGCCACCGATGATATTTGCCTCTACAATCGCTGTTTTGAGGCCAGCCTGGGCAGCTTCAAGCGCACAGGCCGCCCCCACAATCCCCGCGCCAATGACGATGACATCAAATGTATTGCTCATCGACGAATGCCGAGGCAGAACGGATCGCGGTCATCCAGAATGAGTTCGGCTTCGGCGTTGATATACGCCATCCCTTTGATGCTCGGATAAACCTTGCCATTAATCAGGCGATAGCTCCCCTCGAAGAGACCGCCGATAATGCTTTCCTGTCGCCAGATTTGGCCTTCCGCGAGTTTGCCATCGGCTGCCAGACATGCAAGTTTGGCGCTCGTCCCTGTCCCGCACGGCGAACGATCATACGCTTTGCCGGGACAGAGTACGAAATTTTTGCTGTTGTCCCTGATGCGATCCGGTAGGCCAAATAACTCAATATGGTCGATCAGTTGCCCGTTATTTCCCGTGATGCCGTTTCTTGTCAGCGCCTCGCGGATTTGCCAGCTATATTCAATCAGGGCATCAAGGTTATCCATTGCAAGGCGTTGATCATGTTTTTCGACCAGAAAGAACCAGTTGCCACCCCATGCCACGTCGCCTGTCACCGCGCCATAGCCAGGAACGTCTACTGTGACTTGTTTGGCTTTGCGATAGCTCTCTACGTTGTTGACCGTGACTTCACCCGTTTCATGGAGATGCGCAGTTACGATGCCTACCGGAGTTTCGATCCGATGTTCGCCGGGCTGGATTTTTTCCATATAGGCCAACGTTGCTATCAAGCCTATTGTGCCGTGTCCGCACATGCCGAGATAACCCACATTATTGAAGAAAATCACCCCGGTGGTGCTGGAACGTTCTACTGGCGGGCATAACAACGCACCGACCATCGCATCATTTCCGCGTGGCTCATTCACTACTGCCGAACGGAAAGTATCAAATTCCACGCGAAAAACTTCGCGCCGTTCGGCCATCGTACCATTGCCAAGATTTGGCCCACCTGCAATCACAACGCGCGTTGGTTCGCCCGCAGTGTGAGAATCAATGACTTGAATCCGCTCCATATTCAGCCTGTTTGTTTGAAAAAGAAGTTCATCAAAAGAATTTTTCAGGAAAAACGCAACTGCAAGTTTAACAGAAGACGGGGGATAACCCAATTGGTTGGGAGCGCAAGCCAGTATCTAAATTGCTGAAACTCCCTGCTCTTATTACTGATGGACAGGGTTTTCAGCCAACGTAAAATATTTCAACAGTTGATAGGCGACAACTTCAATATCGGCTTCGGCCAGTTCCGGGTACATAGGCAAACTCAGAACCGTGCTTGCGGCCTGCTCTGTATATTTCATCGAAGCAAGGGTAGGTGTTCGCCCCTGATAGGCAGGCTGAAGATGTACCGGCATTGGATAATGCACAAGCGTGGATATAGATTGATCCATCAACCATGCCTGTATTTTTGTGCGTTCAGGGTGTCGGATCACATATTGATGATAACAATGCTTTGCCCAATTCATTTCGGCAGGGGGCATCAGGCAACTTTTTCCCAATATCTTGTTATATATCTCTGCAAGCCTGCGTCGTTTGTTATTATTTTCATCCAGATAGCGGAGTTTGACCCGTAATATTGCGGCCTGCAATTCATCCAGACGAGAGTTCAGCCCTGCTATCTTGCTGAAACGGGAGTGCTTCCACCCATATTGGCGCAACGCCCGCGCGGTATCGGCAAGTGTAAGATCATTGCAGATGATCATCCCGGCATCTCCAAATGCACCCAGATTTTTTGTCGGATAAAAGCTGAATGCCGCCATGTTGCCAAAACTGCCAACCTTTTTCCCTTTATATTCCGCCCCGTGAGCCTGTGCGCAATCCTCGATAACATACAAACCGTACCGTTTGGCGATCTCCAGAATGGGCGTCATATCTGCCGGATGCCCATAAAGATGTACTGGAACAATCGCCCCGGTGCGCGGTGTCAGCGCCGATTCGATCTGATCCGGGTTTATTGTATAGGTATCTAAATCAATATCGACCAGCACCGGAGTTGCGCCTGTCAATTCGATAGCGGCTACTGTTGCTACGGCGGTATGTGAAACAGTGATTACTTCCATTCCTGCACCGATACCACAGGCACGCAAGGCAATCGTGAGTGCATCCGTGCCGTTACCCACTCCGATCCCGTGTTCCACCCCGATATAGTGCGCAAAACTTTCCTCGAAAGCGGCAGTTTCTTCGCCAAGAATGTAATGCCCGTGTTCAAGCACGTGGGCAATAGCGGCATCAATTTCTTCTTTGTGGGCTTGATAACTGGCTTGCGGATTGGTCTGCATGATCGTGTGAGGAATCATAGCTCTCACCAGTAATGTTGTTTATACTGCTTGTAGTAGTCCAGCGTGCGCCGCAGGCCTTGTTGTAAACTGGTCTGCGGCGTCCATCCTGTCATTTCGTGGAAGGCATCAAAATTTGCGTAGTAGTCGCCGATGTCAATGGCTCTACGTTCCGGTGGGAACGGGATCGTTTCATATGTTCCTCTGCCATTGGCATTGATCAGCAATTGGGCAAGGTGATTCAGGTTGACAACTTCGGCGCTGCCGAGATTGAACACCTTCCCCTTTGCGCCATCGCAAATCGCCGCCAGCATCAGCGCATCCACGACATCATCAACATAGTTGAAATCGCGCAGTTGCGAACCATCTCCAAATACCTGCAACGGCTGACCCGCGAGGAGTTGGCGTATCCAGACACCAAGAAAGGTCTGTCGCGCGTCCTTGATACGCATTCGCGGGCCATAGGTATTTGTCAGGCGCAGAGAGCAGATGTGCATCTGATAGACCTGACTGAACAGCGTATGATACATTTCGCCTGCGAGTTTGTTGATCCCGTTGATGTCGACAGGTTGTAGCGGATGATGTTCATCGACGGGGAGATATTGCGGCCTGCCATACATTTGTCGGGTACTGGCGAAAACAATCCGCAGATGTGGGTTGCGTTTCCGGCATGTTTCCAGAATAGATAGCTGGCTCTGACAGTTGATCTCCAGATCGGCAAATGGATCGATCATCGAATCCAGATGGCTTGTCTGTCCGGCAAGATTGAACAGGTAATCCTTGCCCTGAATCAGGTGGCTCAAGCCGTGCTGATCCCGCACATCGGAAATATTGAGCGTGATCTGTTCCTCGTAACCATGCAGGTTGAAGAGGTTGCCGCCATAGTCTGGAATCAGGCTATCGAGGACAACCACCTTTGCACCAAGTTTGCAGAGCCGGATCGCCAGTGTCGAGCCGATGAAGCCCGCGCCACCGGTGATCAGCACTCGCGCGCCCGCAAAATATTGCGACATCTCAGGCATTGCGGGGATCAACATCCTCATTCATCAGCCTCGGATGACCACGACGGAGTACCAGTTCTTCCCAGAGTTCAAATAACTCCTTGAATGTTCGCAAGATGGGCATCAGTCGGAAAAACTGTGAGCGTCCGTAAACCCTCGGATAATGAGAAACCTGTGTTTCG
>CAYSOC010000016.1:0-60578 GCA_964432445.1 uncultured Anaerolineaceae bacterium
TCCACGCTAACACGGTAGTAACTTTCGCCCGCGCACCCGCGACACAAAATCCTGCCATCCACCTGTACTTCGCGCTCGTTCATGATTTCTTCGCGGCATTCGCTGCACATGGTACGCACGCCAGGTTTGCTGATGAGTGCCTGCATCGAGAGGGTGAGCATCACACTACGAACACAAAACAATTCATCAAATGCGAGAAACTGATAGGCTTCCAATTGACCATGCCAACGACTGCGCGCATCTGGTCGGAGCGCAGCCGCTCGTATGCGCGATTCGGGATGAGGATGGATGCGTATCGCTTGCCCGGTTTTTGAATCGTAGAATGTGGCTGCTGCCTTACCGAAATCTATCAGACGCATGGTACGATGTCCCAGCCAGCAACCCGTCGCTACTGCGATTCCATCGGCAAAACAGCCATCGGTTTCGATGAAGGTATATAGACGCTTATCATGTTGTGGCAAATCCAGTTCCAGCAACCGCGCGGCATACATCCCCATGCGCACGCCAAGCACCTGTCGCGGACACAGATGGTTGTGCAGCGCAGCCGATTCCGTCAGGAGTGTTTGCAGATCAGCCATAAGGTTCTCCAATATGTATTGGAGTGTATTTGTTTTTGCAGGGTTTACAGCGGGAGCATGGCTAGCCAGATGGTTAGATGTCGGGCCGAAAGACCGCTGATCTTGTTGGCAAACGCATTCGCACGGAACCGGGGACTGGCACAGACATCAATCTGACCGCATTGCTCAAAACACAAAAAATTGAGCGTAGCCAGATCAAGGAAACATTTCTGACTGATCCTACCGTCAAACCGCTGATCAGGGGCGAAGTTGACGTGATCCCGGTGTTCATCACGAACGAACCGATTGATATGAAATCGCGCGGTATTGCCTTCAATCTGATTCTGCCAAGCGATTACGGAATCGACGTTTACAGCAATATCATCTTCACCACCGAAGATATGATCAAGAATAAACCGCAGGTTGTCGAGGCCTTCCTGAGCGCGACGATGAAGGGCTGGAAGGATGCTATCGACAAGCCGGAACACGCCGCAAGCCTATCCGTAGCGCGCGATAGCAACCTGAAACTCAAAAATGAAACGGTTAGTACGCAGGCGTCTGTCCCGCTCCTGAGCGTCCCCGGCAGGCAAATCGGAATGATGAAACCCGAAGACTGGGAGTTCATCTATCAGACGCTCCAGAATATGAAACTGCTCACCGCGCCGATGGACGTGAAAGCAGCCTGCAATCTCAGCTTCCTTGAGAAAATCTACAAGACGCCTTAAAACGAACCCGCCTGCAAATCCCGTTTGCGCTTTCCGCGCAAGGGTTGGATAAAGGCCATATATGCTGCTGTGAGCATCATCGCAGCGGCGAGGAATACCCATAGAATCGCCCAGATTTGCCCGGAAATGTTTGTCAAACGCCCCATTGCGGCAGCATCATTCTGGACTGAGCCGATGGACGCGCTCATATTATCCAGCAAGAACCAGATGTCCATAATAGCATTCATCCCGACGATCAGCGCGAGAAAGTTCAGCACGAAGATCACTGCCGAGCGCGGCAACACCAGGCTCAACACAGCAAGAACAGCAGCGATCCCAAGCCCAACACCAAGCGCTGTTACACCAAGCACCGTTACCAGCAGAACCAGCCCCATCACGCCCGCCAGAATCCACAGCACGGTACGAAAGCGCAAGATATGATCGCCAAGCAAAAATGCCGCAAACGCGCCTGCCAGCAACCCAATCAGCATGAAACGGTTGGTCGTCGAAAAGAGGATTACGCCCGCCGCAACGAATACCGCAACCCCAACTCCTACTTCGCGCACGCGCCGCGTCCGATTGGTCAAGACCAGCAAGGTCGCGCCGAAGAAAGCCGCACCGAGATAACCCGCCGGAAGGATCAATAGCCGATTGCCACCAGCGGTATAGGCCACGCCAGCGCCATTCGGAAACACCTCGAACCGCACAAATGAACCGCCTGTGATGATTGCCGCCAGTCCATGCCCCAGTTCGTGTACCAGCGAAACAAACAGCCGAATCGGGTAGAGAACTCCGCTCATGCCGACAGTCTGCCACGCGACCAAAACCAGCACAAACGCAGCGATGGCAAGCAGCGTTGTATTGCGTCGTTCATTTCCAGATAGAATGTTCATTCTAGTACGCTCCGTGTTACAATCTCCGGCAGGAAAGGATAATCATGGCGAAAGCACAATCCGAACCCGATTTGATCCGCTTTGGGACAGTCGGCGCACCGCAGGGTACACCCAAATCCGGCACACCCTCTGCGATTGAATATACACGTTTGCTCGGCATGGATCATCTCGAAATCGCGTGGGTGCAAAGTGTCCGTGTCAGCGATGAATCGTGTGCCGAAATCAAGGCAACTGCACAAAAACACAGGATTAGCCTGAGCATTCACGCACCCTATTACATCAACCTCAACAGCCAGACTGCCGAACTCATGGAAAAGAGTGACGAACGGCTTCTCGCCGCTGCGCGCAAGGGTTTTCTGGCAGGCGCACGCGATATTGTATTCCATCCCGGCTCATATCATAGTCAACCACCTGAACAAGTTTACGAACGCGCCAAACAAAAGTTGCTGGAACTCACCGGAATCCTGCGTGAGGAAAAGGTCGATGTCGTCCTGCGCCCGGAAACGATGGGTAAATCGGCGATGTTTGGTTCGCTCGAAGAGACGGTGCAACTGGCAAAGGAAATCCCCGGTATTTTGCCAGCCATTGATTTTGCGCACCTGCACGCCCGCACCAGCAAGCTCAACAGCTATGATGAATTTTGTGGCATCCTGAAAACTGTCGAAAATAATCTGGGACGTTTCGGCCTGGAAAATATGCACTGTCACCTTTCCGGGATCGAATATAACGAAAAAGGCGAGCGTTATCACATCCCGCTGAACGAAGCCGACATGCGCTACATCGAATTGATTCAGGCAATGGTCGATTTTGGGGTGAAAGGGAGTGTTGCCGCCGAAGCACCTCTACCGTTCCATGTCGCAGACGCGCTCACCATGCAGGCAACCTATCGCCGTTTGTATGATCGCAAACACGGTAAAGAAGAACTCACAGAAATCGCAGATTAGCCGCTGATACTCCATATGGTAAACAAAAAGCAGGATAGAGTTTCTACCCTGCTTTTTTGATCCTGTGAATCCCCGGAACGAGGTTTCCCGCGTCCCGAAGATTTCCCGGAAGTGTGTTTAGTTAGTCACCACCACCAGTATCAATCGTCGGGATCGGCGTATTGGTACGGGTTGGGGTACGTGTATTGGTCGGTATGTTAACCGTCGGTGTACGTGTCAGCGTTGGTGTGAACGTTGGCGTCTTGCTCGGCGTGAACGTAAACGATGGCGTAAACGTCGGTGTGAACGTGCGCGTAAACGTCGGCGTCAGGGTATTCGTCGGTGTAAACGTGCGTGTAAACGTCGGCGTGAACGTTGCCGTGAACGACGGTGTATAGGTCGGTGTGAACGTGCGCGTGTTGGACGGCGTATACGTTGCCGTAAACGTTGGCGTATTTGTCCGCGTCATCGTGTTCGTCGGCGTGAACGTCTTCGTCGGCGTGTTCGTTGCCGTGCGCGTGTTGGACGGCGTATACGTTGCTGTAAACGTCGGCGTATTCGTGCGTGTTGGCGTGTTGGACGGCGTGAACGTGCGCGATGGTGTATATGTAATCGTCGGCGTCAACGTCTTCGTCGGTGTGTTGGTTGCCGTGCGTGTGTACGTCGGCGTAAACGTATTGGTACGTGTTGGCGTGTTGGACGGCGTGAACGTCTGCGATGGCGTCAACGTGATCGTCGGCGTTGGCGTGTTGGTGCGCGTTGGCGTGTTGGTTGGTGTATTGGTGCGCGATGGCGTAAACGATGCAGTTGCCGTATTCGACGCCGTAAACGTTGCTGTCGCGGTACGTGTTAACGTCGGTGTCCTGGTCGCTGTTGACGTTGCGGTATTGGTGCGCGTGCTGGTTGCGGTGCGTGTAAACGTCGCTGTTGCGGTATTGGTTGCAGTGCGCGTAAACGTTGCGGTTGGCGTAAGCGTGCGCGTTGCTGTATTCGACGCTGTAAACGTCGGTGTGATCGTCGGCGTATTCGTGTATGACGCTGTAACCGAAGTGGTTGGCGTTGGTGTGCGCGTGACAGTCGGGAGAACCGTCGCGTTTGCCTGAACCGTGACAACGCAGTTGTTAGAGAGTTTCAGCGTCGAACCGTTGAAGTCACCGGGGCCTACACCGAGCGTACTCAGGTCGCCAAACGTGCCTTCAAAGTCGAACCAGACCGATTCGCCCACCGTGTTGGCAGGAATCGCAATATCATTCATCCAGCCCGATTGCCCCGTATCTCCGCTGCTTGGTGGCGTATCATCATTGCCCTGCCACATCGGGAGCGCCGGAGACATATACGGAGACGAGCCTTTCATGTAAGCCCTTGCCAGCGTCATATCCGTGAACGCGGATCGCCAGTTCAGGGTGAATCCGATGACCTGAACGGCGTTGGTGTCGTTGTTGGTGAAGGAGAACTTCACCAGACCCAGCGTCTGGAAGGTTACGAATTCATAGCTGTACTTGCTTGAATCGGGACACGCAGGCGGCGTTCCGGTATTCGTCGCACTAGCCGATGGTCGCGGCGTCGATGTTGGTACGTTGAACGTCAGCACGCAGGGCGGGCCGCTTCCCAGATCAAACGTTAGTTGAGTCCCGGAGAAGTCCGAGGGCGACATGAACGAAGCAAGGTTGCTGGTCACCGCGTTCAGGAAGAAGACATCAATAGGAACGGGTGTACCACCACCGGGAACTCTGCGATTTGGATAGCCTGGTGGGTTACCATTCTGCCATCCAACCGACGCAGAACTCAGGCTAATACCATTCACGTTGCCAAGCTGCTGGTTGACGTACCAAGCCAGGCTGTTGATCTGCCCCTGATTGAGCAATAGACCACTGTTAGGCGCGGCTGGGACAACCCACTGAATCTTTGCCCCGGACAGGAAAATATTGGTAGTGTTCAGGTTGACAACGGTAAGCTGTACGTTGCTGTTAGCGCCTGGCGTCACCGACTGGATCGAAACCTTCGCGCAGTCGGGTGGCGGTGTCGCCGTAAATGTCGCCGTCGGTGTTGGCGGCGTTGGGGTATTCGTCACCGTAGCCGTATCCGTAGCCGTTGGCGGCAACGCGGTATTACTTGGCGTCGCTGTTGGGCCGGTTCCGCCGCTACCACCACCAGGTGGGCTGCTCAGGTTGATCGGACGGGTCGCACGGAAGGCTTCGTTGACCATTGTGCGGCTCGCCTGCAACGGAATAAATGCCTGTGGGAAGATTGTGCCAGTATTCGCACCCGCTGTCCCTCCCGCAGAGAGCGGGGTAAGCAGTGGGTGGTTATAGAAGACAATAACCGTTACGAAGTCGCCCGGCCCACCAGCATCATACTGGTTTGTGCCATTCATGGCCGGATGGTTGGTCGCCGATTCTTCGGTAATCGTGCAGCGACGGTTTTGCCAGTCGCCGACTTTATCCTGGGTATAACGCGACTTGAGAGTACCATCGGTCTCTTTGGCGTTGGGACTATCCTTGTTAATCCAGGGGCGGCTGGAACAGACGAAAACGTTCAGCCAGCCCGCGCCCTGATCATTCACATTATCTGTGACAGGGCGATACCAGGGAGCGCCCAAAGGTGGGCGGACACCAGTTCCGGGTATTTCGATAACGTCCGGCATGGTACGGGTGTTTCCGGCAGCATCGCGCGTCCCAATCTGCAAACCAGCCAAACCCTTGATCGCTACGCGCGTCATCGAGACGAGGCGCATAATATCGCGGCGGAGGAACTGGTGATCGTCATTGCTGAGATCGCAGACCAGACCGTTCCAGTGCGAGGCAAAAAAGTTGGAATTGCCGGGCGCGTCCGGGCCGAAGTACAGGTCATCACGCGCTGGGCTGGCGTCATATCCACCCAGCCCGGAGTTTGGCGGGCATGGCACACCATGTTGCAGGTTCGTGTTGTTCGCGCCGAAAACGTTAGCCACCCCACCGTAATTCGATTCATCGAAAACGTTGCTGGGGGAATTGGTTCCGTTATTATTCCAGGATTTCTGAACACTATTGTCTGACATTGCGCCATCGGGGAACATCTTGGGATCATACTGCCCGGTGACGGCAAAACGCGCGGCGCTACGTGCCGCATTCTGAATTGTTACCCACGATTGGAAGATACGCCCGAACTCCACGATCCCGAACATAAGCAGTAGCAGGATCGGGAGAGTGAGCGCAAATTCCGCTATCGTCTGACCGCGCCGCGACTTTTTGGGTCGCGGGGGTGACGGCGGCGAATAGTTGGTATTGTGCATCGTCTCCCCCATCATAAATGGTTAGCGTGACAGTCGCGTAAACAAGCGGCTGGCAATATCGGTGAAGGCGCGGTCTACCGCAGTTGCGTTGCCCGCATAGTAGTAGTTGCCACAGGTTTGCTTCGCCAGAGCTTCATAGGCAAGGTTATCCGGGTTTTCGCCCTTGAGCGCGGAGTCCCATTTGGGCAACAAGCCACGTTCACGGAAGTCATAGTCGAAGCAGGGGTCTTTGGTCTTCAGGTACTGCGATGGCAAGCCGGTGCTGTTCCATGCCGCAGTGTCGCTGACGAGACTACCGCTTGGCGGAAGCGGGTCTTTGTTATAGGTTCCCTTGTAGGCCTGGTCACGATACCATGACTGCAATGGGTTGTCGATGATCCCGTTATCGCCCGCGTCGGCAACATAGCGCATGAACTTCACGCCGAGGATGTTTTCGCGCAGGTAGGATGATTCCGCGACGCTATTGTTGATATCCAGTGTCGTGTGCGGGAAGAAAATCGAGAACATAGCGATGAAGTTACCCTTCAGCTTCGGCGTGTAATCGATCAGTGCGGCAAAGTCTACACGGTCACGGGCGAAGTCGTCCGCATCATAGGAATCGCTGCACAGATTCCCGTAGCTTCCGGGTACGATGCTGCCACTGGTGGGATCAACGCAGAAGTGGCGCGTATCCGGGTTGTTGTCGGCACACAACGGACGACGGGCAGAGAGGTTGTTTCCGCCTTCGTGCCAGTTGGTGTCGCCGTTGGTGATGGCGTATTTATAGAAATCCCACCAGATCGGTTCACGGTCACTGGCCGTGCAATATTTGCTCCACCATTCGTTGGAACTAAAGTAGTTATATCCATCCGGGCCGGGGAGATTGTCAAACTGGTTTTGGCCTTCTCTGGTGACCGTGCCGGTAATACTCTCATAAGTCTTGAACGTGCCGGGTCCATTACCCGCAATATTCGACGCCAGATAGGATAGGCTGGAAGCACTACCTTCGGTGGAGTCGCATATCGTCCGCCAGGGGCAGAAACCAGGATCGGTAATCGTGGCTGGCAGGGCGATACCACCGGGATCGAAGAAGGAACCCGTGCTGAGGTTTGTCGGACCACCATAGGGAACCGTGCTAGAGGTTGGGATAATATGGATGTTCGGGTTCCATGTTTCTGTACCTGAACCATCTGCATAGGCCTTGCCACCCAAACCATTATATACGTTTGGAACGCCGACACCGGGGGTACGGTTGGGGTATCCGTCGGAGAGCAAAACTGCAATCCAGACCGAATCGCGCCGAATCCAGCGTGGGTCGGCCAACAGGCTGGCCGCCGATTGAATTGCCGCACCCGTGTTCGTGTCCGGGCAGGAGGCAATCGTCTCGTAGAAATATTCAGAGCGGTGATAGGGTTCGATGCTGACCTGATATTTCGTATCTATCGGGTGTGGAGCGGTGATATTGTTCCAACTGTGCGCCGAGTTGTAAAGGGTAGCACAAGTCGTACCCAGACCGCTGGGGTTGACTTCTACACCAACGTAACGATTGAGCGCGTTGATTGCATCGCTCTTGGTCGTGAAAATCGGGGCGGTTGTCCCGGTTTCCTGATACACGCCGTTACGTGTCATCGCGCGCGCCGCAGCGTCGAACTGGATCATAATCACGCGGTCTCCGCGTGTGAAGTCCACCTTCAGGAGGAAACGACGGGTTGCATCGCGCACATCCTTGAACGGACGGCAGATCAGATCGGAGAAGTTCTTGTCCGCTGTACCGTCTCCAAACTCGGCGCGAGACACAATACCATTGGCATCCAGCACGGGGCTTTTATCCACATGGATAACGCCTGTACGCGCATCGATGAACCAGTTGATGTCGTTCTTGTTGACAACCGGGTCGCCATCAAGTCCGGCGCGTCCATATACGGCCTCTACTGACGGTCCTTTTTCTTCCGGGCGTATCTGCCTGGTGGGGTCGTTACAGCAACCAGCCCAGCCATAATTTGCCAAAACCAGGAATTCACCCTTGTCTTCGTCGTATTCGTTATTTGCATCAAAGTCTGCGCCTGCCGTTGCGTTGGTTCCGGGGTCACCCTGGCGGCACTCGCCACGTACCGAGCCATCTGCACCGGTATTCTTGCGCTGGTAATAGCGCCGGACAACATCGTTTGTACCATCACGGATGAGTACATCGCCAGTTGCATTGTAAGGACTCAACCCCAATGTGAACCCCCCCGGAGTTTCACTTGCAATGGTTGGGTCCAGTGCGCCTGTGTGGAAGCCGGGGACTGCACTATTCAGATAAGTATCAATGGTGGTCTTGTCCCCAAACTTGGAACCTTTGGCGACTACCAATTGCCCGGTGTCATAGCTCATCGAAAGCGAACTATCGAGCATCAGCACCACGTCCATGACCGCTGTCTGGGAAATCGAGCTTGCGGCAAGGGTGATACGCTGATAGCCAATGACGCTGAGGAAGGTCGTTGGCGATTCGATCAATGCCGTGACGCGCACCAGTTTGGCGGGGTCTTTGCGGCATAGTTCGCTACGCGGTACGCCGTTTTGCAGCGCCACCAGATAGTCTATTGCCTGTGTCCCGCTGTCATAAGTGCCGGGATATTGCTTTTTCAGGTTGTCAATATCCGTTTCACACGTTTCGACCAACACCTGACCGGGGTTCAAGCCGTGCAGCTTGATATATTGCTCCGCAGCAGCGGCAACCTGAGCATAGGACGTGTTTTCACGAATTTGCCCAGCGGCTGCTACCGCAGCAGCGTCTACAGCGCGTCGGAGTGTGCTGAACCGCACAAACAGCAACGCCGCATCGGTTGCGATCCCGACAAACGCGATTAACACGATGAAGCCCAGTGCGATAATGATTATCGACTGTCCACTCCGTGTACGTCGCGTCATCAGGCGCATCGTATCCTGAATCGTCTTTTGCATAGGGGTAGTTGCTCCCATTCTCGACATAATTTTATACTCCCGACCTAATCCGTTGGGGTGGGTTCAGCGGCAACCATCGGGAAGGCTTGCCATATGTGCAGGCGGATACCGCCGGACGCATCATTAAACAAATTGAATGGCGGGAAGTTGAATAGCTGGGTATGACGCCAGTAGAGTTCCACCAGAACCAGCGCACCGCCGGGGGCATTCGCCTGTAGCAGTGTATCGGGCAACGAATTCAAAATATAGTCAATGTTGTAAGGCTCCGGGGTGCTATAGGTTGTCTTGCTGTCATCCAGATAGAACCACGAGCCGATACAGCCCGCACTGTTGACCATCTTGCCCGTGACAATGTATCCACGAACGTCGTTATTGCCTGCACCGGGAACAGGAATCGGGTTGGATGCCATACCGGGAACGGCAAATGGATCGCGGGTATCATCCGTGCATTTACGGTTGGAAAGCGGGAAGCGCCCCGTAACCGTAACATGGCGCGTCCCAATCGGACGGCGGAAATTCAATGGGTCTTCATAACAACCCGCTGGCCCGCTAACAGCCCATTCGTTGCAGCGATTGGCAAAGGCAATGACCGAAATAGCAATATCATCATAATCATAATTGAAAGGCAAGGGGTCAAGCGCCGCTACAACCTGGCACATCACAGCATCATAAAAGCCGAGGGTATCCGTTTCACTGAGGGAAACATATCCACCAATACTAGGATGAGGAACATCGCCACCGGTATAGCCGAGTTGCACGTCCCGGTCATATTTGTTGACGTGGTAGTTTGCACCATTTACAAAACCGGAAGTTTTGGTTTCGCAGTCTGCGCGCTGCTGGTTGCGCGTCTGCTCGTCGCCAGCGGGGTCGGTATAGCTGGTGTGCCAGTTCATCGGGTTAAGCAGAACGCCAAAACGTCCACCTTCGCGCAGGGCATCCAGCGAGATCATGTAGTTGTTTGCCAGAAAGCCAACTTCAACGATCCCGATCACCATCAGGAAAAGAATAGGGGCGGTCAAGGCAAGTTCGAGAAGGCTCTGCCCGCGTGCGCCGCGTGGGGGTTTACTATCCAGGACCTCTATAAATCTTCGCGCGAATTGTCTCATACTCTGCAATCCTCTTTTACTGTACAGTCAACGTGCGCTTGCAAGCAAAAAACAGCGCGTCCGGTACGCGCTGCATACATATTATCACGCCTTGCCACATAAAGTTGTGGGAAAATTGTCAGGAATTGAGAGGCATTCAGTAGGGATTTGTAAAGATTCCTGCATAATCATCGGAATAGTACAAATTTACCTTGAATTTCCCGATCAATTGTTAGTACGCTCACAGGATCGGAGAAACATAACACCGACACAATAGCCTAATCTATCTCACATCTCGCGTTCCTGTCAATTGGTGCTGAAAGCGTTCCCATTGGCAGAGACTGCACTGAGTACATAGAAACTCCGTTCGCGCTCATCCTGTGTGGTGTGTACAAAATCGGTCACAAAATAGCCCGCCTTGAACGCTTCCGTGAATACCTCGCGCCCGTGCGCGCGCCATGCCCGCGCCAGCGTCTCATCCTGCGCCGCGATCTGATTGAATGCAGAAGGAATTTCAAGCAGACCGATCATCCCTTTGACAGGATATAAATCCCCAGGGACGGGTAATCCATCGGCGCGGACTTCTGCCGGATTGATGATTGTTGAATTGCCGTCCATATATTGATCGAATGTCAAGGGCGGACGATTCCCGGTCAGGCGCTGTTCTACCCGCTGCTGGCTGATGCGCCAATCGGCAACCAGCCGATCCGATTGTCCATTTCTGACCAGCGGGGATGGTTGTGTCCCATAGAAATTGATTTCATAGTCCTGAATCACACAGCCCAATTTGCGGATATTCAGGTGGGCGTTGCGGCTGTTCATCGGATCGAATGTCCATGTAATCAGGCGCACACCTTGCCTGATGGCGAAATCACGCTGCGCCAGCTTGAGTTTATAGCCCAGTCCCTCATTGCGATATTCGGGCAAGACTGTCATACGCTGGCTGCACAATTTCAGGTTTGCCATTGCGGGGCGATCTGTATCCAGGGCATCGATCCCAAGATAGCCGAGGACGAAACCAACCACACGATCCCCATCCAATGCCCCGATGAGCGGACTGCCATTTCGCACCAGTGACAGCAGCATATGAGAATAGATAACAGTAGCGGGATCATCCCATTCCTGACGTTGGAGCGCTACCACCTGATCGATTTCTGAAATGGTAGACAACAGGCGAATTTTAATATCCGACATAATTTCTGCTCTGTTTGAACTCGCCCTATCCTATCATATTCAGCGAACCGTGATCAGGGTCTCATTTCAAAGGGCGCTTTCCGATCTCAATCACGCAGGCTTCATCTCCACAGGCGATACAGGCTGTCTGGGTGACACTGAATTCCTTGCCGCCTGCTGTCCACGATAACCCTTCCTGAAGGATACCTATCGCCAGATCACAGCAGGGCGTGTCGGTTTTACGCCCCCAACACACCGGGCAGCGCTCAATCACCCACTTATATACCTTGTCGTCTTCGCCAAGCGACACCACCTGATCAGTGAAGCGGTTGAAGACCATCGCAAACATATCGAAACCGACGTGCAATTTCATCCCTAATGGGAGCATTCGCACGGGCAAATCGGCAATACCGACCAGCGGGTTGAACTCCCGCAGGCCGTTATGTAAACACTGTCGCCCTACGCGCCGATTAAATTCCCGCCCTTCGACAATTCCGTACTGGGCTTCTGCCGCAGCCTGAAGACTGCTTACCCATTCAAAAGGGAATTGGCGCTCCAGATCGCCCGGTGGCAGGTTGTCCACTCCCAAAAAGCGTGACAATCCTGCTTTTTCGAGAATGGCGACATAATCACTTTTTTCTGCCAGTTCCTGCATTGCAATCAGGATTACACGTCCCATTTTATTAGGGTAAAAAAATTCAAAGCTGGCGTTGCTGGAATCGGTCATGGTTGCCCCCTCGGTTGAATTCGCACAACCATTTATTTATAACAAAAAAAATTGTTTTATGTTCGGCTTTTTCCTTTGAATATGGTTTGGTATGCCGTTGAACATTTTTTAGCCTTGCGCGATATTCAACATAAGTTTAGGATCAACCTAATCAAAATTTCTATAGTAAAGGTTTTAACAATGGCGGATATGGTACAGCAGTTAACGGGTGCGGAAGATGTCGCGTGGGATTTAAGCGATCTTTACGCAGGCGATGATGCAGGAATTGTTAAAGAACTGGACGCAGCAGACGGGCGTGCCGATGCCTTTGCGGAACAATATCGTGGTAAAGTCGCCAGCCTCGATGCAGCGGGTTTGCTGGCAGCGCTCCGCGATTATGAATCCATTCAGGAAGCAATCGCGCGCGTAGGAAGTTTTGCCCAATTGCGCTGGACAACCAACACCAATGATCCCGCCAATGGTGCGCTCCTGCAAAAAATTATGGAACGTGGCGCGAAATTCGAGCAGAAGATTGTCTTCTTCAATCTTGAATGGGCCGCCGTAGAGGATGCCCAGGCCGCAAAACTGATTGCCGATCCGTCGTTGGCCTTCTATAAGCACTATCTCGAAGCCGCGCGTCGCTATCGTCCGCACCTGCTCACCGAGCCGGAAGAGAAAATTCTCTCTGAAAAGGGCGTGACAGGCAATTCGGCATGGACACGTTTCTTCGATGAAACAATGGGTGCTTCGCGCTTCCAGTTCCGGGGCGAAGAACTCAACCAGTCTGCCGTCCTCAAACACCTTTACGATCAGGATCGGACGATGCGACTTGATGCCGCCAACAGCCTGACAGCAGGATTGCGCGAACTATCCCGTCCGCTGACCTTCATTTTCAATACCCTCCTTGCAGATAAAGCCAGCGATGATGGACTACGCCACTATGCAAGCTGGATATCCTCGCGCAACCTTTCCAACGAAGCCAGCGATGAAACAGTAAACGCGCTGGTTGAAGCCGTCACCAGCCGTTACGATGTTGTCGCGCGCTACTATAACCTCAAGCGTGAACTTCTCGGCCTTGACGAACTGTTTGAATATGACCGCTACGCGCCTCTGCCTTCCAGAGCAGAAACCCGGAATTACAACTGGAATGAAGCCAAACAAATCGTCCTGCGCGGCTATGGGCAGTTCGATGAAGAGATGGCAGAAGTCGCGGAAATGTTCTTCGACAAAAGCTGGATCGATGGTCCAATTCGTCCCGGCAAGCGTGGCGGTGCATTCAGTGCGGGAACAGTCCCCGGCGTACACCCTTATATTCTGATGAACTATACAGGTACAGCGCGCGATGTCTCCACACTCGCGCATGAACTCGGACATGGCATTCACCAATATATGAGCCGTGAGCGTGGTTTGCTCCAGATGCACACGCCGCTGACTACCGCAGAAATGGCCTCTACCTTTGGTGAAATGCTGGTCTTTAACGATTTACTCTCCCGCGAAGATGACCCGAAGGCAAAATTGGCAATGCTTGCTGGTAAAATTGAAGATTCGTTTGCGACGATCTTCCGCCAGACCAGCATGAACCGTTTCGAGGACGCGATGCACAACGCGCGCCGCGACGAAGGTGAACTGACGACAGAGCGATTCAGCGAACTGTGGATGAATACGCAACGCGCAATGTTCGGCAAGAGCGTGACCCTGCGCGATGAATACAGTATCTGGTGGTCATACATTCCGCACTTCCTGCATACACCGGGTTATGTATATGCCTATGCGTTCGGGGAACTGCTCGTGCTGGCGCTCTATGCCAAATATAAGCAGGAAGGGCCAGCCTTCGCGCCGAAGTATGTGGATGTTCTGCGCACAGGTGGCTCGGATTGGCCTCATGCCATTCTGAGTAAGGTCGGCGTAGACCTGAACGATCCGAATTTCTGGAAACTCGGTCTGGCGGAAGTTGAAAAACTCGTTGCACAGGCGGAACAACTGGCAGGGAAATAAATTCTCTCTTGCCAAAACTATTCCCGGTTTCAATGCCGGGAATAAATCTCATAGATGAAAGTAAGTAAGAAGCAAGAACAATGTCTTTGAAACAAGAGCGCATGTCGGACAAGCTGCGCGAAATTCTGAGTGAACTGCTCATGTTCCATGTCACCGACCCGGCGTTACGGAATATCACCGTAACACAGGTCGAGCTGGACGCGGAGCTTGAATATGCCGATGTGTATGTAAATGCGCTTGGTAATGAATCGCGTCAGCAATCGGTAATGAAAGGGCTGGAGCGCGCAAACGGGTTCCTGCGCCGTGAAATGGGCGCGCGGATTCGGATTCGCCGTACTCCTCAGTTACACTTTCACTGGGACGTTTCGCTGGAACACGTCGAAAAGATTGAACGCAAGTTGCATGACCTGAAGGCCGAAGAGAAGGCCGCCAGTCTCGAAGTAAAACCGGAAGAGGATGCCGACACAAATGCAGTGGAATGAAGCAAAAGCGCTGGTCGATAGCGCAAAGCGAATCATCATTGTTACCCATATGTTCCCGGATGGCGATGCGATTGGTTCGCTGATGGGACTGACACACACTCTCCGCGCACTCGGCAAGGAAGTCATTCCGGCAGTAGACGAAGGTGTACCGAAGCATTTGACCTTTATTCCGGGATCGGAAGGCGTTTTGCCGAAACTCACGAACGAAACCGCCGATCTGGTTTTCTCACTCGATGCCAGCGATGCCAGGCGTCCCGGTCTGGTTGGCGCATATGCGTTCAGCCTCGGCGTTCCGGTAATCGTAATCGATCATCACGCCACCAATACGAATTTTGGCGCGATTAATCTGGTCAACTGGGTAACGCCTGCGACCTGTGAAGTCCTAGTAGACTGGTTTACGGCGGTTGGCTGGACGATTCCGCAACCTGCGGCGTTCTCGCTCCTGACTGGAATTGTCACAGATACACAGTGTTTCCGCATTACGCAGACCACTTCTGAGACGCTTCGCAAGGCACAATATTTGATGACACTCGGCGCGTCGTTGACCGCCGTTACACAACAAACGGTTAATCGCCGTTCAACAGCTTCATTCCGTCTGTGGGCAAAGGTGATGCCATCGCTCAAAATTGAAGATGGTGTGATCTGGGCGGTGGTCGATATAGCGTCAAAGAAGGCCGCACGTTATGACGAGGTAGGCGGCGCAGGTGGACTTGCATCGCTTCTGGCAGAGGCAGACGAAGCATTCATTGTTGGCGTCTTTGTCGAACTTCCCGATAACCGCGTAGAAATGCACTTCCGCGCCCAACCTGGCTATGACGTCTCCAAATTGGCATTCAATCTCGGTGGTGGCGGGCATGTGCAGGCGTCTGGCGCGACGGTAGCTGGTGGCTTGCAGGAAACGGTGGATCGGGTTGTCCCGATTCTGAAGGAAGCTGCCCGCGCTGGTTCGCTGGTGATCGCCTAAATTTTTCTTTTCAGCATATTGAGGCTAAACCAACATGCCAATAGTTTTGGGTGGAAAATCAATATGCCGTATTTGTGGGAAGGTCATTGAGTCCAATCAGGATATTACAGCCTTCCCGCCGATCATTTCCAATATCAAAGACCCCTTATATATGTTCCATGATGCGGCATTCCATTCGCAATGCTTCCAATCTCATCCTCTTTCCAGGAAAATGGAACTGGTACTTGACCAGGCAACAGAACGAACAAAACCGCTTCGATGCGTCATCTGCGGAAATGTGATGCACTATGAAGAGGATTTCATCTCATTGGGGCTGTTATCATCCGAGCCAGATAGCCCAATATTCCCTTTCAATTATTTCCTGTTCCATAGAAATCACCTAAAGCAATGGTCTGAATTAAAGCGCGTCCATAGTTTTCTCGCGGCCCTCTCAGATGATAAATGGGCTGGAAAAGGGGCTGAAATGGTACTTGCAGAACTATCGAATGCGATCCAATAGGTTGACTTCTTTGTTCACAAAACGTCCTACAACTTTCATTCTGATTTTTCTGCTGTTAGTCACCGCCTTGTACGGCCTGACGTGGCGCGGCAACATCGGTGTGATCGACGAAGGCTATATGCTTGCCGTCACTGCGAATCTGGTAGACAAGCAAACCTTCGCAATCAATGATCAATATCCTGCCCTCGTTTTGTGGGACGCGCCGAAGTCCGATCCCAATAAGTCTATCTATTCACATTACGCGCCGGGGCTATCGGTGTTGGCTGTACCGCTGTACGGAGTCGGTAAGCTGATTCCCATCCGTACTGAAAAGACATTGAACGATCTGCCCTATCTGCCGCTGATCCCGTTCTTTGCCGCGCTATTGCTGAACACCATCACAACGCTGTTGACCGCGCTAGCGATTATCCTGACCGCACGATTGTTCGGCTGTTCATGGCGCACCAGCGCGATACTGGCGCTATTGTTTGCAGTCACAACGATGGCATGGTCGTATGCCAAGACGTTTTACAATGAGCCTGCAACAAGTATGGCTCTCGCCTGGATGGTTTATTTTGCGGTGCGGTTTCGTCAGCACTCCATAATACGCGATGGCATCCTCGCGGGATTATGTTTGGGACTGGCAATTTTGTTGCGTACCACGAGCGTGATTTTTGTTCCTATTGTTGCCCTCTATTTTTTTCCATGTTGGAGGGGTTGGCTGGCCCTCATGCCGGGTGTTGCTATAGGTGCAGCGCTTACACTGGGATACAACTACCTACGTTATGGAAACGTCTTTTTTAGTGGCTACGAACCCGGTTTCGGGCGTGCGCCCTGGGAAGCATTGCTTGGCTTCCTGATTTCGCCAAGCCGCAGTTTCTTCCTGTTCAATCCCGTTACCCTGCTGGCGATTCCCGGCACGTTCTTCTTTTTGAAGCGCTGGCGTAATGAAGCGTTGCTGCTCCTCGGACTGATTGTAGTACAGGTTGGGGTATACAGCGCATGGTGGGCATGGGACGGTGGTCAGACATTGGGGCCACGTTTTCTTGTACCTGTGATCCCGCTGGCGATTCTGCTCCTTGTGCCACTCCTGGATAAACGTTCGTGGCGCTTGCCGCTTATCGTTTTATCCGTGATCGGTTTCACATTCCAGCTTTTGTGCAACCTGGCGAATGTGAACGATGTGTTCAATGAGGTGATCGACAAGCAACGCTACACCATGACTGATTTGAACTGGAATCTGGCGGCGTCGATCCCGGCAAACCTCTGGCAAGCCTACACTACCCACAATATCGACTCGCTGATATTGCGCGCACTACCCATCAGCAGTTTGTTGCTGAAAGCGATTATTTTCATTGTTTTGGCTGTTATCCTGGTTGGGATGATTTTGTGGTGGATGAGGGGCATCCACCATCTTCCTGAAAAACAGATAGACCTATAGCGAATCGTTCTCACCTCCGGTTTATCAGGTTAATTTCCCCGTTTCAGGATTCTGTTACAGATTCCGTTACGCCTGCGTGCTACATTGGCCTTGTCTGGGGGGCGCTCTCGCCGTGAGAGAAGCAGGTCTACCGCTGCCACATCAAGGAATCTTCTCCTGAAAAATCATCGAACTTGCCTTCATCTTGCGCGGTTTGAGAGGTGCAAATTATACGCAGGAGTTAAGTATGTCAATCCGAAGATTAGCCCACCGTTTTTTGATCCTGCTCCTTGTTATTCAGCACGCTTTTTTCCGGGGGATCGGGAGTTCAGGCGGCATTCAGCATTACCGTGAATGGCAGCACCACGTTTCAGGTGATCGATGGGTTTGGCGCATCGTCCGCTTTTGGGATCGCATCTTTGATCCGCAACCTGTCCACTGCTACACAAGTGATGGATGCTCTATTCAGCACTTCGACTGGTGCTGGTCTGACTATCGTTCGTCTTGGCATAGCTCCATCATTCGAGCCGAACCCTCTGAGTGGTGGGCCAAATGGCACGCCTGTGTATTCGTGGAACGGTAGCGGCAATAGTCAGGTTTGGTTTGCCCAAACCGCCAAAACAAATGGCGCGAATACAATCTATGCGGATGCCTGGCGCGTCTGGGGTACGACGCCCTGAACAGGAGTTTTGAATAATGCTTACTCGACAAGTGAGACGCCTGATTGTCGTCTTCATGATGATTATCCTCTCCGCTGCCTTCGTTGGAATCAATCCGCAGGCGCAGGTTACGAATACGTGGACATATCTGCACACATCGGGACGAAATATCGTTGATGCGAGCGGTAATGTTGTGCATATCAGCGGTGTGAACTGGTTTGGAGCCGAAACGCCCGATTATGCGCCCGACGGTTTGTGGAGCATCAACTACAAGACGATGTTGAACCAGATCAAATCACTTGGTTACAACACGATTCGCCTGCCGTTCAGCACCGATTTTCTGGATTTCAAGGATACCAATACAGGTTACGTCCCAAATCTGAGCCTGTACGCGAACCCGGAACTGGCAGACCCGGCTGATCCGTCCGGGCAGACGCCGCTGAAGGGAATGCCGTTACTTGATAAAATTATCAATTACGCTGGTTCGATTGGCTTGCGCGTGTTTCTGGATCGTCACCGTGCGCAGGCCAGCACGCAATCGGCACTATGGTACATTCCGGGTAGCTCGAAACACACCGAGGCACGCTGGATCAGCGACTGGCAATGGTTGGCGACACACTATCTGAACAATCCAACGGTGATCGGTGGTGACCTGCACAATGAACCACACAGCATTCAGGGCAATCCGAGCATTTCGGCCTGTTGGGGTCGCGGCGATCCAGGCCGCGATTGGAAACTGGCAGCACAACGTGCAGGTAATGCGATTCTGGCAGCGAACCCTAATTGGTTGATCATTGTTGAGGGGACAGACACGAACCCTGTCAATGGGGCAACGACATGGTGGGGTGGCGATCTCTCGAACGCTGGCAATGATCCGGTTGTTCTGAATATTCCAAATCGCGTGGTTTATTCACCCCACGAATATCCTGCCAGCATATACGCTCAAACGTGGTTCAGCGATCCGAACTATCCAAACAACATGCCTGCCATCTGGGAATCGCACTGGGGCTATCTGGATACCCAGAACATCGCCCCGGTACTCGTTGGCGAGTTTGGAACATTTCTTGCCACCACCTCGGATCAGCAGTGGTTCAACAAGCTCACTATCGGTACAGGTGGAAATGGCTATATCAAGTCGAAGTCGTTGAACTGGACATTCTGGAGTTGGAATCCGAACTCTGGCGATACAGGCGGCCTTCTGGAATATGATTGGGTAACTGTGGTTCAAGCCAAGCAAAACATCCTTGCCCAGATTCAATATCCGTTCATTGGTAGTCCGGGCGGCAACACCGCAACCAATACACCGACAAATACTCAGCCACCAACCTTCCAGCCTGTCACCAATACGCCAACTACGACCCGGACTACGACCCGTACAAACACGCCAGTGGGTACGCCGGCACGCACCAATACCCCAACCAACACGCCTATCGTCACCGCATCCAGAACGCATACACCAACAATTACGCCGACAACAGGTACTCCCGGCGCGTTGAAAGTTCAAATTCAGAACGGCGGTACGGATGGAAGTCAGCAATCGCAATTCAATTTCAAGGTCGTCAACACTGGCTCTGCGGCTGTCTCGAATATTTCCGTGCGCTTCTACATTCAGCTTGACGGCACTCAGCCGATCTCGAAATATGTGATCGAAAAATATTGGGATCAATCGGGAGTGGCGACGGTTTCTGGTCCAACACTGGCGACTGGAACAACTTACTACTACACGATCAGCTTTGGAACAGCGTCATTGGCGGCGGGTGGTTCGTGGCAATATAACGCCGCACTGCATCTTTCCGATTGGAGCAGCAACTTTAGTGCTGGCAATGATTTCTGGCATACGGGTTATGCGGTAGGTGCGTTGCCATCGGCATTCGCGGACACCACACGCATCCCCGCTTATACCGGCAGTACGCTCGTTTGGGGTACAACACCCTGATTTAAGATGTCCCGACCATCGCCCGGAAATGAGACGGTGGTCGGGATTTATTTCCTCTTGCTCTATTTATCCTCTACGAATATCTCAAATTACCGTTGCGAATATATCTCTGAAAGATGACCTGTGTTAGAATGGTGCTAAATCCGCGCTCATTGAGTAGGTTTCCAAATATGGGAGTCAAAGTCCTGATTATTGAAGATGACCGTGAAATGAACCGTTTGCTTCAACTCGATTTGGAGCGCAACGGTTACGAAGCCACCATTGCCACGAACGGGCTGGACGGCTTGCGTATGTTTCACGAACTCCGCCCCAATCTGGTTGTACTGGATGTGGCGCTGCCGATGATGGATGGCCTGACGGTCTGTCAGCGCATTCGTGAACTATCCAACGTTCCGATCCTGATGATGACCGCGCACGCTGTCAGCGAAGAAGAGATCGCCAAAGGTCTCAATCTCGGCGCAGACGAATATATGATCAAGCCGATCCGTAACATCGAGTTCCATGCTCGTGTAAAGGCACTTCTGCGACGCGCTCAAAACACCGATTCTGAAGGCGAACAGCCGATCACTTACGCCGACGACTATCTGACGGTTGACATTGATGCCCGCCGGGTATGGGTGGCAGGACAGGAAATCCGCCTGACTCCTACCGAATTCAAACTGCTATCGACTTTCGTGCGCCATCGTGGGCAAGTCTTGACCTTCCAGCAGCTATTGGAACAGGTCTGGGGCTTCGAGTATCAGACCGAACATCACTATCCGCGAATCTACGTTTCACACCTGCGTCGTAAAATTGAGCCTGATCCTGCCGCCCCAACCTATATTCAGAACGAATACGGCGTGGGTTATCGGTTCACTGGAAAAACATAGAAGGACTTCGCCACCATGGATGGACAATACGCCAACGAAACCCGCAGCCATCAGGTGCGCGTTCTAATCGTAGAAGATACAATCGAATTGGCGGAGATTATCCGTGCCGCCATCAAAAATATGGAAGTGATCGTGTTCCACGAAGCGCGTGGAACAAGCGCCCTCAAGACTTATCATGAGGTGCGTCCCGATCTGGTTTTGCTTGATATTGGGTTGCCAGATATGAGTGGCTGGAAGCTACTGGACGCTATCAAGGAAACACAAACCCTGTCACGGCGTCCTATCGTGTGCGTGATCACCGCCTATGGCGACCCGGCAAACCGACTGATGGGAAAATTACAAGGGGTCGATAGCTACCTTATCAAACCTTTTACGCTCGATGATGTGCGCGGCGTTGTACAAAAAGTGATTGATGAGGTCAATAGCCCAACTTAAGAGATGCTGGAGGTAGCGCTAATTGAGATGTTTTTGGAATCATATCTCGCTACCTCTTTAAGATAGAATAAAGTTAAAAAGGTAGCAATATGTCTGAAGAGAACCACGAAAATCCAGGTCAGGATAGAGAACGCCCGGAAGACGAAACATCAACCCTGCCTGTTCCGCCTCCAAACTTTAAAGAACGTCTTGCCGCTGCCCAACGCGCCCGCGAACTACAAGCGCGCCGCGCTATGCAATTCAAAACGCCACCGGAATCTCATTTAACGTCGAAAGATACAGAGCCGTCCTGAGCAGCGCTGCATCTCATCGCGCCATTCCTCAATTCGTTGAATAAGCTGGTCGTTTTGGGGCGCTGGAAATTGGGAAATCCAACTCTAAAAAACAGTTAAAAATTACCGGGTTTGCCGCATAAAATCCGGGTTTTTGTGGTATAATTCCAGTTATGAATAATCCGATTTCCCTACACGGTTCGACCTTTCTGGAAGGCATCCCCGGCACAGGCAAAACCAGCGAAGCAGCGCAATATGTTGGGCAATTGATCTCGTCGGGTGTCGCCCCGGAACGATTGCTTGTTCTTGTGCCACAACCCACACAATCCACCGTATTTCGGGAAGCCGCGTTCAAGGTTGAGGCGGTTGGCGGCACAGTCGAAGCGTATACTTTCATTGGATTTGCGTCGCAGATGGTGCGTACCTTTTGGCCTCTGCTGGCGGAACGTGCTGGCTTCGCTGACCCCACCAGTGAACCCACCTTTCTGAACATCGAAACCACGCAATATTATCTGGCACGTCTGGCAAATCCGATTATGGCGACAGGCGTCTTTACAGGTACGGTATCGCTCCCGCCGCAGCGCATCCTCTCGCAAACGCTGGATAATATGACCCGCTCGGCAATGATTGATATTACGCTGGATGAAGCCTTCCAGCGTCTGAGTGCGGGAGAATCAGCCTTTGGGCGCAAAACTGCATTACAAGCCAGTCGTCAGCTTGCCGATGAATTCCGCAAATATTGCCTCGCCAACAACCTGATCGATTATTCGCTGGTGGTGGAATTGTTCAGTCGTGATTTGATGAACGATGGCGGATTCCGCGACTGGTTATTCGAGCGCTACAGTTATCTGATTGCAGATAACATCGAGGAAATGAACGCCGCTGCGCACGATTTCATCCGTTCGGTATTGCCGAAGATGGAAGGTGCGTTGCTGATTTACGACACCGATGGCGGCTATCGGCTGTTCCTCGGCGCAGAACCGGATGGCGCATATGACCTGAAAAAGCTGTGCGCATTTCAGGAGACGCGGCGCTATTCGCATGTCGCCAGCCAACCATTGCTGGAACTCGTGACTGCACTCCAGAATACGCTGATGCCCGATTATTCGCAGGAAACACCGACGATTGGCGAAACGGCCTTGCAGAGTTTCAAGTATGGTCTGAGTACCTACTATCCGCAGATGATCGAATGGACAGCACAACAAATCATCGATCTGGTGCGCACCGGGACGCATCCGCGAGAGATTGCAGTGGTTGCTCCATACCTGAACGATTCACTACGATTCACACTGCGCTATCGACTGGAACAGGAAAATATTCCTGTCGTATCCTACCGTCCGTCGCGGGCATTACGGGAGGAAATTGCCGCACGTGCGATGTTGACATTGGCGCAACTGGCTTATCCGATGCCTGCACACCTGCCGCAGGATGAAGATGTTGCCGACGCTTTGCATACCGTGATCGATGGGCTTGATCCGTTGCGGGCGCGGCTGCTGGTCGAGGTGTCATATTCTCCAACACAAAAGCTGTTGCCCTTCGACTTTCTCACGCCAGAAGCACGTGAACGCATCACCTATCGGCTAGGCGAGGAATATGAACAATTGCGGAAGTGGCTGGAATCGAACGCCGATCCATCCTTGCCACTGGATCATTTCTGGCAACAACTGTTTGGCGATCTGCTCAGTTATCCCGGTTATCGCTTCTTTGGCGATGTCGAATCCGGGCGCGTGATCGGGCAATTGATCCGTTCGGCGCGCGTTTTCCGCGAGACGCTCTATCCCGCACGTCCTGATGATGCGCCCATCAATTGGGAAGCCTTCCGACAGGAATATTTCGATCTCGTCGCGCAGGGCTTGCTCGCCGGATTCTATGCCCCGGATACGATACGAGATGCCGACGCGGTATACATCTCGCCCGCCTATTCGTTCCTGATGCAGAATCGGATTGTCGATTATCAATTCTGGCTGGATATTGGAACAGCGTCGTGGTCGGAACGTATCGACCAACCACTGACACACCCTTATCTATTGCGCCGGGAATTTGAGGGCATTGTCTGGAACGATGATCTGGAACTGGAAGAAACCCATAAACGCCTGTACATGCTGGCGGCAGGGTTGGCGCGGCGGTGTCGGCGTGGAATTTACCTCGGCATCTCCGATCTGAGCGAAGAAGGTTTTGAGCAAGGCGGCTTGTTACAATCCACTTTCAATCAGATTATCCGACGCTCAGGCGCAAATAATGAAACGGAGCAGGTATGATCGAACCCCTATTCCGGCCTTCACAACATGAAATTCTCGGCTATCGTGGCGGTTTGCTCGGAGTGATTGCCGTGCCGGGTGCAGGCAAAACATTCACGTTGGCGCACCTTGCCGCGAAACTGATTCAACGTCTGGGGGAACGCAAAGACGCCGAACAAAGCGAAGTCCTGATTGTGACGTTCACAAACGCTGCTGTAAACAACTTCAAGGCACGTCTGTCCGAAATCCTGCAACAGCGTCGTATCCTGCTGCCGCATGATGGCTACCGTGTGCGTACATTGCACGGCCTTGCCAACGACATTCTGCGCGAACGTCCGGCGCTGGCTGGTCTGACCGATTCCTTCGAGATTGTGGATGATCGGGAAGCCGCGCGGTTACGTCGGGATGCAGTCTCGAACTGGTGGAAGGAGAACAGCGAGCGATTTATCACTGCATGGGTGCAGGATAAATATCAGCCGCAAATGCGCCGCGCCAACGAAAAGAGCGCTGATGATCTGTTCTTCTACGTCTTGCAAACCGCTGAACGCTTCATCGGCCTTGCCAAAGACCGGGAACAATCCCCGGAAATGCTGCGCGAAACATTGCAGGAATCCGGGCTGGAATTGCCGCTGGCGCAGTTCGGGATCGAGATTTACGAAACCTATCAGCATATGCTGGCATCGCGTGGTGGTGTGGACTTCCCCGATCTTTCCCGCCGCGCATTGATGGCGCTCCGCGCGGATAAAACATTCTTGCGCCGGCTGCAAAAACGTTGGCCTTATATCCTCGAAGATGAGGCGCAGGATTCCAGCAAATTGCAGGAAGAAATGCTGCGCTTGCTGAGTGATAACAAGAATTGGGTGCGCGTTGGCGATCCGAATCAGGCGATCAATACGACCTTCACCACCGCCAATCCGCAATATCTGCGCGAATTTGTCCGCCAGACGAAAGATCATCAACCAACGCTGGACGAAGCCGGACGCTCTGCCGAACCAATTTTTACGCTGGCGAACGAACTGGCGCGCTGGACAGCCGATGAGCATCCTATCGAACCATTGCGGGAAGCATTGGAGCCTGTCTTTATTCGTGCGACTTCTCCCGCCGACCCGAAGCCGAATCCACCGCCGGAAGTCGCGCAGATTTATATCGACTATGAACCGGGCAAATCCACCAGTAGCGACGCCGAAATCAAGCAGATCATTGGTTCACTGCAAAAATGGTTGACGAATAATCCAAAGGCAACCGTAGCAATCCTCGTACCAGATAACGAGCGTGGATTCCATTTTGTGACGCAACTCCGCGATGTAGGCATCCCCTACGAGGAGTTGTTGAGCAGTACAACGAACACGCGCGCCGCCGCCGAACAAATGCAGATGGTGCTGGGCTATCTGGCACATCCGGTTATAACGCGCCGACAAAGAGCCGTAATGCTCGGAATGCTCTATCAAAAAGTCTGGTGGCCTCTGCACCTCGGACGCATTGCAGAACGTGAAGAAGCGCCCGGCGAAATCATTTTGATCCTCAACAATCTGGAACGCCCGGAGGAGTTGCTCTATCCTGAGCAACCAGACGTGCCGATTGAATGGATTGAAGAACGGCGTGAAAACGATCCTGAACTGGTGGAGGATTTGCAGGCATTTATCGGGCGGGTGCGGCGCTGGCTTGGTGCGTTGACACTCCCTGTCGATCAACTCGCGCTGGTGATCAATCAGGATTTGTTCAGCGATCCACAGGACATCGCGCTTGGCTATAAATTTGCCTCTACTTTGCGACAAGCCGCGTATCAACATCCATCATGGCGCTTGAATGAATTTGTCACGGAGTTGAAGCAAATCGCGGAACGGGGTCGCTTCCTCGGCTTCGAGCAAAGCGAAATCGGCTATGAACCGAAACCCGGCGTGGTGACTGTCTCCACGATGCACCAGGCCAAAGGGCTGGAATGGGATCGGGTCTACGTGACGGGTGTGAGCAACTATGTGTTCCCATCATCCGAGGAAGCCTACTACTATGATGAGAAATACTTCATACGCGGTAAGCTGAACCTCAAGGCAGAAATCGCGGAACAACTCGAATCGTTGCTGCAACGACATGGTTATGAAGAAGGCAAAGCAACCTTGCAAGCCAGAGCCGACCTTGCCGCTGAACGTCTCCGCCTGCTCTATGTGGCGATCACACGCGCACGTCGTGAACTGATGCTCAGTTGGAATACAGGACGGTTCGGACGCAAAGAAGCGACCAGCAACCGTCCAGCGCTCCCATTGGTGCAACTTGCCGAATTCAGACGCCAACAGGGAGCGCCGACACCATGACACAGCTACCTCCAGATTTTCAATTCAGCCAAAGCAGCCTGAGCGATTTTGTGGAATGCGCACGGCGTTTTCAACTGCGTTATGGCGAACGGCTCGATTGGCCTGCGCCGCTTGCCAAACCAATACAGGCAATGGAAGAGGATGCAAGGCTTGGCGCGGCATTCCACCTCATGCTGGAACGCTATTATCTGAATCTGCCACTGCCGACGCCGCGTTTCCCGAAATTGCGCGGATGGTGGGAGGCGTTCCGGCGTACTGAGCCGCTTTTGAAGTTGCCAGATACCCAGCACAAACCGGAAGCAGTCTATAGCATCCCATTTGCAGGATCGCGGTTGCTGGCGCGATTCGATTTGGTGTCTGTTGTACCGGGGCGCGAAATCGTCATTGTCGACTGGAAAACGGGAAAACCACCGAAAAACGGTGCGGATGCGCTATGGGCGAGGATGCAAACGCGCGTCTATTTCACAGTTGTGCGGAAAGCATTGGAAGCCGAGTTTGGCGGAACAATCCCCCCTGATGCAATTTCATTTATTTACTGGTTTGCGGGCGATCCTGAACACCCTGTCCGATTGACCCCGCCAGATGAAGAAACATATCAGGGCTTCGCGGAGCAGATCGGCACAACAATCGAAAAGGTTCAAACGCTGATCAACTCACAAACCCCAATCTGGCCTCTAACGGACGATCTGCGGAAATGCAGCTTGTGCAACTATCGTTCATTCTGTGCGCGTGAGGTTGAACCTGCACAGGCTGATCAGTTGCAGGATATGCTTGATCTGCTGCCGTCGTTGCTGGAAGAAATTGTGCCAAATTTCCATGAACAGGAATCATAACTTCTGTTTTTCGTGAAACAGGGTACAATTCCCGTGAAATTTATCACTATTCCAGAGAGCTATGAACGTCTATCTTTCCCCGGAATTTCGCGCCCTGAATCTGACTTTTTCCGCACCGCGTCCCGGCGATGCTGGCTATGATTTGTACTCACTCGAAACGATTACGCTTTATCCCGGCGAACGTGCTGTTATCCGTACTGGCGTGCATATTGAAATCCCGAATGGCTATGTCGGAATCATCAAGGATCGTTCCAGCATGGCGCTACGCGGAGTGCATACTTATGGCGGCGTTATAGATTCGTCCTATCGCGGCGAACTGCGCATCATCCTCAATAACCTGAGCGAAGGTGAGCAACTGATCGAGAAGGGGCAGAAGTTCGCGCAGATGGTGATCGTCCCTTACTTTGTCGAAGGCATTGAGATTGTCGAATCGCTGGATTTTCTTTCCAGCACACAGCGCGGTACGGCTGGCTTCGGCTCTACAGGGCAATAACCCATGACAGAACTTATTGGAAAGCGTGTGCCGCTGCTGGATCAGGGCTGGATCGAACTGGTTGACTTTATGCCGCATCCATCTACAGGGATCAGTGGCGATCTTGCGATTGTGAACGCCGCGCGTGTGAGCTTTATGGGCGAGAGCAAAGGCGACGAAAAAGATAAAAAGCTGTTGTTCTACCTGGTGCGTAATCTGCACACCTCTCCATTCGAAATGGTGGAGATGAAATTCCGCGTTCACGCCCCTGTGGTAGTCTGGTGGCAGTGGGTTAGACATAGAACGTTTAATCTAAATGCACAATCAGGAAGATATACAGAATTTGAAGAAGATGCCTTCTACGTTCCTTCGACATGGCGTCTGCAATCGAAAAACAACAAACAGGCCAGCGAAGGCGAAGTATCCGAAACGGTCAACACCGAATTGACCGAAAAACTGGTCAAGCACTACGAGGAAAGCTATAAACTTTATCAGGAGGCGTTGGCGGCAGGCGTAGCGCGCGAGATGGCACGGCTCTATCTACCCGGTTTCAGCGTGTACTACACATGGGTCGTGAAGGCCGACGCACACAACCTGATGCACTTTCTCAAGTTGCGGATGGCGTCCGATGCACAGTATGAAATCCGTGTCTATGCACAAGCGATTTATGAGCATTTCTTCAAACCACTGCTGCCCTGGACTGCGGAAGCCTTCGAGCAATATACCCTTAACCGCACCGAAAAATAAATCATGAATTACGAAGAACTGGAAACACGCATTGTTACATGGGTGGCTTCTCAGGAGAATGTTCGGGCATTGATTGCGGTGGGTTCAACGGCGCGTGGCGATACCGATGATTGGTCTGATCTGGATTTAGTGTTGTTTACCTATGATCGGGATCGATATACTGAATCAGCGTGGTTGTACAACTTTGGCGACGCATGGCTAACCTATAAAGAAGAAGCGGCACAGGGCGATCCTGAATGGTATGCGCTCTATGACGAAGGATTAAAAGTCGATATTGTCCTGCTGCAAGTGGAGGATGATACGCCTGATCTCGAATCACTGTTACCTTGTTACCCCTATGAAACAGTATTTGCGCGTGGTGTGAATGTGCTTTTTGATCGTTATGGGGAACCACGCTCGTTATCACCGGGAACGATTGCCCTTCGACCTGTGCCAACTGCGGCTGATTTTGAACAAACTGTCAACGGTTTTCTGTTACAGGTTGTGACAATGGCGAAATTCATCGCGCGTGGTGATCTGTGGCGAGCGCACCACTGGATTTTTTATCAGGTACGCCCCTGCTTGCTGCGGTTAATTGAGTGGCACGCACACGGACGCGATACATGGTACAACGGGCGATATATGTCAAAATGGGCAGATTCCCGCATATTAACCGCAGTGCCAGAAACCTTTGCCACCTATGAACGTGAAAGTCTGATGGACGCAATACGTAAAATGCTGGAGTTATTTCGCTTTGTCGGAGAGGAAACAGCCTCAAAATTCGGTGTTATCTATCCTGTTGAGACAAACCAGAAAACCGTGGAACTGGTAGAGCATATTTTTAAGGAATCCCCTCAGAGCAACAAGGGCGCATAAGATGGATGCGCCCTCAAATCAAACAGCCGTAATTATTTCCCGACAGCGTTCAAGGCTTCATCGAAGCGGGCGAGCGCCTTCCGGGTCTTCTCCGGCGGGAGCGCATAGCTGAAACGCACCCAGTTTGCACCGTACTGGCTGAAGAGTACGCCCGGCACAACCGCGACACCGAAATTCTCTGCGACCCATGTTCCCAAATCTTCGGAGTTCTTGAAGCCACCGCGTTCAATCGCATCGGCAACGTTGATGAACACATAGTAGCCACCGTTACCCATGATGACCTTGCGCCCGCGTTCCTTCCAGAAGGCGCGCACAATTTCGCGGCTCTGGTTGGTCGGCTCGATGATCGGCGCGGCTGCCTTTGCAAATCCGATTTCATAGGCTGCCATCGCTACCGCTTGCGAATAGAACGACGGAACGATCCCATGACTGGCGTTGCTGTTGATGAACTTGATCACCTTCTGGCTGGCGACAAGGTGCGCACCACGCACGTTCGAGCCGCCGATGGACTTGGTGAGGCCGTCCATGAAAATCAGTTGCTCACGCTCTTTTTCGGTGAAGGCATTCAACACGGTGTTGATATTGGCGACTTCGCCTGTCGTCACCCAGCGATAAATCCAGTCGAATAATACGTAGGGAATACCCGCGTCCAGCGCTTTCTTTGCCAGTTCAATCTGGCGCTGTACAGGCAACACATTCCCGGTTGGGTTGTCGGGGGAGGTAATCACCAGTCCGGCAACCTTGCGCCCGCCTTCACGCGCCGCGAAATCCACGCACGCCTGAATCGCTTCTTCGGAATATGCCCAGCCGTTCTCTTCCTGTCCCGGCGCAAGCAGGGTATTCACGCCAACTGCATACATGCCCCAGAGGTAGCTAATCCAGGGGACGCGCGACACAATCACCGCGTCACCGACACGCCCTGTACCCAGCGTAGTCATCGCCTGATACGCTTTGATCAGCGCATCGCGCCCGCCAGCCGTCGCCACAATGTTGGTTGGACCCCACCCTGTGCTGCTTTCAAGCTGCCAATAATGTTCGGCAGTCGTCTTGCGGAAGGCGTCTGTACCATAGGGTTGATCGTAGCCCGTACCCTGCTTCTTTTGCAGTTCGTTGGCACGATCCAGCAGCGCGTGCGGGACACCGGGCAGGCTTGCGCCACCATCGCCCTGAGAACCATCGAAAGTCGGGGCATCTGCGCCAAATTTGGCCTTGTATGCTTCCAGTGACTTCTTGATCAGGAACATCCGCGAGGGCGGAATCTCGATCTGATGCGCCGGGTAGTCATTGACGTTGACCAAACCCGCTGCCGAAGGAAGCGCGAATTCGGGTGTATCCTGTGAAATTTTAGGGTTTATTGTTGCACTAGCCATCCAAAAACCTTTCTTTATAACTTCATTATACGGCTCACCAACATTTTCCTGAATGTTGGTTCGGGCAGTTTCACAAGAAAATATAATCGGTTCGATGGCAAAACCAACATTATTTCTGTATGAATGCTGTTTCCGTTGCGACCTGTTCGCTCTGCTTTGGTGATAATGTCTGGACAACCGATTGTGTGGAAATCTGTTGCAGATATTCCTGAATCGGGATTTTAGGCAAGTCTGCCGTCCCTTCAGCATCGGCGGCCTGGGGTGCGCTGTTAAAGCGAAAGTGATAGGCAGGATAGGCATAGACTGCTGCATTACGCGCCTTCAACGCGACTTCGTGATAAAACGGCGTGTGCGGAACATCGGTATCGTTTTGAAAAAAGTAGTGGTAGTAACACAGCAGAGAATCTGCGCTCCGGTTTTTCTCCAGAACAATCGGCTCCAGGCCGTAAAGTTTCAAGGTTACTTTTTCGCGCATCAATGCAAAATCGGAGAGCAGAGGCGCGGCAAATTTCAGGCGCGTTCCGTCGCGGGATGTACTGCGTATCGCATCCTCATCGAAGACCATCCAGTCGTGGTAATTCTCATCCCATTTCGATTGCTCGTAAATATCCGAGCCTTCGGGAGAGGTAGAGGTACTATTCCGGGCAAATCGAATGGTCATGCAGATCAAATCCGGGAGTTTCCAATCCGGCGGCAAGGACACGACGGCAGGGTTGCTCACGGTGGTATAGGCAATTACTTCGCCTGCAACACCGTAAAGCGGTTGCGGTACGTTGATCGTGGCAGGATAGCGCCCAAAGGCGCGCGCTGGAGGACGAGCAGCAAGCAGCCAGAAGGCAACAATCACAACAAGCAGCACCAGAAGCGCAACCTGTATCAAGCGATTATAGGTGGGATTTATCATCGATCAATGACCACTGTATTGCCAAACACGCCTGCCTGATGAAGCGATGGATAGATCAGCGATGTCAGGAGCGCAAACCCGATCAGGATTCCCCATCGCCAGCGCTTGCCCTGCACCCAGAAAACCCACCCCAGACTTACCGTGATGAGCGACGCAATGTAGCGATCATACTGATGAACCGCGCCTGTAGCAAGCAAAAACAGAGGCAAGGGGAGAATCATCCCGCGTATAAGGGTCGGGACTCTTGCCGAAAAAGCCGGAATCAATGCGCTAACCAATACCAGCAAATACCACGCTGCTGCCATGCGATAAGGTTTATCAACGGCGAATCCCCGGAATGCCTGCGCAAAGTAGAGGAACATCGTTCCAATATCGCCAGAAGCCCAGGGACGCACCCAGAATTGCAATTGCTGTTGTGTGAAAAAATAGGGAACGCCGCTGAACCAACTGCTATACCATTCCCAGAACGTAAACTCTAGAAAGATACCCGCAATATTGAACAGAGGCATCCAGTCATAGGTTATTGGAACGGTGTTTCGTTTTGGCAGCCATAACGCAAGCTGGTGATAGATCAGATCGGGAATGAACTGGTTTAGCGTGCGTGTATATCCAGCCGCCTTCGAACGCTTCCAGCTTAAATGGACGAACGCAAAGCCCAATGGCAACACCAGCGAAAGTGCATTCGGTTTAGCCATCATCAGCAGAAAGCCAACCAGAAAGCCAAGCCCATTCCTGAGCAGTTGATTTCGCATGGATGAGGTGAGCAGAAACATCAATATGGCGCTAACCAGCAGGAATACAACTTCCGCCCCTGCCAGATAGAGATAAATTGCGGAAATCGGAGGCGCAAAAACCAGAAAAGCGAGTCGCGCCGGCGCGCGTATATTCAGGTTACGCAGCGTGAGCATTGTAAAAAACAGCGTCCCGGCGGCGGCAAGGCACGAAATCCAGAAGCCGGCATAGACCAGCGACACACCAAAAATATTATGCAAGCCACAGATCGCTTCGGGGTAGAGTGGCATCCAACTGAGTCGACTTGAGCCGAGCGTCGGAGTCGCAAAGGCAGTGGTCAGATTGAAGCCAGAAATACAAATGAACACATATTGGCGCGCGTCGTTGAAGTGCGTGGAGGCAAACGGCACGGTATCAGGGGGATACAGGCGTGCGATATGCCCTGAAGCAGCCAACCCGACCACAACATAGCATAGCATCCCGATCAGGCTTGCCACCAAAAAACGCTGTATCGAACGTGAAGCGCCAACGATTTTTTCCATTTACACCCCTAAGCTAAAAACGTGACTTTTCAAAAAATCCTCATATACTATATTCATCCGTATTAGAAACAGCTTTTGACTGCATCAACAGCCAAAAGCCCGTATGTACCTTGAAGGAGGTTACATTATGCCGTCCTATTCTAATGCCTTACCTGTTTCTTTCAATGCCGACGATCAGCGCCCGCTTCCAGAGTTGATCGCGCTCGGCAACCCCGACCCCGCCGACGGCTGGTCTCAATTTCCACTTCAATTCCATGATGTCGAAGGTGTCCGCTACTATGCTGTACAGGATTGGATCAGCGGTGTCGCTTACGCTGCCGCACCCCGCACGTTCTGGACTCAAATGAAAGCCCGTTTGAAGAAGGCAAGAGTTCAGTTGCTACCACCATGTGTGCAACTGCCCTATCGCGCCGCAGACGGCAAACGCTACAAAATGGATTTTGCTGCTGCCGAAGCGCTCTACCTGATTACGCAGCGGATGGATGCGAATACGGGCGTGCGGGATCGCGTGCTGCGCTATCTGGCGTTTGCGGGCGTACTCGTTGATGAAGTGCGACTCGATCCAACCAGCATCCTGGGTAAAGCATTCGGCCCAACGCCTGACCTGATGATCGAAGCAGCAATTGAAACCTATCGCGCGCAGGGCAAATCTGATGCGTGGATCGCCAGTCGGCTGCTTGGTATACAAACACGCAAGATTTTTACAGCAGCATTTCAAAATTCTTTACGTGGTCAGGCAAGCAGTTATCAATATGCACAGATTACGGATACGATGCGGATTGGAGTCTGGAAGCGCAATACCGCAACTATTCGCAAGGAGCTAGGCCTAGGGAAGAGTGCCAACGTGCGTGACAATATGTCGATGCTGGCGTTGAGTTATGAACTCCTGGCAGAAAATCTTTCGGCGGTAGCGCTGGATCAACATCAGGATTTGGAATTTAACGAAGCGCGTAACATCGTCCATGAGGAGTCCTCGCATGTTGGGGAACATGCGGAAAAATCCGGCAAACGGCTTGGCATCGACATCGTGACGAATAAGCCGTTGCTCAAGAAGGGCGATTCGTAGCCTGCTTATGGTTGAGTATAGGAGGGCTTCCAGACCTGTCTGCAAATGCAAATGGGGTGATTGACCCCTAACCCCCTCGCCTTTTCCCCGCAGGTAGGGAAAAGGAGCCAGCCCGCACGGGTTTGAAAGTCCCTCCTCGCTGGCGGGGAGGGATTTAGGGTGGGGTCAACATCTGACATTACGCTTAAATCAATTTGCGAAAAGACGAACGATAACCCCTACACGACAGGACGTTCATCCATTGCGGCGGGTATACGGCGGGCAATGCGCGGTGATTTTGGATCAAGCAGGCGTCCAAGTATGGTGATCGCCTCACGGATCAAATCGGGCGAGAGGCCGCCAAAACACAGCCTCATATGCCGATACCCGTCCGGTTCGGTCAGGAATGCTTCGCCCGGCGTAAACGCGATGCCGTGTGTGAGTGCGGTCTGATACAAATCCGGCGGCATACTATCGCCGGGGAGCGTCACCCAACACGAAAAGCCGCCTTTGGGATGCGTCCATTGCGCTGTTTTGGGCATTCGCAGCGCCATCATGCGCATCAGTTCATCGCGCCGTTCCCGATATTTCATATTCATCCGTTCAACATGCGGCTTGAATCTCCCCCGACGCAGATAATAGGCCGTCGCCCGTTGCAGCAGCATGGGGCTGGATAGATCAATCGCCTGTCGGTGAAACAACATCTGGTCGCGCAGGGATGGCGGCACAACCATATATCCGATACGAATCCCCGGCATCAGAACTTTGGAGAGGCTGCTCAGGTAAATGATATGCTGGCTGTCTGGTTCCATCGAGCGCATCGCTGGCAAGGGCTTCTCGTCGTAGGACAGAAAACCATAGATGTCATCTTCGACAATCAGGAAGTTGTAGCGATGCGCCAATTCCAGCAAACGCTCACGCCGCGCCGGGGACAGGCTTATCCCGGTTGGGTTTTGGAAGGTCGGAATCGTATAGAAAAACTTGATCTTGCGCTCCTTGACGATGCGCTCAAGTACGTCAATCTGGACGCCATCCTGATCGATTGGCACGCCTATCCCATTCACCCCAAAGGTATTGAGGACATGCAGCATCCCCAGGTAGGTTGGACGCTCCACCGCAACACAATCGCCGGGGCGCGTCAGGCAACCCGTTGTCAGCGAAATGCCCTGCATCACGCCAGAAGTGATGATGATGTCTTCCGGGGTTGCCGGAACACCGCGCATCTCGCACAGATTGACAAGTTCCACGCGCAAGGCTTCATCGCCCTGTGACGAGCCATATTGTGTCAAGGCATGATCGGCAGCGTTCGGGTGATTGAAAAAGCGCAAAAATTCGGCTGAAGGGGCAAGCGATGGATCGGGTTCGGCATAGGCCATCGAGCGCAATCCTGTCAGGCGTGCTATCCGTTCAATGTCCCGCATCACCTGATCGGGCGTGGCGTCGTGGCCGATCATTGCCCGCACTGTGTCGTTATCCGCAGTTGTGGAGACATAAGTACCGCGCCCAACGGTGGACTCAATCCAGCCACCCGATTGCAACTCGCGGTAGGCACTCTGTGCAGTAAGGCGGGTCACATGCAGGAGCGCCGCCATTTCGCGTACTGTCGGGAGGCGTGTGCCAATGGGCAGGCGTCCCTCGCTAATCTGCATCCGAATTTGTTCCGCAATCTGGCAATAGAGCGGCGTGTGGGACTCTCGATCCAGCGGTTCGAGGTGAATGATTGACATAGATTGTTCTCCTCGCTACCGAAACAATTGTCCCATAATGTAACACATTGGCACTATGCCAAGTTACAAAATTGGAGCGTGCCAAATTCCTCTATTGGTTTAGGTTGTGCTGTTTTGTGTAACTACCCAACCGAACTCCTTTAGAAATTTTTTGGATGTGCTTTGGGATTTATTGAGCGCCTGACTGTTAATCTCTGGATGTAACACGGGAACAATCCCGAACATAAAAGAGGAAACAATGGATACAAAAGCCCCTCCAGTATGGGATCAGATTGCAGGCTCGTGGAAGCAGTTTACGGGTGAAGTTCGCAAGCAATGGGGCAAACTGACCGATGACGAAATCGAGCAGATTGCAGGCGAACGGGACAAACTGATCGGTAAGGTTCAGGAACGCTATGGCCTCGCACGTGAGGAAGCCCATCGTCAGATCGATGAATGGGCAAACAAGGTCAAGCGTAACACCTAGCCCTCGCCAGAGGTTTGAGGGATAGGCAGGGACACGGCTGGGGAGAGACATCAGAATGTTTCTCCCCAGCCCTCTGTGAATGACTTTGAAATTTTTCGGGGATTCGATTTTTTAGGGAGAAGAAGAAATGGATAACATCAATCACCTCAAGGACGAGTTTACCAATCGGATACACAACCTCAGCGAAGAATTTTCGCATCGCCTGGCACAGTTGAATCCAGAATATCGCCATCGTCAGGAACGTGAGCAACGTCTCCGAATTCTGACTGTTCTGCTGGGACTGGTGGTTGGCGGAGCGCTGCTTGCCTATCGCAATATGCAGCAAAATCATGTCTTCGTTTCCCCACAGCGTAACGATATGCCAGAGGATAACGGAGAATAAATCATGGCCGATGTGCAGCACATTCGGGAAAACCTGAATGACGTTGGGGAAGCGGTTGCCGAAGAAATCCGTGTGCGTGGGCGCGAGTTCGGGGTACATCTCCGCGATCTGGTGCGTGAAGGTAATACCCGCAAGCTCATTCTGCGGGATGGCGAGGATCGGAAGCTGCTGGAAGTATCGCTAACAACCGGAGCGATTGGCGTACTAACGTTCCTGACATTCGTGCCGCCACGTATTCTCGCCGTACTCGGCATATTGGCGCTGTTTGTGCGCGTGTATATTGTCCTCGAACCAATGGAAGAACCAGCACCGCCCGTCAAGCGCACAACCAAAGCACGAACGAACAAAGTAGCCGAAGCCTCATAACACAGATTCATTTGTGAAGGGCATGATACCTATGCCCTTTGTTCATTTCTACAGGAAAAAATCATGACTGCCGCGCAAACGTTTCGCAACACGCTGGTTGTTCTTGGGACGCTGGCAATTGCCGTGTTACTCTATTTCAGCCTGCGCATTATCGTTGTTCTGGTTCTGGCAATTATCATTGCCTCTGCCCTGCGTCCTATCGTCGTTCGCCTGCAAAAAATTGGCTGGCGCGAAAGTTTCGCAATTATGGCAGCCTATGCTCTTCTCATTGGAGCAATAATTACGTTGGCGGCGCTGGTGATTAACCCTGCGGTGAGCCAACTCAGCGGCTACTATAACAATCCTGCGGATTTAACGGACAGGCTGAATAAATCCGTAGACTGGTTCGAGCAAATGCTCAGTACCGCATCTGGACGCCCCATCAATCTGGCTGAACCAGAGCAGGTGCAGCGCGCAGTCGATAATGTATTCGAGGAGATTAAGCGGGTTGGTCCGACGCTCCTGATAGACGCCGGAACGTTGGCAACCGAAGCAATCCTTGTATTGGTGCTTGGCGTCTATTGGTTAGGTGGACGTGAACAGGCTACTCAATACGTTCTGGAATTATTCCCATTGGGAAGACGTGCGCGCATTGCCGAAATCTGGACGAAGATCGAACTCATTCTGGGTGCATACATCCGGGGACTGACATTTGTTTGTATTTTTGTGGGTGTGGCGAATTTCCTGCTATTGCTTGTGTTTAGTGTTCCGAATGCAGCAACGCTTGGCCTGATCGTCGGCGCAACCACAGCGATCCCGATCCTCGGTGGCTACATCGGGGCTGGTATGGCGGTACTGATCGCCTTGCTAAGTTCGCCTGTTCACGCGGCACTTGCCTTTCTCAGTTTTGTGTTGGTACAGCAGGTCGAAAATCACTACCTGACGCCGCGCATGATGGCACGCTCGATCCATATGAATCCGATTCTGGTGATCGTCTTCCTGTTTACCGGGTTCAGTGTCGGCGGCGTGATGGGCGCATTGCTGGCTATCCCGGTTGCAGGTGCGGTAACAATCATCATTCAGGATTTGATTATCGAACCGCGCAAACGTGAAGCCGCGCCGCAGGTGGTGCAAGGTGCGGTGTTGCTCCCAACCAACCAGAATACACCACCGGAAGGTGTGCCTGTCACTACAACAACAAATCCTCAAAAACCACTAATTTCTACGACAGGCTAACGATTCCCCTGCGCTCTATTAATTTCCCGAAATTTCAGCGATTTTCGGGAAACGCTGACATGCACCTCACGTATAGGGTAACGATTCTTCCTTATCCTTTCAGGGGTGTTTTTTTATGTATACCTCGAACGATCCAAAAGTGGTGGCACAGTCTTTTGTCAATCAGGCGATTGGCTCCTATAACAGCGGCAACAACTACGACGCACAGGTTAATCTCGCACGCGCCCTCGTGACCAACCCGGAATTGAAAAACGATCCCGAAATTCGTCAGCTTGCTTCAAAATATACCGGGCTGGATGTTGAAACGGCGCTAAAGCGACTGACAACACCAGCGCGCAACTCTCCGGGAAATGACAGCAATTCACGCGAAGAAAGAGCGCCGGGCGGTGATCACTGGCTTACCGTGCTGCTGGAATTGATATTGTTATTCGTCACGGTTGCATTCACGTCGATCTTTATCCAGAGTCTGGGGCGCGGGTTTGCCACCGAGATTGCGGCTCAGGCAGGTAACAATGCCAGAATGCAGGCCGAATTAAGCCACCTGATGACGCTCACTGAACCCGGCGCGGTGCTGCGCGGCGCACTTTCCTACAGCGCAGGAACAGTGGGCGTACTTATCGGGTGGAACATCATTATGTACGCCTTTTGTATTGCAGCATTAGGCGGCGCAGGTGGCATCCTGTCGCATCTGAGCGCGACGTTCCGTGTTCAGATTGGGTCATATTTATTGCTTGCCGCGACAATGCTGATTTTTGTGTTGAGTTTCCGCACGCCGCTCAGTACCCGTCAGGGGTTGATACAGCTTAGTCTGGTACTTACGGTAATCAATGGGCTTGGTACTGTCGGCGTCATGATTTACTTTATCTCGCGTGTCCATCAATTCGATATGGTGAAAGGCTTCGTTGCGGTGGTGCTTTCGCCAATAATCATCAGTTGCGGGCTGTGCGGTTTGCTCTATGTAGCGCAGATAGTGCGCTAGCGCCTGAACGGTAGCCGGGTGTTTTAGTTCAATCACATCAAAGCAATTATCGCAGTCGCCGGAACGATGATGATCAGGCTAAAAACACTCGCCTTCAGGAATGCATTGAAGTGAAAGCGGTAATCCTTATAACCCGCCGCGCCTGCTGTGCCGGGAATAGGCGGGTTATCGGGATTAACCAGCAATGTATATAACCAGTCAATCAGGATGAGGTCACACAGGTTGATAATCATCCAGACACTGTATAGATGTACCAGCACCTCCACAAACAAGAGATTGCCGTTATTTTCATTTTGCAGTCGCCACGCGAGCGCTATGGGTACGCCGAAAAAGGCGGACAGAACGAATATAGCCATCACGCCTGTCAAGCGTTTTTCACCTGTGGTTTTTGGCGGTGCAAGGGCTTGTATGTCAGCCGGGAGCGAATGTAGCCACAATCGCGGCATGGTCAGGAAGGTTGCCCAGATGACAATAGAAAATGGAATGATGGCAATAACGCCGTCGCTCAGGATTCGCCCGATTGAAATCATTGAATACCGCTTTGCCTATTCTGTATATTTTTAGATTATTCTAAATTTTTATTTTTGTCAATCTTATTGCACTGCTATAGGAGCGAACCAGATTTGAGATTCACAGCAAGTCATGATTGGAAGCATAAGCGCTCCTTAAAAATCTCTCCGATTTTATGTGTTTTTGACGCATCTCTTTGGTATAACCGTATATAATCAGAGGTGCTGTTCTTCTGAACCAGAAGGCCTAAAACTATGGAATGCCCAAATTGTCATCACTGGAACGAAGCAGGCGCGCGATTCTGCGAGGAATGTGGCTTTGAATTAACAGCGGTTGCCGATAGTGGCGTCGCAGAAGCCAGAATTACGGGCGGCATTAGCGCTCCTCCTCCCCCTGCATCGCTCCCTGCTGATCCAGCCGCTATCCCTACGCCGCCGCCACAGGAGCTTGTCCCGGTGCAAAATCCGCCAGCGCCAGTAGCGTATGCAGGTGCGCGTCTTGTTCTGGAAAAGACCGGAACGATCTTCAAACTGGGGGATGCAACGCTCATTGGACGCGAAGAGCCTGCTGCGCAGATCGATTTTGATGGCTATGAGGACGGAAAGTATATCAGCCACCGTCACGCCCAGATCAATAAGACCGATGGTGCATATTATCTCGAAGATTTAGGCAGCACCAACGCGACCCGTGTCAACGGCGCGCGCATCCAACAGGGTCAGTCGCAGCAGCTAAAAACGGGCGATAAAGTCCGGTTTGGCAAAATTGAATTGACCTTCTACGAAAGCTGAGGAAACGAGTCATGGCTGCGCCAGCAAAAATCAAATGTCCGCACTGTGGTCGCATGACCGGGCAAGAGACAGGCTTCTGTGATGAATGTGGCCTCGAACTAAATTCGGTTGCAATCAAACCTGTAACCGTTGCGGAGGCGATGGCCTCTGGTACGCTGGATAAACTCACGGGCGCAACGGGCGATTTTAGCTGCCCGAATTGCGGCGCACCGCTACGCCCGAATGCCAAATTCTGTAAAAACTGCGGGACACGCATCACCGCCGGGGCAGCCGCTGCCGCTCCGAAATCGGAAGGGCCACCTTCCAAACTTGCTGTCGGGATGGTGATCGAAAACCGCTATGGCCTGGAGAAAATCCTCGGTGAAGGCGGTATGGGGCGCGCATGGAAAGCCCATGACCAACACCTGAACAAAACGGTGGTGATCAAGACGATTGTTGCTCCCGATCAATCTCTGAAGCAAGCGCTGCAAAAAGAAGCCGAAACGCTTATCAATATTCGTCACCCTAACATTGTCTCTGTCTTTGACTTCTTCACTGTCGAAAACGAGCTGTGCTACGTGATGGAATTCATCTCTGGCCCAAGCTGGGCAGACGAGATTGAAGATGCGGTGACACATAGACTTGTTAAACCGATGTCTGCCGAAGAAGCACTGCAACGGGTGAAGAACCTGCTGCCCGCGTTTAAATATCTGCATCAACTCAAGCCACCGATCATTTATTGCGACTTCAAGCCGAGCAATGTCAAGAGTATGACGCTCCCGAATGGCGAACGGGTAGAAGTCTTGCTGGACTTCGGTACAGCCTATCGCTATGACGAGAAGAACCCGCCGCGTCCGGCGCGTGGTACGCCTGGTTATCATTCGCCACAGGCTGCACACCCGGACTGGCGCGATGACTATTTCACCATCGGGCGTTCGATTGCCGAACTGGTCGGGATGGAAGAAGTTCATACCGAAGCGTACAGATATACGCTCACGCCAAAAGAGGAATTTCCCTGGACGCAGTATGACGAAACATTCCGCTATTTTGTGGAATGGCTGACCGCGCGACTCCGTGAAGACCGTCCGCAAAACGTGGATGAGATCATGGCGGAACTCGACGGCGTAATGGGTTATGTCAAAGGCCAGAAGCCCGATTTGATTGCCGCCAAAAAAGAACGCAGTGCAAATTTTCAGGGCGTCACTAAACAAACGATGTCCACCACTGGTACAGGTACGGTCAAGATCGAACTGCCAAATGTGGAATCGAGCAACCCCGCCGCGACCCTGATTTTGCGGGCGCAGGAAGCCTATGAGCAGTCGAATATGACGCGCGCCTTGCAGTTTGCGAATCAGGCGGTGAACAATCAGGGTGGTGCAGCGGCATATGTGTTGCGTTCACTGATTAACAACCGTATCGGTGACACCGAAGCCGCGCAGAAAGATTTGAAAAACGCACAGGCCGTTTCTGATCAGCAGCAGCAATGGCAAATGGCGCTGGCGGAAGGTCAGCTTGCAGAAAGCACCGGACGCTATGAAGAAGCCGCCGCACATTATCGACGGATGATGGCGCTCAAACCAGGCGATCACCGGGGACGCCTACTGCTAGCTGATCTCTACCGTCGTAGCGGCAACTTTGAACAGGCGATCACCGAATATCGTTCGATCATCACCGCCAAGCCGAACGTTGGTCCCGCCTATATTGGCGCAAGCAGGGCATATCTTTCCGACAAAAAGCTGGATGACGCGATTCAGGTGCTGGAAGATGTTTCGGCGCGTAACGCCAGCTATAACGATGTGCTGATGGAATTGATCGGGCTGTATAACCAGAAAGCGTTAACAGGCAAACCGGAAAGCCTTGATCAGGCAGCGCGTGCGATCAGCGTCTTGCAGGATAACGGCGTCGAAACGAAATCTTTCTATCAGCTTGTCGCGGATTTCTACTATACGGCGCTCAAGGTAGCCCGCAGGGATAATGCAATTCCGAAGGTACTCTGGCCGGGGAATGCCAGGATCGATTCAATTGGCGCTCTTGCCGCTGCCAATGAGAAGGCGTGGCGCGACTATCTGGATCGGGATGACAAGGCAGATCGGGACGACGTGATCAATAATCGCGTGATGGCGGTTCGTTCCTGGGCGATCATGTAGCGGAGAACAGAATGGGCAATCAGTTCAATTTCAAGACTTACTATAACCCGTATATCAGCCCGACGACGAACTCGTTCTGGGGTGTGGTATCGGTTTCGGCAAATGAACAACCACAGATCGCGTCGGATACGGTGATCACGCTGGTAGCGGACGTTTCTGGCTCGATGCAGGGCGCAAAATTCAACAACATGATCGAAAGCGTCGAATCATTGTTGATGTCTGTCCCTGATGGGATAACACTCGGTGTGATCGTATTCGATAATCAGGCCAATGAAGTCATACCACTGACTCGCATTACGCCTTCTGTCGATAACAATGCGCTGGTGCAGACGTTCCGGCGCAACATCAAACGGCTGTCGATTTTCGGCGGAACATCCATGTCTACCGGGATCAACCTTGCGCTGCAAACACAGGGCGCATTGCGTGGCGATCTCAACCGCTACTGCATTTTTCTCTCGGATGGGCAGAACACCGAATCGGAAAGTGTCCTTGCTGCCGCTGTCAAACGTGCGGCACAGGCCGGCTTGCACCTTTGCGCCTATGGCTATGGCAACGACTGGAATCCTGCCGAACTCACCAAGATGGCAGAGATCACCAATGGCTGGCAACCGAAAGCCGTTCCAAACCCCACTGACCTCTCCAATGAATTCACAGCGTTGGTGATGCGCATGGCGAAAACCGTTGCCACCGATGTTGTGCTGCAACTATGGACGCCTGCGGGCGCAAAAATCCTTTCGCTCTCGCAAGCCTACCCGGATTTTGTGAAGGGTGACGCTGCTCCGGTTGGCGACGATCATACATGGGTTGTCCCTGTCCCGCCAATGTCCGCGAAGGATCACCGCGATTTTCTCGTTCACATCGAACTGGCACAGGTCGGCGCGAAAGTTGTGGCGTGCAAACCCTCGGTAGTCTTCGCCGCAGGTAGCCAGAAGATCGAGGAGAAGGGCGATCAGGCGTCGTGGGTTATCCTGCAACAGACAATGGATCAGAACCTGATTAATCAGGTCAATCCAGTGGTGGCGGGCTATCTCGGACAGGGGCAACTTGCAAACTCCATGCGTTCCATGACCGAAGCGCTCAACGCCGGAGATGCACGCGCCGCCGAACGGCACCGCACCGAAGCGCTGGACATCGCACAGGCAACTGGTAACCGCCGTATGACGGAAGTGCTGGAAGCCTCTAGCGGCAGTGAAGTCGCGCGGAAGACTGTTGCGCTCGGTACGAGTACGGTCAGCCTCACCGACGAAGAAGAGAACTAAACGAATTTCGGGCGGAACAATCTCTGTGTCCGCCCTTATACCCCATTTAATTCCAATATGAACCAAAAACCTGAAAACGACCCCTGCGGCCCCGGAAAACTGCAAATTTCGCCAACACGCTCAATCCGACTGCGAACGGAAATCCCCGGCCCAGTGGCGCGCGAATGGATTGCACGGCACGCACAAAAGACACTCCCATATTTTGAAAGATTTCCTGTTTTTCCTCAAAAAGCACATGGCACACTGATTTATGATGTAGATGGCAATGTTCTGATCGATTTTTCGGGCAGGGCTGGCCTAACCGGATATACCCCGGATCATATGCTGGAAACCTTGCACGATAGTGTGGAGAATTTGATAAATGTCCCGATTAGCACAAATAGAGCAGTTGTTCAACTCTCGGAACGGCTGATCAGCCTTGTTCCTGGCGCAGAAAAGGTGATTTTATTCACCTCCGGTTGGTCGGGGATATATCCACAGTTACATGAAATAGACCCAAAAGCAGTCATTAGCGACCAGCGACAATGTGGATTTGGACGTACCGGGAAATTTTGGGCATGGACTGATGCCCCTGATGCAGTTTTGATGGCAAACTTTGCGGCAGGTCTGCCACTTGCAGCACTGGTTGGTCGTGCTGCATTATTGGATGAAATATCATACATCGGTGAAATGCCGACAGCTTTGGCTTGTACAGCGGCTCTGAGTGTAATTGATTACATCCTTACAAACGATCTTCCACGTCGTGCTTTACAAATTGAAGAAAGAGTCAGAGATCAATTCGCGGCGTGGGGACATGAAGATAGCGTGAACGGTTCAGGGGTGCTGCTCAACCTTTCGTTGAATGACTACGAAGCCGCAAAGAAGGTTTATGATAATGCTTTGCAGAACGGACTTATTCTGAATCTTCCGGGTAGAGCAGGGCTATTGAAGTTCGAGCCTCCTCTGATGTGTCCCGAAGAACAACTCAATGAAGCCCTGGATGTCCTGCGCGAGGCGCTCGATTGGTAACTTTCGCTGATTGAAAACCGTCGGTGTTGGCGTACAATTTTTCCCCAGCACAGACAGGATAATCAAATGACGGAACTATTGCTCCAGTATGTCACCATTGAACGCACGATCCCGCCACAGGGTCGGCGTATTTTGCAGGATGGTACGCTTCAAACCACTGCCCCGGATAATTCTTTGCCGGGGGTGAGTGATTTATTAGAAAAAGATCGCCCGCTACAATGGATTGATGTTCGCAAACTTTCTGCCGAAGAGGTCGAGACAATCAAGGAATCTATCCGTAAATCCGGGATTTTTGATCTGCCGTCGCGCATTCTGATCAACTATTGCAAGGAAGACCCCGGCACACAAATCTGGACAATCGATCTGGACGGACAAATCCATCGCGTGGTACTCTACGATCCAAAGCCAAGACGTGCCGCAGAGATTGACACCCTGCTGGCTGCGCTTGCGCCTATTGTCAATTGATGTATCGTAGGGACTATGTGCAGACGTTATGTATTTGTGTTGTTAGCCGCTTTTGCGCTGCTGGCAGTTGGTTTGGTGGGATGCAATACGGGCGAGTCGGACGCGACGCGCATCATGCGTGCCAACGCCGAAGGAACAATCGCGGCGATGGGCAACCGCATGAAAACGATGGAGGCAACCAATGCCGCTGTTGAAACAGTAGTTGGCGAACGCGACATTGCCCGCAGCCTGCTGGAAGAAGAACGCGCCAAAAATCAGCAATTGATCAATCAGCAAAATCAGAATGTCGGCGTGACAAATCCCGGTCAGGTGCAGCCAACTGCAATCCAGTCGTTCTCCGGTGGCGATCCGGGCATTGTGCCAACGACAGCGCCAACGCCCAATCAGATTGCTACACCAGTAAACCCGACTGCGTTTGCTATTGAACGCATCACCACATCGCGCGGTGTTGCCAACGCTGATGGCTGTGCAGTCAACGAAACAACAACATTCAATACAACGGATTCGCGGATTTGGGTGGTGGCCTATGTGCGCAACCTGAAATCGGGGATTGCGTTCAAGTCGACCTGGCAGCTTGGCGGGGATGCGAAAGAATTCAACTATACATCGAATTTCAACTCGGCACGCACCTGCATCAATTTCTATGTCGAGCCGCGCACTCTGAATATCGCACCCGGTGATTACAGTGTGAGCGTCAGCGCCGGAGCAGATATATCCGCTGGGGCGACGTTCAAGGTACAAGGGCCGGCACAACCCGCTGCTACAGCGGCGGCAACCCCTTAATATAAACTGAAAAGAAAAAGGCGCATTGTGGATAATGCACCTTTCAACAAACGACTGACCAGAGGGCGGAAACTGATCCGCCCTTTATGTTATTGGCTATTCCTGCCCGCGCATCCTGCGGGAGACTGCAATCACTAGAATCAATCCAAACGCTGCGATACCGAAAATTATCAATCCTGCGCCAGAGAGATTGCCACCACCAACCCCTATGTCCTCGAAAAAGCCTGTACTTGGGATTGCATCTGGTTGTGTTGGTGTTTTGCGCGCTGGAGTCCCCGTCAGATATTGCGCATTAAGCGTTAATTGCAGCGAAATAGCTGTGCCGCCTGCGTTGATCTGTGCCAACTGGGTCTGAACGAACGGCGGGATCGTGCCATTCCCATACAATTGACCATTGAGCGTTGCCTGGAATGCGTTAGCAGTACCAGCCGCTTCCAGTTGCCCAATTTCTGTGTAGATGGCGGCGGCTGTCGCTGTTACATCATCCTGACGTGCGGGGCGCTGTGGGTTCACAGGCTGCACGAAGAAGGAGATGTTGCGCGACCCCGGTTGAATCGCCCCAAGTGGCGTTCCGGCAGGTGGCAGTGGCGTCACAACGGGCGAAGGCGTTGGGCTGGCTGTTCCGACAATCGGGCTAGTGCCACCACCGCTAAAGACGGCGGTTATTGTCATCGGAATCGCAGTTAGTTGTTCGACAGCAAAGGTCTGATACTGTTGGAATTGTGCGCTTTGGGTATTTTGAGCGTTTTCTGTTGGCACTTGGTTTCTGACAGAGGCGTTTTCTGTTTCCTGGGCTTCGGCAGCGATCAGGCCAGCTTGCAATTGTGCCGCATAAGTGCCAAGCACGGCGGCTGTCCCTTGTGCGCCCTCAAAGGTGGGGCTTGGCGTAAAGGTTAGAGATGGAGTCACAGTTGGCGTCTCCGAAGGTGGCGGTGTCCCGGAGGAAGTCGGGCTGGGTGTCCATGTATAGGTTGGGGTATAGCTCGGCGTGTAACTCGCCGTAAATGTCGGCGTGAATGTTGGCAATGGGGTATGCGATGGGGTGAGCGTCCACGATTTTGCCGTAGCTGTCGCCGCAACCGCTGTCTCAACGAAATGGTTGGTTGCTTCAATTGCCTGAACGGTCTGTTGCCGAATGGCACGATCATTGCCGATTGCTGCTGCCGCAAAAAGAATTAAAACGAGGCCAACTACCAAAAGGGCAACCAGCGCAAAAAGTCCAATAACAAAGGAGCGGCTGCGTTCGACAGGCTCTGCCGGGCCTAATTCATCGGGCAGGTCGGCATCCGTCCCCGGATCACGGAACGATGGTTCATCGAAGCTGCTCAGGTCATCGAAGGCAAACGGGTCATTATTGCCACCCGCTCCCGAATCGCCTGCATTACCGCTATTGCCAAAACTTCCTGGATCGTCCTGGTTATTCGGATCGCGCAGGTCGTCGAAATTGTCCGTCATCGAAATCCCCCTTGTGAGGTGTCGGTAATTAGCGTCTGCCGTCCATCTGGCGGCCTAGCACTTCCAGATTTGCGAGGGGTACAAAAATCACTTTTCCATTTTTAAGTTCGACTTCTGCCCCGGCACTGCGTAAGCCATTATCCAGCGGTTGTGGCGTCTCGATCACCCGTCGGACACGTCCCGAAAGACCGTCCTGTGGCGCGCGTGCGATTCGCACCTGTACGCCTTCGACTAATGGCTGATCACGTTCTGGCATTGGCGGCAGTCCGCCCCCGCTTGGCAACGGAATAAAGATTTCGGGACGGTCTGCTGAAAAGCGTTTTGGCTCCACAGCGTCCAGCGCAAGCTGTCTCCCGGCATTATCCCGCAGCAGATTGTACACGATCTCCGACATTTTTTGTCCACCAAAACCTTCGGTCAATACCACAGGTATCGGTAAATCAACCGCTTTCATACGGAGTTCAGACGACATGCTCGGTGCGATAATACCAGTCGCTTCCTGCTTCAGGGCCAGTGCAATAGTTTGTTCCGTGAGTGGATTTCGTAGCAATAAAATCTGTCCGCGAAAGGTCGTCAGGAGTTCTTCATCCGCCAGCGATTGAATCCCCTCCTCCGGTTCTTCATTCACCGATGCGAAGGTGTTTTTACCATTGCCCCAGGCGCACTGGATCAACGCGCCCACTGCCTCAATCTGGATTTCGCGGCGGCTGCGAATGGCGCTGACCATACCGCCATACACGGCTTTTACCTCTACCGGAACCGGATTTTCCTGCAAGATGAAGCGGTCTGGCTCGATGCGCGTCACCAGACAATCTATCGGGGCGAGCATCCGGGGAGCGCGTTTGTTTTCGCCTTTCTGGATCAAAACGGCGTCTTTGGCAACCACTTGCCCCTGTTGTACCTGAACCCATTCCGGTTGAATGTCTTCAATTTTGCGGACACCAAACAACCGGGGATTGATCGGCAAAATCCGATAATCGCCGGCACGCGCGCCACGCAACACAATTTCGCTGGGATCGACGCGCTGCCGTTCCCCGACAAGAACATCGCCCGCCGCTACATCGTCCGGGAGTTTGCGATCCCGTCGGATCGTCGCCATCGCCAGAATCAGGTTTGCTTCAGGATAAAACTGCATTATTAGGCTTTCTCCGCTTCCTGTTCCTTGACGGGCAAATTGGACAGACCCCGCGCCCCGGCATACCAGCGATCAAGGAGTTCCTTGCGTTTGCCGATGTCTGTTGGCAGCCGTAGAGGTCGCCCGCGTGTATCGCAGATGATCCCCGCCGCACCGCCTTCGACTTCCAGATTGAGGCGTCGCTTTCCGTTAATAGTCAGGCCGCGTGCCAGCTTGACCTGTATTTGTACTTTCTGACCACCAGAGAGATCGATCAATCGGAAACTGTTGTTAGGAATGATCCGCTTGACCGTGCGCCCGCCGGGAAATTTCACGGTAATTTCCATCGCGTCGTTACTGCGTGTCTGACCTTCGGGCGAAAGCGCCGTACCAAGATCGAGCAGGCCACCCGTTTCCAGCACCTGCACTGCGATCAGCGGTTCAAGGTAGGCCACCGCGCCCAGCGTCGCAATCACACCATAGGGATCAAGTTTGAGTTTGGTCACCCCGGAAGGTTGCAACGCATCCAGCATGAGCAGCGCAGAAAGCCCCGGCTCCATGCTCTGCGTCAGAACAGCCCCTGCGCCAATCACCGGATTCATCTGTGGTAGCAGGACGCTCGTGGCGGCGTTGCCCGGCCAGTTCTGGCGGGTTTCTGCCAGCGCCAGACGGATCGCTTCCCGCGCGATGGCAAATTCCATTTCGAGGTCTTGATCATTCATCGGGACTGTACCCGGCTTGATCGTCTTGTTGTAGGCGTAATCCATCACCTCAACAGGTGAAGCGGGATAAGATAGCCAGCGGGTAATGTTTTCAACGCCGATGCGTTCCACCGCACTCACTGCGCTTTGACCGAGGCCGAGGTCGGAGCGAATATTCACAAATGGGTGTTTGCGAATCGTCGCGCACAGGGTTACGGTACTCGCGCCTACATCGACCAGCAATGCACCCTGTCCCGCGCCGGGTTGTTCCCCCAGATAGCGGACAATATTGGTGAAGCTGTTTGCAGTCGGCAATACGCCGAGTTTGCTCAAACCGAGAACATCCCCGAAGCCGCCCGCGTTTGCCTTATATGCACCATAGGCTACTGCGAGTTCAAGTTGTGCGCCTGCCAGTCGTTCCGTTTCAAGCGTCGGGCGTACATTACGCGCGGTGAACAGGTTGACCTCATTTTCGAGCATCTCCTGAACTTGCGGCTGCAAAGCCTCGTTCCCGGCATACAGCACCACCGGGCGACTCTCCGAGGGCAGGAACGACACCGCCAGGCGCACCGTCTTTACCAGATTGAGCATAGTAGCGGTTGCGCCGTTATCCGTCCCGCCGACAATGAAAATCAGGTCGGGGCGCTGGCGTAAAATCGTGTTGACCTGTTCCTCTTCGGTACGCAAGTCACCAATACCGAGCGTATCCACCAGATCAATATAAACGCTGCCAAGCGCATTGCGTCCACTGGCAAGGCTCACATCCGGCATCAGACCGACGAGCAGCGCCCGCATCGGACGCCCTCCGCTAGCTGTCGCCACAAATTGATCCGCGCCAGCGTTGGCAGAACTCCCACCGATTGCGATCTGCTTATTGATTAGAAAGAAACGCCCAATCAGGCTCGTGATTTGTTCCAGCGCGCGTACCAATCCAACCGTCACATCTCCGAAAGGCGGATCAGCCGTGGTGTAGGCTTGTGCGCGCGAAATCAGGCGATATTTCCCATCTACCTGATCAATGAAGACGACGCGCGTATTGACCGATCCAAAATCTGCCCCCAGCAAATTGCGCGTCAAGGGGGCAGGTGCGCCCATTTGCCCTGCATCGAGTTCCTGTTCAAACGCCATCGCTCAACCTCCTCGCAGAATGAGAAGCCGATTGACCAGAACGCCCGTAAATACCGTCAGGGCAGAGAGAATCACCAGTGCGTAGGTTGCTCCCAATGTAATCACCACCACGCCGCGCCCGATCAGACCAACCACATGAATTGGCAATGGTTGTGCCACATCCCCGGAAGGACGCCGCCGCCCGATATAAGTAAAATAAACAAGGACAGATATTGTTCCAAAAAGCAGAATAAAACCGTCGATGGCGTTCCCCGGCGTGAACGAACGCGCCACGCCGCCCGCCACCGGGATCAGCGTTCCGGCGACTGCGCCCCAGAGCGCCAGCGCTGTGCCAACGCCCATCACAACAGCCAGACCAATATTGCCGAAGCGGGAAAAACGCGGCGATGTTTTGAATAGCAGCAATACGCCGATGACGATTGGAATCATCCCAACAACAAAATTGGGATTATCAAAACCGCCCGTCAACGTCAGTTGTAGCCAGGGAACCAGCACCGATTCGATGCTGACAATAGCGATATATCCTGCTGCCGCGCCGATGAAGAGGTGAACCGCTATCCGGTAGAGGAAGTTATCTCCCAGAATATAGCTGAACACCATAATGGTGAGGACAGCGGCAACATAGGTTGCGATCAGTTGCACGTTCAACGGTTCGTTTCCCCCTTTGGCTTGCTGCGCTGACGAATCGCGCCGATCATGCTGAATAACGTTCCAAACAGGATAAATACGCCTGCCAGCAATGCTCCCAGTCCGGTACTCTGCCAGCGCTGATCAAGCAGTTTCAATTCACCGGGAGCAGCGCTATTTGCCTGACGCAGATAACGGTAGGTTGTGGCATCGCGCAGACCAACCAGCGGCCCGATATATTTTGTCGGTTGTGACGCGCTATAACTGCGTGCTGCCGCGTCTGCCGCAGCGGAGGTAGCGAACAAAACTTTCTGAATACCCGGCGGGCGGTACTGCTCTGCCCAAGTGCGTACTTCGTCCGGCGTTTCTGCCAGAATAATCACCGGCGCACGCAGCAAAGCGGTTATGTCTGCATCGGTCAATTTAGAAGGTATCCCTTCAATATCTGTTGTCAGAAATTGTGTCTGTCGATCAAACCCGCCAGAATAAATGGCGTTGAAGGCTGCACGCACGCCTGCCGCCCCTGCTGGCAGATAACGCAGCACCACATAATCCTGCCGCGCCAGTAACGGCTTCCCGATACGATTCAATCCGCTGAGTTCGGTATTGTTGATCCCAAAGACAGCGAGGAGCGATTCCGCGTGGAGTGCGCCCGCCGCGTTCGTGCTGACAATTACTGGCTTTGCGCCCTTTTTGAAAATATCCCGCAACAAAACGCGCGCCAGATCATCCAGTTCGCCCGACCCTGATGGGCCATACTCGAATGCGACCAGAACGACCTGCCCTGGTGTGAGTGCATCCATTGCCGCGAACACGGATTGCTGCTCTGCGGTAGCAGCAGTGATGTTCGGCGGGATCATGATATTTGCCACATCTGTGAAGAATGGCACGGAAATAACAGCAAAGAGCAGAACGGCAACAAACATCCGATCCAGACGCAGGGAGCGGGAACGCCGACGCGCTTTCTGTACCGCTTTTTCGGCTTCATCCTCAACTTCCAGCAACGATTGCAGCGTCTTGATCCGTCGCTGATCCGAGTCGCTGATGAGGACAGTCCCCGGCGCGAGTTGTTTGGCTTCTGCTGTAGCGCTGACCGGAACCACAGACGGCGAAATCACACCTGCGATTTCTGCAAGTGCGCCCTCTGCCGGCGTATCTTCACTCTTCCTGACCTTGCCCACTTCACGCGAACGTTCCCGCAGTTGGCGGAGCGAATCGCTCAGAGAGGTGATCGGGCTTTCCGGCACATCGATCTGCACACCACCGATGTTCAATTCGACGGGCGCACCATCGGGGCGCATATCCTCGACAAAATCCGGGAGTTCCCCCTCAAATGCGCTCTCTTCTGCCGATGGCAAAGGTTCTTCTACCTTTGGCGATGATGGCGGTACTGGCGTCTCCGTCGCGGGCAGTTTACGGAGATTGCTGCCACGATTCAACAGAGACGGTGCGCCCGGCGCTTCGGGGGCAGGCGCTTCCTGTTGTGCCTCAAGTTCGCTCAAATCCAGTTTGAATCCACCGGAGGGCGGCCCCATCGCCTCGTCAATCGTCGTATCATCGAAGGATACTTCGGAGAGCGAATCGGAAAGGCTGTTAGAAAGCATATTTTCCGATGCCGAAATCTGTGCCGCTTCATAGGGTGTAATATCGCGCGGTGTCGAAGGCGCGGGCGTCTCTTCGGCAGGCTCTCCAGAACTCAGCGGCAGGTTCAAAATCGCGTTGATGTCGAAGGCAATTTCGGAAGAATCACGCTTGCCCGGTTTCTTCGGCTGGAATTTACCCGGTTGAATACCCGTCGCGGGAAATGAACCGGGATCATCGGACGTGAAAGAGTCTTTCGCTCCGGCCAACCAATCGGGTATTTCCTCCGATGTTTCCCCCACATCTGGTGAATCATTCAGGAAATCCAGCCCTGAGAGATCGGTGGCGCTTGATCCACCAGCAGGCGGCGCGGCTTCGCGCATCCAATCCGGCAAATCTCCCGGCACAAGCCCGGAATCGCCCGTGAGTGAACTAATGAAGTCATCGTTACCGGGGGCATTCGCCTGGATTGATGGTACATCGCGCATCCAGTCCGGCAGATCATCACTACCGCTGCTCACAGGGGCAGGAGCGGCTGGTGGCTCTGGCAGACGATCCAGCCAGTCCAGACTGAGTTCGTCTGATTGTTGAGCCGGAGGTTGTGTGGCAGGCTCTTCCGCTTTGTCGAACAAATCATCAGCCTGATCGAATAGCGCGCGAAAATCGTCATCGGAGCCAGTGTTGGCGGGTTCGGGCATGGACACCTCTTGCGGCGGTGGGGACGTACTGAGCCAGTCGGGAGCCGATTCTATCGGCGTATCGAGCGAGTCAAACTGATTACCGGGTTGCAAATCCTGCTCAAAGTCACCCTGTAATGCTCCCTGTGTGGGCGTATTCAGCCAATCCAGATCGCTTGGCGCAGGGGTAAACCCCTCATCTTTAATTGGTTGTACATCCGGGAATATATCTATCGGTTCGGGCGGGGGCGTCGGGACTGGCGCAGGGGGGATCGGTTCGCTCAAAGGCGCGGATTGTTTGGGGCGGAGCATCCCGGAACGTGGCAGCAAACGACCGGATTCAGAAACCGAGGGTTTACCTTCCTTTTGCATCCATGCCGGAACTTCTACCTCAATCCCTTGGACTTCATCCGGGTCAAATGCAGCTTCGCCGGTGTGCATCCAATCTGGCACTTCTGCGATTTCCGCCCGCTGGAGTTCATCCGGGCGTGTATCTTCCCACGGTGGTTTTGTGAAATCGACTGCCACACCAGAGAATTTTACCGCTGCCTTGCCGCGATAGGTGATCCCGCCCTCTTTCATCCACGCGGGCAGGTCTTCGTCGTCAAACAGCGGGCGATTATCGTCAACCATCTTGCCTCTATTCACGGAACGAACGATCCTGCCCAAGCAGCAGGCGTATCCCGACAACCACTGTGCCAAGCGCCACGCCAATCAGGAGGGCCCGCGTACCAGCGCTGACCGGAACACGCAGCAGCCAATCACGAATGGTGGCGATAAAACCGAGGTTCGACATCGGAATATAGCCGATCAGGACAATCAGCAGACTTGCGATAAACAGAATATTCCAGATACTGACGCGCCGCCGCATGAAACGTACCGCCGAATAGACGAGTACGAAGAATAACAACCCGCCAAGCGCCGATTCAATCGTCACCTGTAGTGTATCCATCACCGTGAGCGATACTACAGGCGAACCATTGGAGACGGTGTTAAATACACCCTGACGGTCCGCAACATGAACGATGATGACGACAAAAAAGGCCATCAGCGTAAACACACTGTAGGCTGAACCGCGTGTCCGGCTGGTCAATTTGCGGAAATGAACGTTCAGGAGGTTCAGAACGCCGAGCAGCACCGCAATCGCGCCTACAATGGTGATCACGCGAATCAGCAACGCGCTTAATTGAGTCAATGGAACAACGTATTGTTCCGGGAGTGCCGGGGGCGGCGCAAGTCCAAGCAGGGTAATCAGTGCTACCAATGCCACCAGCACACCGAGCAATACCGCACCGAGATTCAAACGACGGCGTGGTGGACGTGCCGCACGCGGCGCTTTGGGTTGTCTGGGCTGGCGCTGTGCGCGTGCCTTTGCGGTCATTATTTACCCCCGGTGATGAAGCTGATAGCAGCGGTAGCAATCATTGCCGCTATCACCAGATAGCGTAAAATATCAAGCGCAACGACGCCACCGACCCCAAGCGGGTTTTTACGCAGGTAGCCAGCGCTGACATAAAGTTCTTCACCAATCAATGGTGTTTTGCTGACAGCGTAGGCTACGGCCTGCCCTTCGATCTGATCGCTATGGGCAATGATGCGCTTTTCCAGACGAACCGCATTTTCGGCAACAAGGGCAAGTTCCGCGCCGAAGCGCCCGATCATCACGTTGGAAAGCATATCTTCATCTTTGAGCGCCGTTCCGACGCCTGCCGCAAATGCCAGCGAACGCGGCCCCGCCGGATACCATCGTGCCTGTGATGGCTTGAACCGCGCCGGAACCCGCCGCGCTTTGTAGGCACGTCGCAACGCATCCTGCGCGACGCCGAGCGTTACCGGGTCACTCACTGTTGCCATCGTCGGGCGATCCCCAATCGCCGCACGCTCTGCCATAAAATATAGAATTTCTGCGCCCGCAATGGCGGAGATGGTGCTTTCATCCCGAACCGCGCTGGAGCCAAGCGAAATATGCACAGGTTTATCCGCTTCGACGGCTTCCCCGGCGGCAGGAGCAAGTGCATCATAGGCAGGGATAGTACGTAGCGGAATATTGCGTGACCGTGCCGCCACCACAAAGGTAAAGACGAATCCAAATAAAATAACGGAATAAAGAATTAGCGCTTCAAAGGCATTTGTCGTCATTAGTCTATTCGTCCAGTTCCATTGTCTGGCGCAACCATGCCATCCCCCCCGGCGTTTCCAACACCCTTGCCAAATCGCCTGCCGCATCGCGTGAACCGAAAAGGCTCAGGGTTGGCTGTGCGATGTATAGCACCTGCGCGCCCAGTGGTGCAAGCGGATCGAGCGCTTCCAGTAGCGTGCTTGCGAGGCCATCCAGCCCGACACGGTGCAGCCATTCCCCCCATGCCGCAAAGCGTGGCGCGAATGTTTCCAGTTCGTCTTGAGCGTTTTCAAGCGTAGCGTTTGACATGCGCGCGAGTATAGCAATAATCACGCAATCGCGCACATAGGAATTAAGGGGGTCTGTAGGCAAGCACCCAACCGTGCATCACCGAATATCCCTTTTTCACAATGTAGATATAATGACTTTTACTCGAATCCAAAACAGGGGGCAAAATGATGTTTCCCAAAACAGTTACTCAATCTTTTCAAAAATCCAGATTACTCCGGCTCATTCTTATTCCATCATTGCTCATCTTCATTGTTTTTTCAGCGGCGCGGACAGCAAAGGCAAGCGGCTTTTTTGGATACACTTCATCCGGCGATGTTGGACAGTATACCTCTGCCCTTGTTGTCGATGATATTCCAATGTCTGCATTCTATGATGTCACCAACGCTGATTTGCGCTTTGTATCGTGTTTCAGCGCGCTCTGTGATACCGGCACTATCTCAACCAGCCCGGATACTACCGGGAATGTGGGTAAATTTGCAGCGATGGCTTCGGTAATAGGCCATATTATGATTGCTTACTATGACGAGACAAACGGCGATCTGAAAGTTCTCGCTTGTGGGAATTCACAATGTAGTTCCGGCAATATCATCACAACGGTGGATAGTACCGGAAACGTTGGACAGGCTATTTCCATTGCGGTTAATGGAACCAATATTTCGATTGTCTATTACGATGTGACAAATGGCGATCTGAAATTGCTGCGCTGTGGCAATATCGTTTGCAACCTGAACAACACTATCACCACGCTGGATAGCGCCGGCAACGTCGGTGAGTTTACGTCTATCGACTATATTGGCACGAGTTCGCTTTCGATTGCCTACTACGATACAACCAACAGCGCCCTCAAATACATTCGCTGTTCCAATTCGGCCTGCTCCAGCGCGTCTGCCCTACTTGCACTGGATAGCGTCGGAATTGTCGGGAAATATCCTTCGCTCAAGGGGATCAGCAACATCCCGGTGATCAGCTACTACGACGAAACGAATGGCAATCTGAAAGTTATTCGCTGTGGAGATGCAAATTGCAGTGCGGGTAACACAATCACAACCGTAGACAGCCCCGGAGATGTTGGTTCGTTTTCCCAAATGGGCATCATCAACAGCCTTCCCAACGTGGCCTATTATGATGCGACGAACACCCGGCTAAAGGTTATGCGCTGCGGTGATGTCGGTTGTAGTGCTGGCAACAGTATCCTTATTCCCGATTCAACTACACCGAGTCATGGTAGATTTGCTTCATTCTATGTAGAGTTCGATCAGGCTGTGATCAGTTACTATGATGCAACCAATACTGACCTGCGGGCATGGCTCAACAATAAACCTCTCACAACGCGAAACGCTCTCAATATCGCTGAACTGAGTGCGGGCAATCGTATCAACAATTTCAACCTCTCAACGACGGACGCTGATGGAGACACCAGTTTCACCTACACCGTGACAACACCACCAACAAAGGGAACGCTCAACCTGAGTACATTTACACAGGCACAAATAGATGCCGGGCAGGTGACATATACCAACACGGTAGCGGGTAGTGATTTTTTCAATCTGCGGGTGACCGATGGGTTATGGTCATATCTTTCCGGTAATTTAACCATCACGACCAGCGCACCGAACATTAATAAGGACACGATTGGTATTTACCGCGATTCTACCGATACATTCTATCTGCGGAATGCCAATAGTACAGGCGATGCCGACATAGCTGTATTCCTGCGTGAACCCGGTAACGGACCAAAGGCAATAGTCGGTGACTGGGATGGCAATGGTGTGGATTCGGTTGGCCTTTTCGACTCTGCCAGAGGCCAGTTCTTCCTGCAAAACGTCAACGCATCGTCCGGGGCTATCACCTATATTCCGGTCTTGGGTGCAGCAGGAGATACGGGCGTTGCCGGGGACTGGAATGGGGACAACAAGGATAGCATTGGTGTATTTTCTGGTGGCGTCTTCCTGTTGCGAAACGATGTTTCCACGAATGGGGCAGCAGACTTTACCATGCCATTCGGTAGTGGCACGGATTTGCCCGTGATGGGCGACTGGAACGGCGACGGCGTGGATACACCGGGTCTCTATCGTCCTTCTACCAGCCAATTCCTCCTGAGCAACAGTATGTGCAATTGTATTGCCGTGCTGGACCATACGCCATTTTTTGGCTCTCTGGGTGACGTTCCTGTTGCGGGCGACTGGGATGGCAACGGTACTGATGGAATCGGCGTTTTCCGCCCTTCTAACGGCCTGACCTATCTCAAAAATGATCCAACAACTACCGGAGTTTCTGATATTGCGTTCATCTATGGAGTGGCGAACGACACACCGCTTGCCGGACACTGGATTACCGGAGCGCTGCCCGATCCGAACGCACCCGCAATCAACCCAAATACCAGCCCGGTTTCACAGCCAACCAGTTTGCCAACGTTTGAACCAACCACCAGATAAGCGGTTAATTTCCGGGGGCGGGTTTTCTCGCCCCTCAGTGCTACAATCTCCCCAAAGCAAACACAAGGCATCATGGCACAAGATTCGCTCGCAGCGGATATAGTCCCGGAAGAAAAGCCTGTTCCCGTAACACGTTCATTTACCCTGACCCGGCTCGACCTGGCGCTGATTTTTGCGATGGTACTTTGGGGCGGTAATTATGTCGTGTCGAAAGCGGCGACAGATATTTTGCCACCATTGGCCTACAACGCGCTGCGGTTTCTGATGGCGACAATCAGCATGTTTATCCAACTGCGCGTGATGAAAGTCAATCTGTTTGTGCCACGCCGCGAATGGTGGCCTATCATTCTGTCGTCGCTGATTGGTCACGCACTCTATCAGCCATTTTTTATCACCGGATTGCACGAAACAAGCGCGTCCAACGCGGTACTAATCATCACCGCCGGGCCAATTTATGTCGTGCTGTTCAATGCTTTTCGTAGCAAGGAACGACTCACGCGCGCGGCGATTCTCGGCGTTATCCTGGCACTGGGTGGCGTGATGATCGTGATTATCGGGCGCTATGCGGGGAATTTCCAATTCACTAATACAACGATTCATGGTGATCTGTTAATGGTTGGTGCATCAGTATTATGGGCAGGTTCCATTCTGTCCACACGACGCCCAATGATCAATAATCCGCACCTTGTCGCCACTTTCTGGACGCTGGTTTGTGGAACAATTTCCCAATCTATCCTCGGTGCGCCTCAACTGATTGCCTTTGATTGGTCACGGTTTAATCTTGCCGCTCTGGGGGCTATCTTTTACTCCAGCGTGATTTCCATCGGAATCGCCAGTGTCATTTTCAATTATGCCATCCGCAAGTTGGGAACAACACGCACATCGTTATACACCTATTTGCAACCACTCGTGGCGGCAACGTTGGCAGTGCTTCTGCTCGGTGAGCCGTTTACTATCCTGCTGGTTATCGGCGGCTTTCTGATTTTCGTGGGTGTTGCGCTGGCACGATACAGCTAACCGGGAATAGGCGAAACATTTACGCCCGGTTATAATCCTTCTACCATGCAACACACTCCACTCATTCTGTTAAGCGAAAATGCGACACAAACGGCTGAATACGGCGCGCAACTTGGGGCATTATTGCGTGTTGGCGATCTAATTTGCCTGTCCGGGGATTTGGGAGCGGGCAAGACCGCGTTTACCAGCGGGATCGGGCGTGGTTGGGGAGCGCGGGAGATGGTCAGCAGCCCAACCTTTGTATTCTCACACGAACATCGCCGCAATCAGGATCAAACACGGTTGGTTCATATTGATTGCTACCGCCTGAACAGCGTTGTCGATGCCGAAAGCATCGGGATCGAGGATATGCTATCGGGTGATTTTATCGCTGTGATCGAATGGCCGGAACGAATTATGCCGCTTTTGCCCAATGAAAGACTATGGATTGAGTTATTGACAGAGGCCGATGACTTTGAGCAAAATGAGGCGTTATCGCGCCGTCTGCTTCGGTTTACTGCCTATGGTGGACGCGCCGAATCGTTATTATCCAGCTTTTGTGAAGCACTCTGATCTCTATGCTTCTCGCAATTGATACCGCCACCCGTTCGATTAGCCTTGCGCTCCATGACGGAAAACGCATTCGCTGCGAACTGACGTGGGAGACGCAAAACAGACATACAGTTGAGCTTTCGCCCGCCATCAGCGAAGTATGTACCCGTGCAGGCATCACGCCGCAAAACCTGACGAAAATTGCGGTTAGTCAGGGGCCGGGTTCTTTCAGCGGTCTGCGTATTGGAATTGCCGCTGCAAAAGGGCTGGCGATGGCGCTCAATCTAAACCTGGTTGCTGTACCGACTCTGGATATTGTTGCAGCGGGGATTGCGCCTTTCCCGTCAAAAGACCTGATCGCTGTTGCGGCGGCTGGACGTGGGCGCGTATGTATGGCACGTTATAGATGGTCTGATAGCTGGCAGGCTATCACGGAAGTTCAGATTATAGCGTGGCAACCCCTGCTCGACCTGATCACGTCTCCAACGATGATAGGTGGCGAGATTGATGACGAGGCACGGCGGCTTATTCAAGATTCGGGGAAACCTGTCCTTGTACCGCCTGCGTCTATGAATATCCGACGCGCAGCCGTGCTTGCCGACCTTGCGTTGAATCAACCGGGGAGTGATCCTGCCGAAATCCTGCCCATTTATGTTAATCAGCCGGGACTGCCGCATCCATGACCGAAAACCGTATGGAAACACACTATCGCCTACGTTATATGAAGATTGAAGATGTCACGCGCATCTATGAAATCGATCAACTCAGTTTTTCGATTCCCTGGACGCCCAAATCCTATACCTTCGAGATTAACGATAATCAGACCTCACATATGATTGTTCTGGAAACCGTGCCAGAAACATCCAGACCACGCGGATTGCTGGATATTCTGCGGCGTTCGGCGTCTCCTGCGCCGATGATCGTTGGCTATGGCGGCGTTTGGATCATGGCGGGCGAAGCCCATATCAGTACCATAGCGACCCACCCGGACTGGCGACGCAAGGGACTCGGTGAAGTCCTTCTCAACGCGATGCTTCG
>CAYSOC010000017.1:0-59431 GCA_964432445.1 uncultured Anaerolineaceae bacterium
CAGCCCTCCTTTTTCGTTTCTGCTGCCGCTCCTCGTTCTTTCCTCCGTTGCCTTTACTCTTGCTCCGATTATCCAATACTATGCCCGCACAGAGATAACCTCAAAAGACGTTGGGACGCTTGCAATTCAAAGGTATAATTTGCACCTACTACTGGCGCGTTTCATCATTTTTTGAAGCGCTCTTATCCGGGGAAAACTGCCGTGACGAATAAATCCAAACGTTCCGTAGAACCAATTGATGTGCAAGTTGGGCAAGCATGGTCATATCATTATAAAAAGCAAAATGAGCAGGCTGTGACTGAGTTTACGCGGATCGTGGAAACTGAACCAAACCATATTGACGCCAATTATGGCTTAGGGATGGCATTGGCTGCGGTTGGAAAGAGATCAGAGGCTATGCAGGCATTCCAGAAGGCGCTGGCGCTGGTTCAGGAAAAACTCACTCAGTCGGGCGATGATGAAGACGATGCCGCACGTTATGGCATGTTAGCCCGCATGATAACCCAGCATTTGGGTAATCTGAACTAGCGTCATTTTTGATGCAAAAACGGGAACGCCTCGAACGCACAATTGCGGGTGACGCAACGGATCGAATACCTGTGGCTCTTTGGCGACACTTTCCGGGTGATGATCAGCGCGCTGTCGATCTGGCGACCTCTGTAGTCGATTGGCAACGTCGATATGATTGGGATTTTGTGAAGGTTACACCAGCAAATACCTATAGTGTCGTCGACTATGGCTTGCAGGATCGCTGGACTGGCAACATTGAAGGTATTCGGGAGATCAGCCGTTTTCCTGTTGTCAAATCGCTGGATTGGACAAACCTCCGTGTTCTCGAACCATCGCGGGGGATGTTGCGGCAAGCCTCGGAAGCATTGTCATTGATTCGAGATGGGCTGGATCAAACAACCCCTATCCTGATGACAGTTTACAGCCCATTGGCGCAGGCACGAATGCTCGCCGGAGAAGAAACCCTGATAAGGCACATTCGCACGTCTCCAGAACGCCTGCGTACCGGGTTGAATACCCTTGCTGAAAGTACGCTCCGATTTGTTGATTCGTTGCGACGTTCCGGTTTAGATGGTATTTATTACTCTACCCAGATGGCAAGCTATGCTCTGCTGAATGAGTCGGAATATCGGGAGTTTGGGCGACCTTATGACTTGCGCGTTTTGGAAAGTTTCAGCCGGGACTGGTGGCTGAATATCCTGCACTTACACGGTGAAGCCCCAATTTTCGACCAATTTAGGGATTATCCGGTGCAGGTCATCAATTGGTGGGATCGGGAAAGTGAACCCGGCATTGATGCTGCCAAATTGCGCTTCAAAGGGGCGGTGTGTGCGGGATTGGGACAGTGGGATACTTTACACAATGGGACGCCTGTTGAAATCCGATCACAGGCACGTAATGCAGCGGAACAGGCGAGCAATCGACGCTTAATCCTCGGCGCTGGTTGTGTTACAATGTTAACAACACCGCTTTCCAATTTGAAGGCTGCGCGCGGTGTAGTAGAACCCGGCATATAGCGGGATGGATGAATTAAAATGTCGATGCGAGTGATTGCCGGAAGTGCCAAAGGACGCCATCTGAAACGTGTACCGGGGGATACAACTCGCCCGGTGATGGATCGTGTAAAGGAAGCGCTATTCAACATCCTCGGTGAATCTGTACCTGATGCGCCGTTTCTCGATTTATATGCAGGAACGGGCGGTGTGGGAATCGAAGCACTCAGTCGTGGTGCAGACGCTGCGGTATTTGTGGAACAGGATCGCATCGCTGCAAAGATCATCGAAGAAAATTTACAGACAACTGGACTAACAGAGTTTGGTGAAATCATCCGCGCTGATGTTCGGGATTTTATTCGCCGCCCAGCGTCTACCGCCTATGAGATTATATACATTGCGCCTCCGCAATATCGTGGACTATGGCGCGAAACTCTGCTTTTGCTGGATAAGAACCCGGATCACATCGCCCCTGACGGGATCGTAGTCGTACAAATTGATCCGGTAGAGAAATCGGAGATTACGCTGAATGTCTTGCGCCCGTTTGACGAAAGGCGCTATGGGAATACGCTGTTGTGGTTTTTCGAGCGTCCATCCGAGTGAACAAGCCTTGCCTGTAAAACAAGTGACAGGAACTATTTGATGACCGAAGAGACCATCGGACAAATTGAAGCAGCCGTCAACGATCTTTTAAGCGCATTCGATGTCACAACACCGCCTATTCCTATCGAAATTATGCTTCAACGCCCGAAAGCTGGAATGTGGAAAGAAGTCAACCTGAGTGAATTGTCGGCTGCGTTCATCAATGTACGGCAGCGCTTCAGTCCGCGCATGTCTATCGCACGCCTGCTTGTGCGCCATATTCTCCGCTCCGAATGGGCAGCGAAACGAAACCTGTCTCATCTGCTCAACGATGACGAAGCGATTCGGGCATTTGCGCGTGCGATTCTTGTACCGCGCGTCATGCTCTCCACAAAAACAGCGACACGCGATCCTGCCGTCCTCAGCAACCGCTTTGAAATCCCCGAAGAGGATATGAAACTGCGTCTGAATGATCTTGGTCTGCGAGTCGAAGAATAGCTATATCTAACTCGTTGCAGCAACAAACGCTATCGCCTGTGTTTCGGTATGGCTCAGGCTGATGTCCCATTGTAATAGCTCAAGCTGTGCGGCAAGTTGTGCGGCGTTGCCATGCAAATTCAAAATCGGACGCCCTCTGGAATCGCTCAGGACTTCGATCTCAATCCACTGAATATCGCCAATGCCTGTGCCAAGCGCTTTGGCGACGGCCTCCTTTGCGGCAATACGCGCCGCCCAGCGTTCGGGGCGTCCGGCGCAGAGATCGCGCTCTGCGGGGGTCAGGAAGCGTTTATAGAAGCGCTCTCCATGACGCTCTGCGGCTGCCTGCACCCGCGACACTTCAATCAAATCTACGCCAACCCGTAACGCCATAAGCTATTGCGCCCCGGCGATTGCCAGCGCATAAGCCGCCGGGTGCATATATTTTCGGGCAGCAGCTTGCACCTCTTCCATGCTGATTGCGCGAATCATCTCCGCATAATTACGCAGATAATCCAGTCCCAGGTTATAGGTTTCTATATTCATGATTGATCCGGCAACGCCTTCATTGCTCTCCAGAGATAGCGGCAACCGTCCAATGAAATTGGCTTTCACATCTTCCAGTTCGCTCGGCGGGATCGGTTCGTTCAACAATCGTTCGATCTCTTTGATCATGCTCATCACGGCGCGGTCTACATTTGCCGGATTCACACCTGCGCTTACCTGCCAGGGGCCGGGGCCGTGTCCACCACTCAGACGACTGCCGCAATAATAGGCCAGTCCCTGCTCTTCGCGTACCGATTTGCCGAGCCGCCCCATCATCCCGAACACGCCGAGGATATTGTTGGCAATATTTGCCGCCTGAAAATCCGGCTCCATGCGCGCCGGCCCAGGCCAGCCAAGCAAAATATCAGTTTGGGTTTTCCCTGGTAATGCGCGTACTTCCTGCTTTGTTTCGACCAACGACGGCGCAGGCGGAATTGCCAATCGCGGCACAGGAGGTTTCATCCAGTCACCCAATGCCTCGCGCACCAACTGGATTGCATCCTCACGTTTGACCGCACCGACAATGACGATCACCATCCCTTCGGGGGAATAGTTTTCGCGCTGAAATTCGCGCATTGCATCCAGCGTCAGGGTCGGGATACATGCAAGCTCCTCCGCACCACCGCGATAGTAAGGGTGATTAACGGGATAAACCAGTTTTCGGAAAGATTCTCCGGCGACAGCCCGTGAATCCTGCTGCCGAATGCGCAACCCGGTCAGCACTTCGCCACGCAGCCGTTCAACCTGATCCGCTGGGAACGCTGGTTCGCGCAATGCTTCACAGAGTAGTTCAAGCAGGATCGGCAAATCCTCTGCCAATGCCTTCCCGCCAAAGCTGGTGGAATGTGTCCCCGCACCGAAACTCAGACTCGCGCCGAGGCTTTCCAGCGTTTCGTGTATCTGGTCAAAGTCGCGCGCGTGTGTGCCACGCATGAGTGAGGCCGCAACCAATGCCGCCATGCCCTGCTCTGTTTCAGATTCTTCGAGTGCGCCAACGTTCAATGTCCCGCTGATGACCACTGCTTTGGAGGTGAAATTTTCCCGTGCGAGGACGATGATCCCATTCGGCAGGATTTCGCGGGTGATGTCGGTGCTGTTTGGGTAGCTGTTCATGGCTTTTCCAGATTATCATTAACTTAGTTACTTGCGGATTCACCGCGCTCATCCGTTACATCTTTAATCCCTAAAATATAGGGGGAACTCCACAGGAGATGAATGACGTGTTCATCTCCCACACTAAGAAAAACAAAATCAGTCCATGGAGCTATGAATAAAGGTACGGAAAACCTTTGGCCTTGGAGTGCTTTTAGCAATCTGAAAAGCACTTTCCGAATGTTTGCATTTTGAGTCTGTATTTTGGCCCAGTTTTTAGAGGAATCGTCATATGGTGTGGACAATTTAAGCGTCACACTTAATGTTAGTTTGCCCCGTTCTCTTACCTTCTGACTCAAGTATGCACAGTCGCCCAAACAGTTTTTAGAATAAGGCAACAAAGCATTGGAAATATAGATATTATCCTCACCTTGAAATTTTACGTTTTCAAGTTCCATATCGAAAGCCTCGTTCATTGGAGAGTCCAGATAGATTCTTTCGACCAGCGGATGCTTGGCTAGTTGCAGGACAACTTCATGACTCGCAATAAATAAAATATATGGCGTCGCTTCATGGGCGATCAAGATACGAGATTTGAGACCGATAATATTAACAATATCCTCTTGCATTGTACGAATTTTTTCACGCTGCATTTTAATTTGCTCTGGATTGAGCGTTGTTTCTTTTTGATAAGGAAACTTCAATTTCAGAATAAAAAGATTCCAAAACTGATTCAGATAATCACACTTTGGCGGGCAGACAGGTTGCGGGGTTGGGGTAGCGAAATATGGTAACAAGGTAGGCATGGGCGTAGTATCAACTGCTAGAGACTGGATGCTAACATTTAGATATAAAAATGCACTGCAAAATATCAGCACTACCCCAGTGACCATTTTAAACAGGATTTCGCGGGCGATGTCGGTGCTGTTTGGATAGCTATTCATTGCAGTGTCTTTAATAAGGCTGATTCAATACTATCAAATTTTTGAGAATAGAGTTCTAACGGATGAGATATGTATATTCGGATGGTACAGAAAAATCTGGTAATCCCCATCCCGATATACTTTCGGAATAGGGCTACCGTGTATGCTTAGAGATGCTCTGAGCGATTTATGTGAAAATGTGCAGCTTACTTGGTCGCGGCGACTTTTCGTGGTTTGGGTGGAGCAGGTGCTTCGCCAATCGGGTGATATTCCCATTTTGCCCCGAATTCTACTTTGCCTTGCTCCCGCGAGATGACACGCAGTTCGGCGTTGTCATAATTGAATACGCCTTTATAGTCCCGACGTTTCTGGAGCGCGGCTTGTGCATCGATTTCACTATCGAATTTGTCGATGATACGCCAGACATCTTCATAGGTGCGACGAACAGCCAGACAATAATACGTTTTTTTAGTCATACAACGCCTTTCAATGGGATTTCCAGAAACAAAAAAGCAGCACAAAATGTTTTGGTTTTGTGCTGCTTCTATATCATTCAGGGTTGGGTGAGCAACTTGCTAATAACGGTTACGACGGTTTCCGCCGCTGCTGTCGCGGCGACCATAGTCGCCACCCGAACGCTCTTCACGCGGGCGTGCTTCATTGACGGTCAGATTACGATCATCCAGCGAATAGTTATTGAAACGGCGAATCGCTTCCTGTGCGCCGCTTTCCGTCGACATCTCGACAAAACCGAAACCCTTGGGGCGTCCGGTATCCCGATCCATAATTAGAGAAACCGAGCCGACTTCCCCAGCCTGAGCGAACAGTTCACGAACCTGATTTTCACTGGTGGAATAGGACAGGTTGCCAACATACAACTTTTTTGCCATGAGAAACTCCTATAGGTAGAACATATTTGGATAGAGCAGGTCAATTACATGGCAGAAAAGAGCAAAAGCAGCAAATAGAATCAGAAGTGCCTGGTGCAATCTCGAACCAGCAGGATTAGATAACCCTATCTACATTCATTATCTCACTATATCGCTCTTTTGTATAGGAGCAATGTGGCGCTCAATTTGGTTAACGGGATTCGTTAGCCTCGCCCGTCGGGACGAACCAACCCACGACACGCTGTGTCGGATTGAAATATTTCCGCGCGACGGCGTGCAAATCTTCCACTGTGACCGCCATCAATCGCTCTTCCAGATGTTCCAGCCACAAGCAATCCCCTGTGATATGCTCATAATAGGCTAGTGCATACGCCTGTGATGTCACCGTCGCACCTGAGTAGGCCAGCAATGCCCGCGCCTGTTTGCGTGCCTTGTCTAGTTCGGTCTGTGTAATCTCACCCTGTCGCAGCTTTTCGACTTCCGCGAGTACCGCCGCTTCGACTTCTTCCAGTTCGTGTCCATCACGCAGGGTCAGATCGATGCCGTAGAGGTAGGGATCAATCGTCTGATTCATGCCTGCACTTGCCGACGCCGCAAGTTCGGTACGCACCAGCGCACGATACAGCCGTGTTGTTTTCGTTCCGATTGCGCCGCCACCAAAGCCGCTTGGCCCGCCAAAAATTGCGTCAAGCAAATACAGTTTGACCCAATCAGGGTCGTTGATGCCGGGAATTTTATAGTTGATGCTCAGGTATTTTGCAGCGCCAGGACGTTCGACAATCACACGCCGTTCCCCGGATTGCTGCGGTTCCGGGCGTACAAACGTCGGAGGCACTGGTGCAGACGGGATCGAGCCGTAGAGCGCTTCGAGTTTTGGGAGCATCTCGGCGGTGTCGAAATCCCCTACCAGTGCGGCGATTGCGTTCCCAGGTACATAGTAGGTTTTGTAGTGATTGTAAAGATCGTCGCGGGTCATGGTGTGGAGATCGGTCATATCGCCAATGACTTCGTGGTGATAGCCGTGTACACGAAAAGCGAGTGCCTGCACTTCTTCACCAAGCCAGAAACCGGCGTGATTTTCCGATCCCTGCCGTTCGGAGATGATCACGGTGCGTTCACTCTCGACATCTTCGGGGGCAAACTGCGCGTTGATCATGCGGTCTGCCTCGGCGTGCAGCGCCAGATCAATCTGATCAGCGGGGAGCGTTTCGTAATAGGCGGTGTAATCGAATGAGGTTTGTGCGTTCCATGATCCGCCCGCGCGGTCAATCGCCTGGTCGAGCATACCCGCCGGGAACTGCTCTGTCCCCTTGAACATCATATGCTCGACCCAGTGCGAGATTCCCGTCTTACCAGTCGGCTCGTTGCGGCTACCGACCCGGTAGAGAACCCACCAACTCATCAGCGGCGCATTGTGGTTTTCGCGGAGCAGAATGGTCATCCCATTCTGCAAGACATGACGGGTTACGCTCGGCTGATTCATCGACGTTCCTTATCTATTGATGACCGTTCCCATTATACCCGCGTCCCACGCCACGATACACGAATCCGAGTTCCTTCATTTGTTCTGCATCGTACAGATTGCGCCCATCAACGAGAATTTTCTGTTTCATCACATCCCGGATCGCAATCATATTCAGATTCTTGAATTCATTCCAGGGCGTAGCAATCACAAGGGCGTCTGCGCCGCGCGCCAGATCATAAGGGTCTTCGGCAAGCTGGATATACGGGTGATGGCGCTGTACGGCTTCCATCGCTTCCGGGTCATAGCCACGCACAATCGCGCCGCGATCATGCAGCATCTGTGCAATATCCAGTGACGGGGATTCGCGGATGTCGTCGGTGTTTTCCTTGAACGCGAGGCCAAGCATGGCAATCGCTTTGCCGGACACATCGTGGAGCAGGTCTTCGAGTTTGTTCACAATCTGGCGGCGTTGTGTCTTGTTGATTTCCATCACGGCTTGCAACAGTTCAGGGTGCTTACCGTTCAATTGCGCCATATACGCGAGGGCTTTTACATCTTTGGGAAAGCAGCTGCCCCCGTAACCTACCCCGGCCTCTAAAAAACTATGTCCGATTCGCTTATCGTAGCCCATCCCCTGTGCCACTTCCTTCACGTCCGCACCGAGCGCCTCGCAAATGTTGGCAATCTCGTTGATGAAACTGATGCGCGTGGCAAGGAACGCATTCGAGGCATACTTGATCATTTCAGCGGTACGCAAATCAGTAATCACGGTAGGGGCGCGCAATGGAATATACAACTGCGCGACAGAATGCGCCGCATCCCGATCATTCGAGCCGAGAACGGTACGATCCGGGTGCTGGAAGTCACGGATCGCTGACCCTTCGCGCAGGAATTCCGGGCAACTGACCACCGAGAATTTGATTGGCTTGGGTTGGCTTTCCTTGATGATCTGCGCGACCCAATCACCTGTCCCAACCGGAACAGTCGATTTGTTGATCACGATCAGCGGGTGATCCATTTTCGTGGCGATGGTTTCAGCCGCGACGCGCACATATTGCAAATCGGCTTCACCATCCACGCCTTCAGGCGTGCCGACGCAGATGAACACATACTCGGCGTCTTTCAGACCTTCTTCATAGCTGGTGGTGAAGATCAACCGTCCGGCTTTAGTGTTCCGCTCGACAATTTCCTTGAGACCTGGTTCGTAGATCGGCAAAACGCCCTTACGCAAATTGGCAACGCGCTCCTCGCTGATGTCTACCGCGACGACCTGATTGCCCATATCGGCAAAGCATGTTCCGGTGGTCAGGCCAACATAGCCGACACCGATCACGCAAATGTTTTTCATAATTCCACTACACCTTTTTATTGAAACAGACTAACCGGAAATTTCCTTCATTACACGTCCGGCAACTTCTCTCCCCATCTCAATCGCATAATTCGTACCGCGATCATAGGGATAGACCTGGCTCATGCTTGCCAGATAAAGGCCGGGGAGTGATGTTTTCAAGTCCGGGATATTCTGACTGTGATCGACATAGGGTACAGGCTGACCATAGGGCGCACGCCACACCCACACCTTGCGAATCCAGTCCGGTTTGAAATCGGGATTGAACTTCGGCAGCGTCGCCATAAACCGATCTGCGAGTTCCTGATCACTGAGTTTGAAATACTCGTGATCCGCCGGGACGTAATCGCCCATATAGAGCAACTTATCACCGTTGTAATGTTCGGCGGGCAGAAAGTTGGTATGTTCCACCAGCGCGAGGAACGGGTACGGATTCTTCTTTTTATCGGCGCTGCTGGCAGGGAGATTCAACCAATACGTACCATCGGTCAGGATACTGTGCTTGCTGGCGACGACGACACATACTGCGCCAATCGAGCGCAGTTTACGCAATTTTTCAGCATATTCACCCGTGATTTCCGGCGCAATCTTGAGCATCAATCCGGGTGAAGTCGTGCTGATCACCGCGTCGTACTGTTCAGCCTGCCCGTTGGAAGTGACAGTCAAACCCTTCGCGGCCTTGTACACGGATTCAACAGGCGCATTGAACCGAATTTGCGCGCCTGCCGCCTTGACCTTCTCCGCGACGGTATCCATGAAGCGCTGAAAACCTCCCTCGAACGTGCCAAGTTTTGAGGTACGGGTATGCAACCGCGCCCACATCCACGCCATGTTGACGTTCTCATATTCGTTGCCAAATTTGCCGATCAGCAGCGGTTTCCAGAGCAATTCGTAAGCAGGCTTGCCCATATAAGTCGAGAGCCACTTTACGGCGGTGGTCTTTTCCAGCGTCTTCCACGTGTTGAACAGCTTCAGATAAATCGTGGCGAAGCCGAACGGAATTTTTGACCAGAATGGCAATGCAGGATAGAGCAATGCCGATACCGGGCTATCCAGCCGGAAGTTTTTATCCCCAACACGGTAGGAAGTCTTCGGGCTAAGAAACATAATCCTGTCACGAATACCGAGTTCGTCCGCGAGTTTGAGCAGCGCGTAATCGGTCTGGAACCAGTGATGGTAGAACTTTTCCAGTTCCCAGTCCCACCCCTCGTCCTTGAAGCCTGCGGCCAGCCCGCCAACCCGATCCGACGCTTCAAATACGGTGACTTTGTGACCTGCTTTAGCAAGATCATACGCTGCCGCGAGTCCGGCTGGTCCTGCGCCAATGATACCGACGTTCATCAGGCCACCACTCCTTCGGCGCTGTGCTTCTGCTTTTCGACTTCCTGCGATGCCTGATCGAAGGAACGCCAGTTCAGCCCTTCTCGTGCGAGATAATAGAAGCCAAGCAACGTAATCGGCAGCCATAAGGCGGCGTGTAGTACGAGGGTATATCCTGCTGCCAGTGCGCCATCCGCGCCGAAAATCTTCAACACCTGAATGCCCGGTCCGTCGAATGTGCCAATATAACCGGGAGCGCTTGGGATCGTCGTCGCCAGATTGACAACAGCGGTCATGATCATTAGTACAAAGAAAGTGATCTGTGGGTTGCCAGAGAGTTGCGGGAAGGCTTGCAGCACAAACCAGTATTTGACTGTTTCGGTGAGCCAAATGAAAATCGAAGTAACGAACGTCATGAGCAGGTCACGCGGACTGCGGAGAGATTCCAGGCCTTCCATGAAATGATCAGAAATTTTGATCAGTTTATGTCCGAGATTTTCCGGGAAGAAACCGAATATTTTTGTATAGGTATCACGTGCCAGTTTAGGGCGTGTTGCCATAAACAGGAAGACCGCGAGTGCGCCGAAGAATAGCACCGTGCCGCCGATGATCACATTGCGCAGCCATGCTTCCTGAATCGGCGCAAAGGGCAACGCCGCGAATACAAAAATCAGCATCACCAGCCCGTCAAAGATACGCTCGACAATTACGGTGGCGAGGCTGGCGGAGACTTTCACACCTTCATTGCGATACAACACATACGAGCGGATAACTTCACCCGCCCGGAAAGGATACACATTGTTGCCCATGTAGCCGATGACAACGATGGGGAAAAGTTTGCGAAGCGGGATACGCTTGATTGGACGCAGCATATAATGCCAGCGCCAGGTACGCCCCCAGACCGCCAGAAAGTAGACGAGTACGCCGGGAATAATCCAGAGCAGATTTGCGCCCTGTATGACCGTAATAACGCTATCCAGATGTAACCCGTTAAACCCGATTATGAGGAAAATGATGCTGATGACGATACCAGCGGTAAGCCCTATCCAACGCTTCAAAAGAACAACTCGCAGTTCCGGGCAACAAGCCCTCCACACAAACGGCGTTATTTTAACACAACGCCGTCAGACTATACACGTTTAGTTGGTCTAAACCTCAGTTTAGATGCTCTGCTCAGGCTTTGCGGAAGCGCTGACTTGGCGTTTCCTGTGCAACGAGAATCCGGGGTGCATCGGCGCTGAATTGTTTTTGTACCAGATGAGCGCCATACGTTCCCATAACTGGCACAACTGCCTGCATAATCACCAGAAAAATATCATTGAGAAAAGTTTGCAACACTGCCCCGCCAAATACGCTATTCAGGGTTTCGGCTGAAATCAGATAGAACACAACCACATAATAGAGGCTCAGTCCCATCCCGAACATGAAACTAAACAGCACCCACCGCAATCCTGGATGCAGTTTCAGATCACGGCGTACCCACTTGTAGATCATCAAAAAGAGAATCACCAGAATATAAACTACATAATCCAAAGCCTGAAGAGGAAGATTGATAATCGGGATAACAATCGGAGTCTGGAACAGGAAAAAACATAGTCCGACCAAAACGGGCGCGTAAATCAACCACAAACGGCGAGGATGTTTTTCCACCCAGGCCATCGGTTTGGGAAAAACGATAATCAAATGGAGCGTAACCGCAAGCAAGAGGTGAAATGTCAGCGTATCCATGTACAAAACGAGATTGGTCACGGCACGCCCTACGATGAAGACGCCGAATAAATAGGTTAGCGGAATATAAATTTGCATTATAGGCTCCGGCCCCCAGCGCCAGAGCATCCAGAATCCACAGCAAACACCTACTACAGCGGAAAAGACTGTCGCCGCCAGAATATAAAGCGAATAGATATTCGGCTGTAACGTATAGCTGAGAGTGACCGAACTGCCGTTGGAGCGCATGACTTCCCGCTCAACCACGTCTCCCGGTTTGGGTTTCCAGTCCGTGTTGAGCAACGCGCGCGGAATACCGTCAACGCGAAATTGAGCAGATGGATTGTTCTTGTCCAGAATCAGATCATCGTAAATTCGATCCCCGATCCTGTAACCTGCTGTTTCACCCAAACTACCCGGCATCACCCCATTTATAACACGGGTGTTATCTGCTGTTTTCAAACCGGAGACGATCAGGCCATCCCACATAAATTCGGGGAATGCTCCGCGACTATATCCCCGCAGGAACTCTGCCCCGCAATAAAAAATGATGATCAGCATCACCAGACCAACAGCACCCAAAAATCGTTTCATATACTGGCGTGCGGTTGCAACCTGGATCGCCTGCACTGGATCGATCACCCTGACTATTTTTTCCGGGGTATGGTTTGGCAACAGGGCTTCTGTCAGGGCGTTAACGAACTCTACCGCGTTTGGATAACGATCTGCCGGATCGAGCGCCAGTCCTCTGGCAAAAACAGGGGCTACTGCTGGTGGCAAATCCGGCGCATACTGAAGAATCGAAGGCGCTGGCTGGTAGGCACGCGCAGTCAGAATGAGCGTGGGATTTTCGCCATCCAGCGGAATTTTCCCGGTGAGCATCTGAAACGCGATCAACGCCAGTGCATATTGATCAGTGGCGGGCGTAACTGGCAGATTTTGTAATTGCTCCGGGGACATATACCGGGGAGTGCCGATCACCCGATTGATAATCGTACTCTCGCCAGTGGAAACCGGTGTCAGAACATTTGCGGGGACATCGAACAAAACGCCTTCCGCCATTTTGGCCAGACCAAAATCCACAATCACAGGTTGCCCATCGGCGGTGAAAAGGATATTGGTGGGCTTCAAATCCATGTGAATGACATTCTGCTCATGGGCATAGGTCAATCCCTGCGCAATTTGCCCAAGCAGATTAATCATCTCTTCGTGGGACAGTTTATCTTCCAGCATTTTCTGCTGGAGAGTTCCACCGGGCAGATGTTCCATCACCATGAATGCAGCGCGTGTGTTGGTAGCGGAATCCTGCGCCGTCCCAAACTCATACACGTGAACAATGTTCGGGTGGCGCAAACGCGCGATGACACGCCCTTCCCGGATAAAGAGCTTCTCGGAAAAACCTTCTTCAAATAATTCGTTGTGGAGCGTTTTGATCGCTACCTTGCGATCCAGAAATGGCTGATAGGCGCTGAATACCTGTCCAAATGATCCAACGCCTACTGCGCCGGTGATCTCATATGTTCCAATGTAGCGAGAAGTAGTTGAGGTATTCATCGGATCAACCTGTCTTTGCCAACGAAAATACAATCAATGCTTTAGAAATCTGAAGCAAGGTTATCTTGATATAACTTTGTTAGACTATAAACCCTTATGCGCCTGAAATGAAGGTCTGGATGTGAATTTTTTCCCAAAAAGTGTAAAGATATTCAGGCATGATTTTTCAGGATAGCGTCTATCTCCGGGATTGCCTGTGCATTTTCCTTGAAAAGCACGCCGTGAATGCCGAATGAGTTGGCGGCTGCGATGTTCGGCGGCGCATCATCTACAAAAATCATTTCTGAGGGTTGGACTCCAAGCTGCTCCCATGTTATTTCGTAAATGCGGCGTTCCGGCTTGGAAATGCCAACTTCGTGGGAATAAATGATCGGATTAGCGAATTGACTGAATTGGTAGAGTTCCTCCTCTTTTTCGCGTGCGCCGACGAAACTATTGCTGATGATGCCAATTTTATAATCAGGTTGCAGTGTTCCGATATAGGTCATTAATTCGGTGTTGGGTGTGCCGAGATATTCTTTCCAGACATCCGCCATAAATTCATCTATGCGCTCTTTCGATACCTTGAGCCGAATCTCAAGTTGTTTTTCTATCTCTTCCAATGTGATTTTTCCGATAGCGCCACCATCCCACAATTCTGATGTGAGTTCGCCAAACTTTTCTGCGGGGATGCCAAACAACTCCACCCATCTTTCGAGGACACCAATCCGGGGGGTATATTCCAGAACTCCGCCAATATCAAAAACAACCGCACGAATGGCCATTCTGTCGATCCCTTTCCAACTCAGGAATGAGATCGATTGTATTCATTCAGGAAAATTTGGCTTGAAAACAGAAATGCAATCCAGGTTATTTTCTGCGATAACCAGATAAAATCATAAGCATCATGTCACAAATCAAAGTTTCTTCCTTTGTAAAACTTGTTCCAGATCACGCCCGAACGTTGTTACCTTCCCGGTTGCGTGATTTTCGTGTGCTGCTGATGCCCTGGTTGTCGCAGATTTATTATCAGGATAAGTTGCTGCATTATGAACTGGTGAAGCTACCGCCGCGCTACGGGGAATCCCGCCTCGAACTTGGCCTCCATTTCGAGAGCCGCGATCATGCTGTGAATAAACATTACTTACAGGGCTTTGAGCATTATCTGTTCGAGATTCGGGAAGAACTCGGCGAAAACTGGTACGCCGAGCAATGGGATCGCGGTTGGACGAAGGTCTATACGACGCTGGATTTCACCAGTATGGACGATGATTTACTGGAAGATGTGGCAACATTGATGGCGCGCACAATCAGCAAGTTGCAACCAATCTTTGATATGCTGACCGCGCAACGCCCCAAACGAAAGTAATTTCAGCGTGCTATCCAATCCAGAATGAACTCGTTCGATGCTTTTTCTTTGCCGATGGTTGTTTGATCGCCATGCCCCGGCAATAGCATGTATTCGTCCGGCAACGTCAGGATTTGCGATTGAATCGCATTCATCAACGTTTCATGGTTGCCATAGGGCGGAATGTCAGTACGTCCGACTGAACCTTCAAACACGGTATCCCCATCGAACACCATCTGCCGCATATGGTTGATGAAAATCACATGCCCTGGCGCGTGACCCGGCACATGGCGTACCTCGAAGCGTTCCGCGCCCAATTCCAGAATATCACCGGGATGCAGGTCTATTTCCGGCTTTGGTGCGGGCGGAACTTCTCGCATCCCGAAACGGCGTAGCGATTGCGCCAGATTTTCCAGAATTGGCAGGTCGTCCGGGTGCATCCGCACCGGGACGTTATGCGCGGCTTTCACCTCACGCAATGCCAGGATGTGATCAAAATGCGCATGAGTGATCCAGATTTCGCGCAATGTCCATCCTTCAGACTTAATCACTTCTAATAATTTTGGGGCATTATCGGAAGGGTCAATGATGATGCAATCGCGGGTGGCTTCATCTCCGACAATATAACAATTGGTATTGGCAAGGCCAAGCGTAAGGCAATGGATTTTCAAGAAAAACCTCCACAAATTCGGATCGGCGTCGATGTCGGCGGGACGTTCACCAAAGCGGTTGCCGTGCGGCTCGATCCGCTGGAAATTATCGCACAGGCAGTCACGCCCACGACACACGCCGATCCATCGGGCGTAGCACACGGTATCGTACACGTATTGTCGCAGATTTTATCCAATCGCGCTGGAACAATTCTGGAAGTCTCCCACAGCACGACGCAGGCAGTCAACGCACTTCTGGAAGGAGACACTGCAACCGTTGGAATTGTAGGGATTGGCCCAAAGAGCGAAGCCGGAAGCCTGCGTCGTCGGGTCACGCCAGGAATGATCCCGCTCGCGCCAGATCGCGGTTTGCAGACTTACACCGAATGGCTCAACGAACCAGTCACCCCGGAACGTGCCGCTGCTGCGATTCAGAAGTTAATCCAAAAAGGCGCACAGGCTATCGTTGCCAGCGCCATGTATGCGGTTGATGATCCTGCGCAGGAACAAATCGTGATGGATGCTGCTGCACAAATCGGCCTCCATGTGATTGGGGGGCATCAGGTATCAAGCAGCTACGGCTTGGAGATTCGGACAATCACCGCCGCCATTAATGCCAGCATCATCCCCAAAATGGTACAAACAGCGACACAAGTGGAATCCTGTCTGCGGGTTGCCGGAATCAATGCACCGTTGATGATCATGCGCGGCGATGGCGGGCTGAACGACGCCGCAACGCTCCGTACACGCCCGATCCTCTCGCTCCTGAGCGGACCTGCTGCCAGTGTCGCCGGAGCATTGCTGTTCGGGCGGGTACAGGATAGCTTGTTCATCGAAGTCGGTGGTACGAGTACCAACCTCGCGGTGATTCGGGATGGTCAACCTGTTTTGCGCTATGTGGAAATTATGGATCGTCCGACTGCAATCCGTTCGCTGGATGTGCGTGTGCAGGGTGTGGCTGGTGGTTCGATGGCGCGTGTCCGGGAATGGAAGCTGGTTGATGTTGGGCCACGTTCGGCGCATATCGCGGGCTTACCCTATTTGTGCTATAGCCAGCCAGAGGGCAAACTTTCGCTGGAACTCTTCGCACCAAAATCAGGCGATCCTGCTGATTATGTCTGTATTCAGGATGCGAACGGGATACGATACGCTTTAACTGTGACTTGTGCCGCCAATGCACTTGGCAAAATTCCGGCGGGCGCATATGCCAATGCGAACCAGGAGATTGCCTTGAGAGGTTTTGAGTTATTAGGACAGGTGATCAACCTTTCCCCGAAACGTGCCGCCGAAGCATTCCTGAAACGCGCCGCTGAACCGATTGTAAAAGCAATACGACGGCTGGCGCGCGAATATCGGCTCAAATCCGTTACATTGATTGGCGGCGGTGGCGGATGTGGTGCGCTTGTTCCGATAGTTGCTGAATTGCTGAAAGCACCTTTTGAATTGACCGATCACGCCGAAGTTATTTCGAGTATTGGCGTGGCGCTGGCGCTGGTGCGCGAGGAAATCGAGCGCAGCACCGATGATCTGGAGATGCTGGTGCAGGACGTTCGAGCGCAAGCTATCCAAAGCGGAGCAGCGCCAGAGACCGTTCAGGTGATTACCGAAACCATCCCGGAACGCGGCACAGTTCGCGCCATAGCAACCGGAGCGCTGGCACTCGATGGTAACGACCCGAACAAGCGCCAGCTTTCAACAGATGAACTTTGCAAAATCGTCGCAGAGCGTATGAATGCGGCGTCGCAGCAGATCAACCTGCTGACGGAAATCGGGGACTTCGCCGTATTTGAGGTGCAATCGGGGCGGTTTGGAATCTTGCGTGGGCAGTGGTCGGGGGTTGTGGTAATCAGCAAAAGTGGCATTGTGCGATTGCGCGCTCAAGGGGGGAAAATATTACAGGCAGATTCTATGGAGTTACGTCCCGACTATCAATATACACTGCTTGATTCATCGACCCTGCTGCGGTTAGATGAAAAAGGCGCGCGATCCGCTCTAAAAAACATCGCGTCACCTTTTATCCTGATTGCCGAGCCGGAATCGATCCTTTGAGCTAGCGCTCGACAATATCGCCTGTATCAACGATCCCCTTTGCGATAGTCACGGATTTTGAGCCAAGCCGCCGCTTGAAATTCGTGAAACAGGATGGCAGCCCTTCGACGCCGATCATATTCGCGCCGTTCCGCAGTTCATAATGCAGGTGTGGAATATTTGCGCTACCAGATGCGCCAATTTCGGCAATTAGCTGATCCTGTTGCACCATGTCCCCAATCTTTACCTTGATGCTGTTCTGCTTCAGGTGCGCGAACATGCTGTACTCGCCATTCAGGTGATCGATAACAACATGATTGCCAAAGAGAATGACAGGATTCTCAGGCAGCAGAGATTGATCAAAGGAGCGATTGTCCGGCATTTCATCATTGGCAAGGACAACTCGCCCTGCTCCCGTTGCGTAGACAGGCGCAGCGAACACAAACCAGTTCTCGTTAATGGTATCATCCCCGTGAAACATCGCGCCATCAGCATCGACAGAGCAAAAATCATAGGCAAAACGCATGAAATTGCTGTTGATTCCAATCTCGCGGGCAACCGGGTGGGCATAATCGAAGCGCCGATGATGGGAATAGAAATCATGCCCATCGTAGACAATGAATGCACCACGCAACGGGAGAACGAGCGCTGTCTGTGGTTCATAGACAGTTGGAGAGACCTCTACAGTTCGTGTATAGATTGTTTCCGAGGGATCGGCTTCCAACAGGAATTCATAACGCAATTTGGCAATCTCAATTTCCGGCTCAAAGGAATGGAAGGAATTGAAAATGAGGTGCGTTTTTCCAGCTTCAATTTTCCGATTAGGAACGGTCTGGATATTCGGTGCAGAACCGTTGCCATCCAGAAATTTTCGTAATACCAGTTTGTGCGCAGAATCAAACACACAAACTTCGATTTTCTGAATGTGAATAGTTTCGCTGGTTGTGTTCTCTAGTGCAAAATCAAAATTGAGATATTGCCCGATTTCCTCTCGCTCAATGTAAGGAATTGCAGGCAAAACAGAAATTTTGGGATCAGTCACTATTCTTCGTTCCTTGAATGTCAAAAATCAGGGTGCTGTCCCGACAACCGTCCATTTGCCAATGCCTGCCAAAGCCAGCCTGTAGACCGCACCATCGGGACGACGGATATATACGTCGGTTGGCGTGCCGCGTTGCACAACGCTCTCATAACCCTGCTGGGGCAGTGTTGCCCAACCGAGGAGATTCACAATCGGTTGACCGTCTGACCATGCTTTTTTGGCGAAAATATAACCAATCTCACCGGTAGGTTGCAGCAATCCTGACGGTGGGGAAAGGGTAGGTAGCGGCGAATAATCCCAGTCCATCGGATAGGCATTCACGCGGTTGTTATCCCCATTGGAGAGCAGATATACCGTGCGCGTGGTTGGCACATAGAATGCTACTCCACGCTCAAACGACTGGAAAATCAGCGTCGTTCGGACAGGCGCTTCCAGAGGACATGCCCCCGGCGCGGGGTTATAGAACCAGGGGCTGCCGCACAGTACGTTGATCGCCAGCGCCCGCGTGGTGATATTGCGCCCATTCTTAGCGGTCAGGCGATAGGTGATTTTGTTGCCTAGCGCTGTCGTCACCGAAACAATTTGTGTCCCTGTCGATGAAACGCTGAACGATGCCGTTATCTGCCCTTGTGCATTAATTTGTTCGAGTGTCACTACTGGAGAATTGTTTGTCTGCCAGCGTAAGGTTGTTTGTCCACCCGCCGGAATATTCACCAGATCGGAAGTAAAGAAGATAATTTCCGGGATAACAGTCGGCGTAAAGGTAAGGGTAGGTGTTCGCGTAAAGGTTGGCGTGAACGTGTTGGATGGCGTAAATGTTGCCGACGGGATCGGCGTATTGGTTGGGGTAAAACTCGGTGTATACGAAGGCGGTTTGGTCAGGGTTGGCACTGGTGAGATCGACGCGGTGAATGTTACGCTTGGTGTGTAGGTTTTGGTGGGTGTTGGCGTATATGTCAGCGTGTTGGTGCGCGTCAGCGTGGGTGTCCGCGTTTTGGTGATCGTCGGGCGCAACGTTGCCGTATCCGACGGAATCGCGGCAAGGGTTGGCATTGTTTCGATCTGTTGTGGAACGCACGCCGCCAGCAAGCCACACAAAACAATTAGCCAGACAAACGCGATTCGGCCTTTGTTGCGCGATACGTTCCACATGAATGATTTATCTCACAATGCGCTGATCGTTTTGGCGACCCGCAGATGCTTCACGAAGTTCGGCAGATATTCAATGAATGTGCTGTACTTGCCGCTTTTTTGCTCTTCCTGATACCGTTTGAGCAGATTCACAACGCCTGGCAGCAGGGTCAACCCTTCCACCTTTTGGGTCATGTGCGTAAATGCTTTCGATTCGCGCGGATTGATTTCATCTTCAAGGAAGCACGCAATCGCGCCTGCTGTGAAGAGTGCGGTCATCTGGTCTGTCCATTTGGGATGAATCACGGTGAACTTTTCGCCAACCGGGAGGGCGCGTTCACTTAGAGTATTGACCAAATCGGGCTGGCTGCGTAATTCTGCCGCCATCAACAATTTGATATAACCGCGCAATGCTTCCTGATAGATATACACCGGGTCATTATCATAGGGCCAGGGTGCGCTATCGCCCCACGCTTTGCGCGGCGGGATGATCACCGCGAGTTCGCCGCCGACATGCACCGCTACATTCTGATCGGTGGGATAGCTCATATTTGGCAGGAATACAAGCTGTTCCGGCAACGCCCCAAAGAACGGCATCAAAAATTTGTAGAAGTCGACTTTTGCGAAAATTTCGCCCAAATGCCGGATAGCAGACTGCCACTGATCATCTTCGTTCTGCCACCACTGCGCCAGATTCGTCACTTCCCCGAAATGGCGTAGTTGCTCGTGCCAACGCGGAGGAACCCAGCGCGGTGCTTCATCAATTTCGAGCGCAGGCCATGATAACCGCAGGGCATAGCCATAAATCGGCTCCAGCGGAACATTCTGGTTCAGCAGAATTTGCAGCGCGGAAACGGCAGGGTGATGCGTAAATTCCGAGACCCATTTACGTGTACCGCGTGCATGGAGCGTGACGCCGTGTTTCTGACGCTCCTGTGATTTTTCAGGATAATTGGTCGCAGCCAGCGCTGCGGAAACAAGGCGCGTGCGATTATCAATACGAATTTGGACACTTCTGGATTCAGGCATACGACACCGGGATCGGGTTGGCGATAGATTGCGTTTATTGTATCAAATATTATCGCGCCTGTAATGGGGACGCGCAGATTATCGCAAATTGGCACGGATTTTCGTTAATTCAGGTTGAAATTGCTTCAATACAGGCATGTACCTCTTCAATGAATCCTGCCGTAAATTCACGTTTTTTCGCGGCAATCGCTTTTGCAGCATCCAGTTTCATCGAAGGAAAACGCCGCAGGTCAAAAGCCACCCGCGCTATTGCCTCAATCGCATTGGGAAAAGTCAGAACCTGCGACACCCGCCGGACAATCCCACTCGCGCCAATTTTTTCCAGCTTGTCCGCATCATATAGTAACCGTACCAGAGGATCGGAAGCACGTCCTTCTTTTTCCACCGCTTCCGCAATGCGTTCCACGACTTCTTCCGGGTAATGACCCGTCATCCATTCGCGGGCATATGCGCCTGCAAGCGCTTCGTGAGGGATTGAGTCTCGCATTTCATCAAATTTGCCAACATCATGGAGCATCGCCAGCATGAACGCCTGATCTGCGGGTACATCAACTTCTGGCGCAAGATAGAGCGCGTATCCTGTCACCCGTAGCGTATGCGCCCAGAGATTAGGCCAGCCAGAATTCCATTCCGCCATATGCGCCCGACATTTCTCCGCGATTTCCTGCGGAAACCTCTCCGTCAGCGGGATTGGTAGCCATTCAGCGCGCAACTGATCCACAAACTCCGCCGCAAACGGTAAATCGTGCAAACGGCTTGCCCATTCTCCGGGACTATAGATTGGTGCGGTTGCCCCAACCGCCAATCGTTGTAGTAGTAAAGTTAAATTTTCGTGAATTCCATCAAGCATATGTCACCCTCCAGACATCCAGCCCTGTCAATAATGCCGAATTGGTGTTAAGATTTACCAGATTCGATTTAACAATTTCTTAACATTTCCGAGGTGCGATGGATTCCACAACACTTCCCGACCATAATGGGATCAATGCGCCGCGTTTCCCTCTCAAACTGTCGGCCACTCCCGGTATTATGCCAGACGACGCGATGAGCGAAGCCGGACGTAAAATCCTGTTTCATCAATTCGAGATCATGCTCAAACATGAACCCGGTGTACGGGTGGATGGCAATATTGACGCTATTCACGATATGCGTGTTGCAACCCGCCGGATGCGGAGTGCGATCAAACTCTTTCATCCCTATTATAAGAAAAGCAGCCCGGTTCGCATATTCGAGCGTTCTCTCAAGACTATCGCAAATGCGTTGGGCGCAGTCCGGGATATGGATGTCTTTCAGGACAAGATCAGGAAATATGCGGAAGGTTTGCAGGAAGCAGAGCGTGACAGCCTGAACGAACTCAGCAAAGAGTTCAATGTCAATACAGACAATGCACGCCAAAAGCTGATTGAATTTCTGGATAGCTCACGCTATCGGGGTTTTGTAGCGACCTTTCACGAATTTCTGACCACGCCAGGGGCAGGCAGCCAGACCAGATTTGCATTGGGCGAAGCGCACATTGTGCGCCATGTTGTACCGCCGCTGCTTTATACGCAATATACAACGATGCGTACTTATGAGACGGTATTTGCGGTGACAAATCTTGATACGTTCCACGAATTGCGGATCGAAGGCAAACGGTTCCGCTATACGCTGGAATTTTTTGCAGAAGTTCTCGGCGCAGAGTCCAAAACAGTCATTAATGCAGTAAAGACCTTGCAGGATCATCTCGGTGATTTGCAGGACGCGCGGGTTGCTGTGGATTTGCTGCAAAGCCATCTTCAGAAAGCAGGTGAACGCGATGATTTACGCCCGCTGCTGAACTATCTGACAACGCGCGAGAACGAAAAGCAGCGTTTGTTGAATACCATCAACCAGGTTTGGGCAACGTTCACTGATGCCAAAACACGGAAAGCGTTGGCGCTCTCCGTGTCTGTTCTCTAGGTGGATTGTCGCGGACGCGCCAGCGCCAGACTCGGGATTGTCGGGCGCTCAAACGGCGCGACAGTGGCAGATTCCGGTGGTTGCAGCGGCAGTATAATCGTAAACGTTGTGCCGGGGAACTCGCGTTTATCTTCACGCTGGCTTTGCACAGAGATTGTCCCACCGTGTCCCTGAATCACACCGCGCGCGATAGTCAACCCCAACCCCGGCCCCGCACCCATAAATTTGGTGGAGCCTGTCGAGTGCAAACCGGGATCACCGATACGGAAAAATTTCTCGAAGATTAATTCGTGATAACGGGGATCGATCCCGATTCCTGTATCTTCGATAGTGATTTTGATTTCATCCTGTTTGGTCGAAGCGTTCTTCTGCAATTCGCCCGCGATGCTGATCTGTCCGCCGTCTGGTGTATATTTGACAGCGTTGCCGACGATGTTGCGGAATGCCTGGACCATGCGTTGCATGTCGGCTTCCACTGGCGGTAGATTGCGTAACCCGCGCGAAGTCATCGACAGTTTGCGCTGGGTGACAGCTTCGATCAGCGGTTCGATAGCAACTTTCATCATGCTTTCTACGCTGGTTTTGCTGAAACGCAAATCCATCGCGTCCGTGTCAAGCTGGCTGACATCGAGCATATCCCCAATCAGGCGTTCCATGCGGTCACTGGCTTTACGCAGGTTGCTCGCCATTTTGGTCATTTGTTCGCGGTTCGCCATCCCGGATTCATTCATCGCGTCCAGAATATCAATATAACCGCGCACCTGGGTCAGCGGTGTACGCAGTTCGTGGCTGGCAATGGTGATGAAATCTGTTTTGACCGAATCAAGCCGTTCCAACCGCTCTTTAGTCTGCATTAACTCCCTGTTTGCCGATTCAAGTTTGCCAGACGCCTCGCGCAACTCTTCAAAAACACGATTATGATTACCAATGCTGCGATTCATATTCACAGCCAGCACTGCACAAACAATACAGAGCAGCGCACCAAACCCGGTGAGGATCAAGCCTAAGCCTTCCAAAGTCGCCCCCGTTGGTAGTTCGATGAATTAACTACTAATTCTAGCGCGGTTAGATCGTTTGCGGCATAATCGCACCATACGGATTACCGTATCTTTTCAAAACACTATAGCGAGGATTCTACGATGGTTGCCGCTATCGAATCTCCATCTCTGACGATTGATAAAATCGCTGAACATCTCGGTGCAAACGCCGCACTTTTGGAACATAAATCACAAACAATTCCGGCAGAGTCGCTGCACCTGCCCGGCCCGGATTTTGTAGATCGTGTCTGGATCAACTCGGATCGCAATCCGCAGGTTTTGCGCAGCCTGGGGCAGATGTTCAATACCGGGCGTCTGGCCGGAACTGGTTATCTTTCTATTCTCCCCGTCGATCAGGGAATCGAACACTCGGCTGGTGCGTCGTTTGCAAAAAACCCGATCTACTTTGACCCGGAAAATATTGTCAAACTTGCCATCGAGGGCGGTTGTAACGCGGTTGCCTCTACGTTTGGCGTACTTGGCGTCGTTGCCCGCAAATATGCGCATAAAATCCCGTTCATGGTCAAGATTAACCATAATGAATTACTGACCTATCCCAACAAATCTGAAGAAGTTCTCTTCGGTAAAGTTGAGCAGGCATGGAATATGGGCGCGGTTGCAGTTGGTGCGACAGTCTATTTCGGCTCCGAAGACGCGACACGCGAACTTGTCGAAATCTCCGAAGCGTTCTATCGCGCCCACGAACTCGGTATGGCGACAGTGCTTTGGTGTTACACCCGTAACGGCGCTTTCAAGGTAAACGGTGTGAATCATGAGACTTCCGCTGACCTTACTGGACAGGCTAATCATCTCGGCGTCACCATTCAGGCAGACATCATCAAGCAAAAACTGCCAACCCAGAACGGTGGATTCAAGGCGCTCAACTCTGGCGGTTCGTCCTATGGCAAGCTGGACGAACGTATCTACACCAAACTGACTAGCGAAAACCCAATTGATTTGACCCGCTATCAAGTCGCCAACTGCTTCATGGGGCGTGCCGGATTGATTAATTCCGGTGGCGCAAGTGGAGATAACGATCTTGTCGAGGCAATCACAACAGCGGTCATCAACAAGCGCGCAGGCGGTATGGGGCTGATTAGTGGACGCAAGGCATTCCAGCGTCCGATGGGCGAAGGCGCGGCACTGCTCCGCGCGATTCAGGATGTCTATCTCTGCGAAGATGTAACTGTCGCCTAGCATATGGATCAGAGGGAGCGGCAGAGCGGAAAGCAACGCTACTCCAGATGATCGAACGCTACTCCCATATTCGTTGTTTTCTGATAACCCCGTTCTGGTTTGATGCCAGCGGGGTTATTTTACGTTGCCAGTTGCAGATGCTATAATCCATAGAGGACTTTCCAAGTCCTTCACAAACCGTCTGTAATACAGGAATAATCATGTTTGAATCCCTCCCTCAAACGACAGAAGATTTTAAAACGTGGAAGTGGGAAAAGATTGCCCCTTATTATGATGATCTGATTGCCCGCCCTTTGACTGCCGAAAATATCGAACAATGGCTGCTGGATTGGACAAAAATTGCTTCGTTAATTGACGAGGTGAATAACCGTTTTACCGTCGCCACAACGACCAACACCGCCGATACCGTCGCCGAGGAACAGTACAATTTTTTCCTTGATGAAGTTCTGCCGCCTGCTACAGCTGCGGAACAGAGAGTCAAGCAAAAGTTACTGGATAGTGGCCTTGAACCCGAAGGCTTTGCTATTCCATTGCGCAATCTGCGCGGCGAAGCGGCGATCTATCGGGATTCCAATCTGGAATACCTTGCTGATCTCAAAAAGCAAATCATGGAATATGACCAGATCAGTGGTAGTCAGACGGTCAACTGGGAGGGTAAGGAAATTCCCCTGATTCGCTTGCAACCCGTTCTGGAAGATCAGGATCGGGACAGGCGCGAACATGCGTGGCGCTTACGCTATGGGCGAATCGTGCAGGACGAGCCGAAATATGCCGAACTGTGGAAGCGGATGATCAACACCCGTCACGAGATTGCGCGCAATGCGGGTTTTGATACTTACCGCGAATATCGCTGGCAACAGATGCACCGATTCGACTATACACCAGAAGACGCCAAACGCTTCAACGAATCCATTGCACAGGTAGTCGTACCTGTCGTAAGCCGCCAATCTGAAAAACGTCGGCAACAGTTAGGGGTTCCGACCTTGCGCCATTGGGATATGTTCGTCGATCCGCTGGGACAACCACCGTTGCGCCCCTGGCAAACCATTGACGAACTCGTAGATGGAGCGATCCGCATTTTCACACAGCTTGATCCCGAACTTGGACAAAACTTCGCGTCGATGCGCACTAATAAACAACTCGATCTGGAAGCGCGCAACAACAAGGCTCCCGGTGGCTACGAACTGGAATTTAACGCCACGCATGAACCCTTCATCTATATGAATGCAGTTGGCACGCACAACGACGTTACAACTTTGCTCCATGAGGGCGGTCATGCTTTCCAGACCTTTGAGGGACTGGCATTGCCCTATCTCCCACAGCGGCAAGAGCAGATGACGCCGATGGAGTTTGCCGAAGTCGCTTCGATGTCGATGGAACTACTTAGTCTGCCTTATCTGACCAAAGATCGAGGTGGGTTCTATTCGGAAGCGGACGCCAACCGTGCGCGTTATGAGCAGTTGCGCGGGATGCTCGGCTTCTGGCCTTACATGGCGATGATTGATGCCCTGCAACACTGGGTTTATGAGAACGCCAAAGAAGCCGCAGACCTGCGCGCTTGTGATAAATATTGGGCGGGTCTCGTGGATCGGTACTGGCCTCACCTTGATTGGACAGGTCTGGAAACCGAAAAACGCGCCTTCTGGCATCGTCAATCGCATGTCTTCCAGGACCCGTTCTACTACATCGAATATGGAATCGCGCAGCTTGGCGCGATACAGGTCTGGGCGAATGCGCAACGCGATCAGGCTGCCGCTGTTGGCGCTTACCGTCGGGCGTTGGCGCTTGGCGCGACAGGAACATTACCGGAACTGTTCGCGGCGGCAAATATAAAATTCGCGTTCGATACGGAAACGTTGCGGACGATTGTCGATTCGCTTGCGCAGAGGATGGATGAACTGGAAGCCACCGCCAGCGTATAACGATTGTATGCTTTGTTGGGTGACATATGCGTATATGTCACCCGTTTTCCTGACTATTTAATGTGAATTCGGGATAGGGCTAGCGACAGGATGAGCGCCCTCACCCTAAATCCTTCTCCCGCAGGAGAGGGAATTCCAGACTGTATTGGACTTCCCTTCGCCTGTGGGAGAAGGGGTTGGGGGATGAGGTTTTCTTACCCCAAAACTCACTTTAGCTAAACAGGCAACTTCGCCAGGCGTCCTTCAATCGCCTTGCGGGATTCAGTTAGTTCTGCGAGGCGGGTGCGCTCACGCTCCACCACTTCCGGCTTGGCACGGCTGGTGAAGCCTTCATTGCCGAGTTTCTTCTCTGCACCTTCGATCTGCCCGTTCAGGTTTGCCAGTTCTTTCGAGAGCCGTTCCCGTTCGGCGGCGAAATCCACCAGATCGCCCAATGGCAAATAGAGCGTTGCGTCTCCACTGACCACTGTGGCAGCCTGTTCTGGCGCTGCACCCCTATCGATCCGTTCCACATTACACAGGCGTGAGAATATATCTGTGTTGTCGGTGAGCAGATTGCTGCTATCCGCCGTGATCGTCGTGATGCGCTTGGCAGGCTCCACGTTGTATTCCGTGCGCACATTGCGAATCTTCACGATCAACTCCTGAATCGTCGCCATATCCGCTTCGATCTTCGCGTCGATCCAGCGTGTATCAGCCACAGGCCATGTGCTGATAATCAACGCCTTCGAGCGCTCTGGGAGGTGACGCCAGATTTCTTCGGTAATATATGGCATATAGGGGTGCAGCAAACGTAATGTTGTATCCAGCACGTGCATCAACACCGCGCGTGTAGTTGCCTTACGTGGTTCGTCCTTGCCGTAAAGTGCGTTCTTGCTTATTTCAATCGACCAGTCGGCAAATTCTGTCCACAGGAAGGATTGAATTTGCAAGCCTGCCTCACCATATTGGTAGTTATCGAACAGGCGTTGCACCGTACCGATCAGGTTGTTCAGGCGACTGAGAATCCAGCGATCCGCCAGCGTAAGTGTCTTATCATCTGGCGAGGGCAGAGCCGATAGCGGCGCATCGCCCAGATTGCTCGTGATGAACTTCGCCATCTGCCAGATTTTATTGCCAAAGTTGCGGTTATATTCCACACGGCTTTCCGAAAGGTTTTGATCGTTACCCGGTGTGCCGTTGGTGAGCAGTGTAAACCGCAGTGCATCCGTGCCATATTTATCCACTGTGAGCAGCGGATCGATCACGTTGCCTTTGGACTTGCTCATTTTGTTGCCGCGTTCGTCGCGCACCAGACCATGCAGATACACAGTATGGAACGGGATTTCGTTGGTGAACCACAGTCCCATCATGATCATACGCGCCACCCAGAAAAACAGGATATCATAGCCCGTTTCCAGCACATCGGTGGAATAATAGCGCTCCAGATCGGGCGTTTGCTTCGGCCAGCCAAGTGTACTGAAAGGCCACAACCCGCTGCTGAACCACGTGTCCAGCACATCGGGGTCTTGTTCCCAATCCAGTGGGTTTTTGATTGCGGGTTCTGGCACTTCGCGCCCCACCAGAATTTCGCCCGTTTTCTTGTTGTGCCATGCGGGGATACGATGTCCCCACCAGAGTTGGCGGCTGATGCACCAATCCTTGATGTTTTCCAGCCAATTGAAATACACCTTCTCGAAGCGTTCCGGCACAATCTTGATACGACCATCGCGCACGGCGTCGATAGCTTTCCTGGCAAGTGGTTCCATCTTCACAAACCACTGTTCGCTGATCAGTGGCTCGATCACTTCGCCACCACGCTGCGAACGCGGCACAACCATCATATGCTTTTCGGTCTTGATGGTCAGCCCTTGCGCTTCCATATCTGACCAGAGTTTTTTGCGCGCCTCGAAGCGATCCAGGCCAGCATATGGCCCGGCGTTCTCATTGAGCGAACCATCCCGATTCATAATGTTGATCAGAGGCAGATCGTGCCTTTGCGCGATTTCGTAGTCGTTGAAGTCGTGCGCAGGCGTGATCTTCAATGCGCCCGTTCCGAACGCCCGATCCACGTATTCGTCAGCAATCACCGGGATTTCGCGCCCAAGCATCGGCACAACCGCCTTCTTGCCGATCAGGTGCTTATAGCGGTCATCTTCAGGATGCACACAGACCGCCGTATCACCGAGGATCGTTTCCGGGCGCGTCGTGGACACGGGCAAGGATTCGCCGCCTTCAATCGGATAGTTGAAGAAATACAGGCGGCCTTCTTCCTCTTCGCGCTCCACTTCGACATCGCTCACGGCAGTTTTCAAACCGGGTGACCAGTTGATCAGGCGTGTGCCGCGATAAATCAAACCCTGCTCCCAGAGCGTCACGAAGGCTTCACGCACGGCCACCGAAAGCGAATCATCCAGCGTGAAACGTTCGCGCTCCCAGTCGCAACTCGCGCCCATGCGACGGAGTTGGTTCACAATCGCGCCGCCGTATTTCTTCTTCCATTCCCATGTCCGGTAGAGGAACTCTTCGCGCCCCACTTCCTCGCGGCTTGTGCCTTCGCTGCGGAGAAGTTTTTCCACCTGCAACTGTGTCGCAATCCCGGCGTGATCTGTCCCCGGAATCCATAGCGCCGCTTTGCCGCGCATCCGTTCATAGCGGATCATCAGGTCTTCAAGGCTCACGAACATGGCGTGTCCGAGGTGTAGTTCACCGGTCACGTTTGGCGGCGGGATGGCGATCACAAATGGTTCAGCGTCTGGCGGCGCAACCTCCGGCTTGAACCAGCCGTTTTCTTCCCAATATTTATAGAGCCGTGCTTCGGCCTCCTGAAAGTCGAACGTTTTTGATAGTTCTGGCATCGCTATTTCTCCCGTTAGACCCGGTGCTGAAGCACCGGGCTATGATCAATTTCCAACTGTGATTGATAATAGTCTGTTTGATCTATGTGGTTCATAGATCAAGTGATTTGACATCGTAAGTCAATTGTCCATCGCTTATAGCCCGGCGCTAAAGCGCCGGGGCAGCTCAGATTATTTCTTCGTTGCGGTGAACAATAATTCCCACATTTGCGTTTCGGCCTTGATGTTCTCGAAGCCGGCTTCGGTCAGCATCGTTTCCAGTTCGCTCCGCAGCAAGGCACGATATTTCACCGAATTCTTCACGACCTGATACGACTCGCCGCTCCCGAATACGCGAAACTTGTTGAATGTAATGACTACTGGTGGGCCGTCGTCATAGTCCCAAATGTCGAAGAAGATGTCACGTTGATCGGGATCGTCGTGGAATTGTCCCGGCACAAAGCGCAGCCGATCTTCCAGGATCGTGTCATAGTCGCGTATCCCGATCACAAGCAAGCCGCCTGGTACAAGCAGATCATGGAAATTTCGAATTGCCTGCTTGATCTCTGCGTCAGTGAGCAAATGCGGCAGTGCGTTCCCTTTGGTAATGATCGCGTGGAATGTCCCGCCAACCTTTTCTGGTAATTCCAGAAAACCCGCATTCACAAACTGGATGTTTGTCTCAATACCATACTCATGTGCATTTTCGCGCGCCTTATCGAGCATGGACGGGCTAATATCGGCTGCGGTGATGTTGAATCCCTGCTTGGCGAGCGCGATGGATTGTGTCCCCGTCCCGCACGAGGCATCAAGGATGTTTCGTCGTCCGCTGAGGATTTTGCGCAAGGTCATCCCTTCGCGGTCTACCGTCGCCTGCCAGTCCCGATAGAACAGGTGATAATGGTCAACCACCGCATCATAAAAGGCATTGGTATTGTTCGGCTCGATGATAGATGCCCCATCATCCGGTTTTTCAGGTGGTTTCAACATTTCTTACTCCTACTTGTTCTGGTTGTCCGATGGTCGGGAAGCGTTCCGTATTCTGCCCAACACTTGCCCAATCCCTGCCATCCCTCCGATAAAAAGCACACACCCTATCAGAAAGTAGATCACATTGCCCGAATAAGGCACAAACGCTGACTGTGGACCGGAGCGATTCCGCAGAAAAATGAAAGGGATACTTTCTTTTTGCAGCGTTGCAATCGCCATCCATGCCGCTAGTCCCAACCCGCCGATAATTAGCAGCGCTGAAAAGAACAACATTCCTGGCGCAGCGCGCATTGCTATCGCCTTCGCATATTTGCGGATCACCATCTGGACAAGTCCATCAGCCTCGAACCACGTCATTGAGTGTATCAACACCAACGCTTTGATGATCTCGTCTTTCGGCCTTTTTTTTGCTCAGTTTCCGAATCACGAATTCGATACGTTCCTTCTGATCGTCCATGATTGTTTTGACTTTCTGTTACAGTGATTTCTTTATTGTTCTGCTAAGGCCGAGTAGTCCGCCTGCGAAAAAGCCTGCTCCAGTGAGAAAATAGACGATGTTTCCAAGCCAGGGAACTGGAAAGGTGATGAAAAAGATAATCCAGCCCCGCAGTGTCAAAAACACCATCGTTCCAGCTAATCCAAGTCCAACAAGGGTCAGCGCGACTGAAAGTCCAAGCATAAGCGGCGCGCTACCTCGTGCGATTTGCTTGCTATGCGTGTCACTGACACCATTCACAAAGGCTTCGGCTTTATACCAATTCATTTGATGGTGCGTCGCCAGAAATTGAATGATGTCATTTTTAGATTTATGCTTGCTCAACTCGCCAATCACAAAGTCCGTGAGTGCCTGTTGTTCGTCCATGATTGCTCCCTTGCCAGAAAATAAAAAACGCCCCGTCCACATCAAGGACGAAAGGCGCGTTGCTTCCGTGTTACCACCTTGTTTCCCATGCACTTAGGCACAGGCACTCATTGGCGCTTTAACGGGCGAACCCGGATATGCTTACTGCATCCATTCGGCATATCAACTCCAGCGTGACGACCTTTGGCGCGTTTCGGGTGAATCTCTCAGCCATTGGATTCACCTCTCTGGACACCGCATTTCCAAAGTTTTACACTTTCTACGTTGTTATGTTGGATTATAAGCCCGTTCCCAAGATGGGTCAACGGTATTTTTATACCCCTTCATTAACAGTATTCCTAGGCTTCTCTGTCTTAATCACGCGCCGCAAGACCAAAATCGCACCGCATCCAACGAACAAAGCCAGTCCAACCAGTTGTGCCGTTGTGATTGCGCCGAAGCCGTTGGAATCCAGCCGCAGAAAATCCAGTACGAAACGGATTGCCGCGTACATCATCAGATAAATCAGAATCAGATCGCCATGCCGCAATTTGTCCTTGAAGCGGCGTTCTATCCACAGTAGCGCCAGACATGCCAGCAGGTTCAGGATTGATTCGTATAAGAACAGCGGGTGATAAAATTCGTCACCCTCGTGACCGGGAAGCCGTTTCCCCGGCGGGATATAAATTGCCCAGGGGAGATTGGTCGCCGCGCCATACAATTCCTGATTGACCCAGTTGCCCCAACGCCCGATAGCCTGTGCCAGCGCCACACCCGGTACGCAAATATCCAGCCAGGGGAGCAGCGGCTCATGCTTCACCCGTGCGAACAACCAGATGCCAAACGCGCCACCAGCAATTGCACCATAGATGCCAAGACCACCGTTCCAGATCGCCAGAATCTGTTCCGGGTGTTCCATATAATATTCCAAAGAAAGACCGGAAGCAGGCGATGGCGTGAGAATATGATAGAGTCGCGCACCAATCACACCCGGAATAACTGCCCAAATCAGACCGTCCCAAATGTAATCGACGTTCTTGCCGCGCGCCTTCGTCCGTTGCGCACACAGCCATGTTCCAGCGACGATCCCGGTAATCAGGATCAGCGCATAGAAATGGATCGTCACCGGGCCGATATGGATCATATATTGGTCAACAGACATTAAAACGCGGTCTCCTGTGTGCTAAATATGCCGCCAGTGCAGCCACCAGAACGGTAGCAATAATACCACAGTGGCGACGGCCTGGAACGCAATCCGCCCTTGTGCAAAATCCGAACGGGCAAAAGCGATCAGCCAGAAAATACTCCAAATCCCATAAAGTGTCAGAAATGGCGCAACCCGACGCCGCACGCCGGGGCGCTCACGCACAACGCCAAGCAGCAACCAGACAAAGGTCGCAGCCCAGATAAGCGCCACGATAATTCGGAGCAGTGGCGGATACGACAAATTGAGCGTGGAAGCATAAGGTGCATCAATCACGCTCACCGCAAGGTTATAGCCATTGACCGCAATCAAGGCGATCAACGTGAACGCGACTAGCGCCGTCGTGGGTTGGATGCGCCGACGTCGCCGCATAACCATGCCAATTGACTGCCCGCTGGTTTGCCTGGTACAGGGCGGAAATCAGTTCCACTTTCATCAATTAAATACAAGTCACCGCCTATTGAGAGCGCAATCAGGGTTGAATCGGGCGCTCTAACCAGTTCCAGCACAGGTTTATCAATCCGTGTTATTGACATAGGCGCACGACTGCCAATTTTTATGACCTGAATAGATTGTTCTGGATCGGTAACCCCGATTACCATCCCAAAGTTTGCAAACACCATGAACGGAGCCAACGGTAATTTCTGGAAGGTGGTTCCGCCGTCTAGTGATTTGAGATCGCTCTTTAGCACGTAGAGCGATGTTGTTCCATCGCTGTGCAGCGAAAGAAAATGCAGTTGTGTTCCATAATCTGTATCGGAAGTCCACACGGGATAATCATCGACTTGATCCCAATTGGTGATGCGTGTCAACTTCGTGCCACCAGCATCCACCAGATACAGGTTTTGGCGCTTGTCTTTCTTCATAATCACCGCGACCTGCATACCATCTGGTGACCACGTAGCACGCACCACATCGCCATCAATTGCGGTCATGATATACTGCCGACCCAGCCCAACATACTGATCTACTGCCAACCGCGTTTCGCCATCCTGCTTGATGAAGCGGAGCGCCCTGCCGCCCGTTGGCGCGATCAAGCCATCGGTGGGGACTGTGCCTTCGTCCGCGCCCGTTTCCACATTGATGACGCGCGTCACGCCGACTTGTTTGGCATCCAGAAACGCCAGTTTGCACGCGGCTTTGTCGGCAGATTGAGTAGCAGGAGGAGTTTGTACGCTCATCGTTCCCCCAAAAAACAACAGCAGCAGAATTTCTGCCAGAATCAGCAACAGATTCATCTTACACCTACCTTTAGCCCTTCAAAGATCGCGGTTGCGAGTTTGGCAGGATCGTGTCGCCAAGGGTAATCAGGGTCAGTGAGATCGGCTTCGATGATGTGTATGTGCTGCAACCGGGCGCGATCCGAATCGGTCAGATATACATAATGCGTGTTTGGAAATTCCGGCGTTGGTGGATAGTGTATATTGCAGATGACGCCATCGATCAATCCACCTCCGAGGTGCGCTTCGAGTACATCAATGTGATCGGCAACGGTGAAACCATCAGTCTCGCCTGCCTGCGTTGCGATGTTGCAAATGTAAAAGCAAGGGGCATCAGCGGCGTGGATTGCTTCGACAATCCCACTCACCAGCAGGCTTGGCAGCGTGCTGGTATAGAGGCTCCCCGGCCCAAAGATCACCACATTGGAAGCAAGTAATGCCCGCACTGCATCGGGATAGGCGCGCACGCTTTCCGGCTCCAGAAACAACTTCTGAATTTTGCCGCCTGCCGCCGTGATTGTCGATTCGCCGCTAACAGTCTGTATTTGTCCCTGCGCATTACGGATTTCGGCGGCAAGATGGACATCCTGCAAGGTGGCAGGCAGCACGCGTCCTTGTATTGCCAGAACGTGACCCGCTTCAAGAACTGCCTTAACCATGCTTCCCGTGATGTTTGTCAGGGCAGCCAATAATAAATTACCCAGACTGTGGCCTTCCAGCGCACCATCACTGAAACGATATTGAAATAATTGCGTCATGAGTGCTTCATCATCGGCGAGTGCAGCGATATTGTTGCGCAGGTCGCCGGGTGGGATAACCCCCATCTCTCGGCGCAGCTTACCGGAACTGCCACCATCATCAGCGACGGTAACAATCGCGGTGATCTCGCGGGTATATGGTTTCAGGGCGCGCAATACTGACGGCAATCCATGTCCGCCACCGAGAGCTACCACCTTGAAATCGTGTTGCAGGTCTGCCAATTGATATAATCCTAACGTTTTTCATTTTGATTATAGCGCTATCGGCGTCAACCTGACGGATTTGTAGGGTTTGCGCAATGCGAAAGGATATTATGGCTAAAACGCTTCTTGCAAAAAATGCCCGCGTACTGGTAACAATGGATGATGAACGGCGCGAAATTCCTGATGGCGCATTATTCGTCCGCGATAATGTGATCGAACAGATTGGCAAAACCGCAGATTTACCAACCAATGCTGATGAAGTTCTGGATTTGCGCGGGCATGTCGTTCTACCGGGGTTGATCAATACCCATCACCATATGTGCCAATCACTGACGCGGGCGACTCCGGGTGGTCAGAATGCAGAATTGTTCGACTGGCTGACCAGTCTGTACCTGATGTGGAAGGGCTTGACCCCTCCTATGATTCATACCTCCGCGCTGGTAGCGATGGCAGAACTGATGCTTTCTGGCTGTACTACCGCCAGCGATCATCTCTACATTTATCCCAATGGCTGCAATCTGGAAAACGAGATCGAGGCGGCAGAGAAAATCGGGATACGTTTTCATGCCAGTCGCGGCAGCATGAGCCTCGGCAAAAGCAAAGGAGGATTGCCACCGGATAGCGTTGTGGAGGATGAAAAATTCATCCTGAAGGAAACACAGCGCCTGATCGAACGCTGGCACAATGCCGAACGTCATGCGATGCTGCGGATCGTCGTCGCACCGTGTTCACCGTTCACCGTCTCGCAGGATTTGATGCGGGAATCTGCCGCACTTGCACGCGCCTATGGGGTTCACCTGCATACCCATCTTGCAGAAACACAACCTGATGTTGACTTCTCCATCGCTAATTTCGGCCTTGAGCCTGCTGATTATGCGGAAGATGTAGGCTGGGTGGGCGATGATGTCTGGCACGCGCACTGCGTCAAACTCAGCGACAAGGGGATCGATCTGTTCTCGCGTACCGGGACAGGCGTTGCCCATTGCCCTTCATCCAATATGCGGTTGGCGTCGGGGATCGCGCCGATTCGGAAGATGCGCGACTCTGGCGTGAAAGTGGCGCTCGGCGTTGATGGTTCGGCCTCAAATGACAGTGGGCATTTGCTCGCAGAAGCGCGTATGGCGATGTTATTGCAACGTGTAACGGGCGACCCGGCAGCAATGACTGCCCGTGAAGCACTGGAAATTGCAACACGGGGTGGTGCTGCTGTCTTGGGTCGGGATGACGTTGGCTATCTCGCGCCGGGAATGTCCGCTGATTTCATCGCTATCAATACGGATACGCTGGCGTTTGCGGGTGCGCTGCACGATGCTGTTGCGGCGGTGCTGTTCTGCGCTCCGACACAGGTGGATTACAGCGTGATCAATGGGCGAGTTGTGATAAAAGAGGGGCAGTTGACGACTATTGAATTGCCCCCGGTGATCGCCCAACATAATGCGTTCGCGGCACAACTTGCACGCGGCGAATGATTTTCTATAAGTGGACTTTGCCAATCAGGATACGCTTATCTGGCTGGATGTTGCCGCTTTTGCTTTCCAGCCGGGTTTGCGTTTGCCAGTTATATACCGTAAAAAACAGGGTGTAATCGCCCGCTGGCATGCTGGAAATATCCAGGCGAACCAACTGGCAACTATGCGCGGTACTCGGCAATGCCCCGTCATATTGCGCCCGAATTGCGCCTGTTGTATCTTCCAGGTGCAGTCCTAGCGAGAGCGTGTTTTCGGGTATCTGATCCGTGAATTGAACAATCACATATAAATCCGAACTTGTGCGGATAGCTTCTTCCGGGATGGTGATCTGCGCCCCGATGCCGTTTTCAAAGCGAATAGGGGGATCGATCAAAGGCTGGGCGTGCAGTTCCAGGCGCATCGCTGAATCATCATAGATATTGCCGCATGAATCGAACCGTTCATCCAGAGCGCGTTCAAATTCGCCAAGTCGAAAGTTGGGCGCGTGCGTCTGATCGACGCCTAGCCACACCCGCGATTGCCCGGCAATTGCTTGCCTGGCACTGTTGAAATATTCGTCGTTGGCGCGGAGTCCAAGGATCGCCTCTATCAGGCTGTGACGTTCTGGAACAGACGCAACTTCGGCAAGATAATAAGCAAATTCCCAGCCTTGCGGTCCCTCCGCGACAGGAGCATGAAAATATACGCCGTCTTTTGGTTGAATATAGGCCTGCAAAATTTGCGTGAACTGCTGCCAGGGCATCCGGGTTCCGTTATAGAAATCGTGCAGGGATGTGATAAAGCCCGGTTGCAACAGGTTAAACAGCGCAATTCCGAAGAAAAACGCCGTAAGCAGACTGATCGATAAGCGTGCATTCCGCAACCAGCGCACGCCGACAGCACTCAGGAGCGCCAGCCACGGCCAGATGATCACTGTATAACGAACGTGAGCGATTAATGGTACAACCGCATCAAGTAACGTCAGGCTGCCAGCAGCAACCCCAATCAAAAATATTAGTTTTCGCAATTTGTGCGGCGTGGAGCGTATCGCGCCCAACCACAGCAAAAGGAATAGGGTGAGATTGTTGGTTGTGAACGCATAGAGAATCACGCGCGGCAGGTCATACCATTCGAGTGTTGCGAAGCGCGCCGAGCTATTCACACGCGAAGCATTGGATAGAAAAACCCCGGCCCAGGGTAAAAACAATGCCCCGCCTGTTACCATCAGCAAGACAATCTCTAACCAATGCCGATTTTTGGGAACGAACAGAAGATGAAAGATAATCAGCCAGCCAAGCGCAATCAATCCAAAGAAATGGGTATAGGCAAGCACTGTAACGCCTGCGACAAATGCCACTTTCCCAACCAATGAAGGTTTGGAAATGCGTAGCAGGCGGAAATATTGACAGGTTACAAACGCAACCAACCCGATCAGCAGAATGTAGGCGCGCACTTCCTGCCCGTAATAAATCAGGAATACGCCAGAGGCAGTAATCAGACCTGCACCCCAGCCAATGATATTGGCATTATCCAGTCGGGTATATTCCGCAAACTCGTATGCCATCCGGGAGCAGCAAGCGACGGTCAACAAACCGATCAACACCGAAAGCATCCGCATCGCAAGTTCGCTATCCCCTGCGAGACGATTCCATAAATTCAACAGCAGGTAATATCCAGGCGGATTGTTTTCATGCCTTGATTGTCCGAGGACACGAACAATTGTTTCATCCAGACCAATGGGGGATTCATGGAACGCTCCGGCATAATAGAGTGACCAGACTTCATCTGACCAGAACGCTTTGCGGTGAATGCCCCTTATAGCGAACCCGCTAAAAAGGAGAAAAACGATAGTGAGGGAGAGAAGTTTCTGGAATTTTGAATAAGGGCGTATTTTAGTGGGGAAGATGGGTTCAAAAAAATGTTGTAAATTGATCGAATCTGTCAAATTACTCCTTTTCCTGATGCAACTAATTCCTCGGATATATTACAGAGCGTGAGTAACGCAAGTTCAAAATATTATTGTGCAGACATACTGCATACAAGTAACCCTAAAAATATTTAAGGCTGTCAAGGAACGTATGTGATATCAGAGTTGGATCGAAGGCGAATTAAGTTGATCAAATTCACCGACAGGAAGCATAGCCAGACGGTGTGAAGAAGTTATGAAGTTGCGTCAGAAATTGAGGAATTTTTTAGCCATCGTTAAGGTTTGGCTGTCATATGGCGGTTTGCTTGACCGGGAAAGCCTACAGTGCGACCTGTCTAGCGATCCGACGGAGCATTCCCAATACTTTGCTGTTGCCGATTTCGACTCTGCTACCTGGATAATCCGGCTTTCATTTTCCGGCAAGTCTTGAAGAGAATAGTCAACCCGGTTATCCAGAGCAGCAGATGTTTTATAGATGCGCCTAATGTCCGGCTTTGCCTGTCAGGTACAACGTGCCGCCAATCAGCACAATCCCAATGCCGAGGAACAGTAATTCCGTTGCGCTCACAAACTTGATGTTGATGGCATTCTGAAAAAACTTGACGATCAAAATCAACACGACAACGTTTGCCAGACGGCTTTTGAGATCATCCAGTGTGCGGATGAGTAGCAAGCGTTCCATCACTTCGGAATTTTCGATGATGTCGATCTTGCCGATGAACAGTTCGTATAGGCCAAACGAGAAGACGATCAGGAACGCACCCAACAGGAAATCATCGATTAGTTCTACCACTTTGGAGAGGACTTCCTTATCCAACCCGGAGCGTACTTCTGCGGAAAGGGAAGGATCAAACGTCTGTAGCATTTTGGCGAAGAGAGCAACTGAATCCACCGCCGAAAGGATGAGGATCATCAGCGCCATAAGCAGAGCAAGCAGCACAGGAACAATCACAAGCAAGCGGGTTTGGAAGAGAAAAAATTCGATACGTCGCATTCCGGGGTTCCTTATGAATAAAGCTGTTAATCATTTCCCTTTGTACCGCACCCGGACATACTTTTGCAAACCGTGACTTTTAAGCGAAATGTGCAAAGAAAAATCAAAATTTGTCCCGTTTTTGTCATGATCACAACAAAAATCCTCAAAAATTCGTATAGTTTTGTGATTTATATGTGTCTATGCAACAATTGACGATAGACTATCGTTCGGCTATGCTTTACGGAATTTTCGATAAGGAATCCTGCCATCATGTCCAGTATCAGGAAGATCGGAATCCCCGCCTACACGGATAATTCAAATCCTGACAAGATGCCTGCCCGCTTTTCGATGAGCCGCCCGTATATCTCTGCATTGGCGGCAGTTGGCGCAGCACCGATCATCATCCCGCTAGACCTCCCGGATGAGTCGCTCCGCGCGATTTACAGTGTATTGGATGGTCTGTTTCTGGCAGGTGGCGGCGATATGAACCCGGTCTGTTATGGTCAAGACCTGTATTCCAAAACCGAAGGGCTGGACTTGCTGCGTGATGATGCGGAACTGAAGTTCGCGCGCTGGGCGCTGGAAGATCACATGCCAATTCTGGGCGTGTGTCGTGGTGTACAGGCGTTGAACGTCGCTGCTGGCGGCACGCTCATTCAAGATGTTACCGATATGATTCCGCAGGCAATTCGACATCAATATTTCCCGGAAAAGCCCCGTGAGTATGTCGCGCACGAAGTGGCAACAGTCAATGGAACGCGCCTTTCGGCAATTCTAGGCAACGAAGCGCGCGTGAACAGCTTCCACCATCAGGCGGTGAAGACAGTTGCGCCCGGTTTCCGCGTGAGCGCCTATGCACCCGATGGCGTGATCGAAGCGATTGAACACAGCAACGGCACATTTGCGGTTGGCGTGCAGTGGCATCCAGAGAGTCTTGCTCCATCCGATCCCAAGATGATGGCGCTCTTTGATGCGTTCGTTCAACAATCGCGCTAATTCGGCCCCAATTTAGTACGTAAATTGTAGATTATTGGGCTGTTGTGAACCTTCGCAGCCCTCTGATTTGCTTTGTCGCCTGATTCCTGATACACTTTCTTTGTAGTGTGCAATAACATTTAATTTTTGCATCACATAGAAAGAGATCATGTAGCCCCTCTCTCCTCAAACTACCATGCTCAACCAATGTGAGCAGCTTCTACGAGATTCTGTCTCGGCGTGCGATTGAAGCGATCCACAATTGGCACATCTGTAGTTGGTGTAAATCGGCATGTGGAAAACTTCACCTCACTCTACAAAGGGCGACGGTGTTTTTTCATGCCTCTATCCAGCAAGTTAGCGTCACAATAAGGAAACCTAATAATGACTGTCGAATTTCGCCCCTTCGCGCGTGCTGAATTGAGCCGTGTTTTGGAATTTGTCGGCTTGGTCTACCGTGAAAATAATTTTTCTGGCCCACACCCCGGCGACATATCGCATACGCTCTCTAATGGAATGCGCGGCAAGGACATCGAAAAGGGGTTATGGGTCTATGAAGAAAACGGTCAGTTCCGTGCCGCAATTCAAGTAGAGTATGCAGACTCGCGCATTTACTCCCTGATGATCCACCCCGATTTGTGGGCGACTCCCATTGAGCGCGAATTGTATGTGGTGGCAGAACGTGTCTTGCTTGAATTGACCCCGGTATCGGCTCAGAAGCCACCGGAAAATCCGGAAGAAAAGCCAGAACCACCAGCATGGTGGACGACTACGTATGATACGAATCCGCACGTGAGTGCTTTGCTGCAAGAAATGGGGTATAAAGTGAGCGAGAAGCCGTTTATGAATTCCACCTTGCGCGATCTGGTAGAGATTCCGCCATACACATTGCCGGAAGGATTCACGATTCGGAGCAGCATCGAAGCCGATGTGGAACAGCTTTGTGCGGTACATAGCGGCGCGTTCGGCTCCAAATGGACACCCCCGGAATATCTCAACGTGATGCGTACACCCGGCTTTGATCCGTCGCGCGAACGTGTTGTCGTTGCCCCGGATGGGCAGTTCGCGGCGTTCTGCATCTATTGGCCTGATCCAGTGAGCAAAGCAGGAGAGTTTGAGCCTGTCGGTTGCCATAGTGCATTTCAGCGGCGTGGGCTGACACGCGCACTGATGTATGATACGATGCACTTGTTGAAAGCCGCAGGCATGACACGCGCGATGGTAGTCCACCAGGTTGAGGAAGATAATCCGGCCTCGGCTGGTCTGTATAAAGCGGCGGGCTTCCAACGCAACTGTAGCATATACGACACAAAGAAGATTATTCCCTGAACCATGATTCCATTCCGACCCAATTACCCTGTTCACGAAGGCTATAGCGTTCTGAAAACACCGGAACGCAGCAACGCGCCGGATGAAATTACCGGACGCGGCGTCACGATGGCATTTGTCGATTCCGGCTTCTATCCACACCCGGCGATAGAAAGCCGCGTGATCCGTCATGTCGATGCCACTTCCAACCGGGTAATTGAGTCGCGGCGCAACTATGCCGCGCCGATGTGGTATAGCTGGCATGGGCAAATGACCAGTGTTGTAGCGGCGGGCGATGATCCGGTTTTTCCGGGGATTGCCCGTTCTGCCAGGCTGGTGCTGATCAAAGTCAGCAATCGAAGAAAGCAGATCAAGGAACCGGATATACTGCGCGGTTTTCGCTGGCTGCTGGAAAACCACCGACACTATCAAATCCGTGTGGTCAATGTTTCCGTCGGTGGCGATTTCGAGAGCCATGATCCAGCACATCCGTTACATCGGGCGGTGCAACAGTTGGCCTCGGAAGGGGTTGTGACCTGTATCGCAGCCGGGAACAGTGCCTCGCCATATCTCGTGCCGCCATCAAGCGCACCGGCGGCGATCACTGTTGGCGGGCTGGATGACTACAATTCACGTGATCCGGGAGAATGGAATGGCTATCAGTCCAATTGGGGCGTTGCCTATGATGGAACACCCAAGCCAGAGGTGATCGCGCCTGCCCGCTGGATCGCTTCTCCGATTTTGCCCGGTACGCGGGAAGCGCGCATGTCGCGCTGGCTCGCGCAAATGCTCGGCGCAGAGGAGTCGGAACTCCGGGGGTTGCTGCGGCACGGATATGCCGATTTGGAGCTTCCCTACGAACGCGCTCATAAGCCGGATGAAGTTCTTTTCGAGGAATTGCAACGCCTGATCAACAAATTCAAAATCATTGACGCGGAACACCAGCACGTTGATGGTACATCTGTATCAGTGGCGATTGTTTCCGGCGTGGTGGCACAGCTTTTGGAAGTGCGTCCCAGCCTGACGCCGGACGAAGTGCGTGCTGTATTGACTGCTACCGCGTCCGTTCTGCCGGGCATCCCACGCGAAAGACAAGGCGGCGGTTTGATTAATCCACAGAAAGCGATTGAGTCGTTACGTTAAGATAATATACTACCAGTTCACTTCCTGATAGTCTTTGAGCATCTTTCCGTGTAGAGTTGCATTCTCGAAAATCGGATCACATAACCGCGCGGCTGCATCGGTCATATCTATTGGCAATAACTGGAGGACTGCCGCACGGCTGGCATCATTCTCATGTGGCGTTTGATCCGACACCCAGCCGGGGTCGATGCTGTTCACATAAATGCCAGTGGCTGCATAATCCGAGGCAATGGTGCGAGTTAGCATGTTGAGCGCCGCCTTTGCCATATTGGTGTGCGGATGTTCGCCTGCCTTATACGCCGCAAAACGTCCCTCGGCGGCAGAAACGTTGATAATGTAGCGATTCGGGTGCGGTGAACGGAGCATTAACGCCTTCAATTGCCCTGCCAATACCGCAGGCGCAACAGCATTAATCAAATGTACCTCCAGAATTTCCGAAAACGATACCTGATCAAGCGTCAACATCCAGCTATTGACGGGACGGTTGTCGATCTGTTCGCCGTGAGTGTCCATCTCCCCCGGTGGAAAATCGGGATCGGGTTCACCTTCTGGCAAAGCGGGCATGATATGCCCCGACAGCGTTTCGGCAAATTCCCGAACCAGCGGCGACAGGTGAGCAGGCAGCATCTCTCTGTTTTCAAAAGGGAGCAGGTGAGCATAATATGCAGGCGGGCGTTTGACGGTTTGCGCGGCGTTGTTGATCAGAATATCCAGATGGGGGAACCGTTCGTAAAGATGATCGATGAATGCCTGCAAACGCCGCGCCTGTCGCAAATCCAGGGCATAAATGTGTAGCCGGGTACTCCATTCGGGAAAATCCGGCTCTTGGGCATAACGCCGTGCTGTATCGTTCGGGAAGCGACTCACCGCGATCACCTCTGCGCCAGCCCGTAGCAAACGCAACCCGACAGCATAGCCAATCTTGACCCGCGCCCCGGTGACAAGCGCAATTCGCCCGCGCAAATCTGCGCTAGCAGTGCGCTTTGTATAGTTCAGATCGGCACAACGCACACAGAGCCATTGATAGAAAAAATGACGGCGCACGAACGGCATTTTGCAAATATAGCAGACTTGTGGTTTGGCATGATTCGGCGTGCAACCCCAGCCGCGATCTGTGGGTTGTACGGCTGTATAGTGCAGCAACGGATTCAGATAGTGCCATTGTGGATCGCGCACGATAATTTCATCCGGGCGCTGTTCGGCTGGATAGCTGTTGGTCAGGTCACCAACCTGCAAAAGAGATTGGCTATTGGTTTCAACCTGAAATTTTCCGATAAGGATAAGCGTGTACGGAATGCGATCTTTCGGGACTTTGCGATGTAACTCAGGGGGATAATCGGGCGCTTTGCGCTGACTTGCATAGATTTTGAGTTTTTTCAGACTGGCGACGCGCTCCAGTGTCTCTTGAAACGAACGCCCGTCGCAGGCTTCCACAAACTCGATAATGAGGAGGGTGTGTTCTATCCGTACTTGTTCCGGTGTATTACCCGCAAGGACAGCATCATAAACGACAATGGGCAATGACAAAGATTCAGCATTCGCGCCGAAAACGACGCCACCGGTGATTCCATAGCTGACAGGCAGCAATGCCCGCAAACGATCAATCACCGTTGTCTGCTCCCATTGTGTTTGAGAGGCCATCGTTTGCAGGAGTTTACGAATTTCTTTGAGATGGTGTTGAATATCGGTCATAGTGGAGATAGCCAGGACTTGAACCCAACATTTACCATTTGTGACATGGAGTTCTACCGTTGAACTATATCTCCAGGTGCAAAGATGCCTGGGACTTGAACCACAGGATCGGATGGATTATGAGTCCGCGCTCTAACGTTGAGCTACATCCCTGCACACGGGTTATTGTATCAAAATATCTACTCGAAACTGTTCCCTTTGCTGTATTTGAAATGCCATGCGGCGGCCTCCGTCCGGTTGGCGACGCCGAGTTTTTCATAGATATTTTTGAGGTGAAAGCGCACTGTATTTTCGCTGATCGAGAGCGCGGCGGCGATTTCGGGATTGGTGTACCCTTTGGCAATATAGGAAAGTGTCTCGCTCTCACGTGAGGAGAGTTTATCCGATTCAGGGGTTGCCTCGTCACGATGTCCTGCCAGCCAACGTTGCGCTGAACGCGGAAATAACAGGCGACCTTGCGCTACCTGCCGGATTGCCTCGATGGTCTGGATAGGCGATTCTGTCTTGAGCGCGAATCCATCGGCGGCGAGTTCCAGCGCAGCCTGAATGCTTTCGCCATCACTGAACGCTGTCAACACCAGCACGCGCACGCCGATACCCCGTTCCCGAATTTGCGCCAGCGCGGTCAGCCCATGAACGGGCATCTGCAAATCGAGTACCAGCACATCGGCGGGATGCTCTTCTAGCAACCCAACTAATTCATCCCCATTTTGCGCGGTGGCAACGACCCGGAAATCCGGGATTTGTTCCAGCAGACCGCGCAACCCCTCGACTACCAGAGCATGATCATCAGCAAGGATTATTCGAATTGGCTCGCCCATTGGTCGTTATCTTCTTCCTCCCTGCTCTGCCTTAGTTCCTGAATCGGGACGGTGACCGTGATGGCTGCGCCTTTCCCCGGTTGGCTGACCAGCCTGAACGTCCCGCCCACCAGTTTGACACGATCCCTCATCCCGCGCAGACCGATATGTTCCTCGCGTTCTGTTCCCTTCGGCCCTTCCAATGGCGGCGGATCAAAGCCGCGCCCGTTGTCGATCACCTCCAGGATGATATTGCCGTGTTCACTATGCAATTTCACCCATTGTTCTTTGACACCTGCGTGCCGATGCCCGTTGGAGAGCGCTTCCTGTGCAATTCGATAGAGTGCTATCTTAACGGGTAGGGAGACTTCCTCTATCGGCGTTTGCAGGTCGAGGTGAACGGTGTTTCCCGTCCATTCCTCATACTGGATCACTACGCTTTCGATGATTGAATCCAGCGAACGGCGGTGAAACTCCGGCGGACGGAACGTACCCAGAAAAGATTTGATCTCTTTCAATGTCTGTTCGACCAGCCTGGTCGCACGATTAAGTGCGGGCAGGAGCGCCTCGCAATCCTCGTGCGCTGTCGCTAGCTGTCCTTTCGCCTGTGCCAACAGCGATAAAGAGGCAAACAGATATTGAACCGGGCCATCATGAATATCGAGAATAATGCGACTAAGTTCTTCTTCCGTAACAGCCAGAATCCGGCGCGAAGCTAATTTACGTTCGTCGTCCATAAACACTTTTTCCTACCCGGATGGGTAGTACCCCTATCCATCATTGTGGAAAAAACTATCCAATGATGTATTGTGAATATTTTAACAAAAATATATTCTCTTTTTCACAAGATAGCCACTTTAAAGCAGAGAAAACAAGTTTTTAGCAGGAGGCTACCATAAACACTTTACCCGCCAACCCGGATATAGTAACCATTGAAGGCGTGATTACGCCCGCTTTTCAGCGCGTCATGACCCCGCAAGCGTTGGCCTTTGTTGCTGACCTGCACCGCCATTTTAACCCGGTTCGGGAACGTCTGCTGCAAGCGCGCATCGAGCGGCAACAGCAGTTGGATAGCGGCGTCCTGCCAGACTTTCTCCCGGAAACGGAAGCCATACGCGCTGGCGTGTGGAAAGTGGCGAATACCCCACCCGATCTGATGGATCGGCGGGTGGAGATCACTGGCCCGGTGGAGCGAAAGATGATGATCAATGCGCTCAATTCTGGCGCACGGGTTTTCATGGCTGATCTGGAGGATTCGCTTTCCCCAACATGGGCAAACGTGATCGGTGGTCAGGTGAACCTGATGGATGCGGTGCGCCGGAATTTGGAATTCACCAACGCCGAAAACAGGCACTATCGCCTGAATGAGCAGATTGCTACGCTGATGGTGCGCCCGCGTGGGTGGCATCTGGTCGAAAAGCACGTCTTGATCGATGGCGAACCCGTTTCTACCAGCCTGTTCGATTTCGGCCTCTATTTCTTCCACAATGCAGTTGAACTGGTCGAACGCGGCACAGGGCCATATTTCTACCTGCCGAAGCTGGAAAGCCATCTGGAAGCGCGGCTCTGGAACGATGTATTCAACTTTGCACAGGATGCGCTCGGCATTCCGCTCGGCACGATTCGCGCCACTGTCCTGATTGAAACTGTCCTGGCGGCCTTCGAGATGGAAGAAATCCTCTACGAACTGCGTGAGCATTCAGCCGGGTTGAACGCCGGACGCTGGGATTACATCTTCAGCGTGATTAAGAAGTTCCGTCACCAGCCAAACCTGATGCTGCCAGATCGTGGTCAAATCACAATGACCGTTTCCTTCATGCGAGCATACACCGAACTTCTGGTCAGGACATGCCACAAACGCGGCGCACATGCTATCGGCGGTATGGCGGCGTTCATCCCCAATCGCAAAGACCCACAGGTGACAGAACGCGCCTTTGCCAAAGTCCTCGAAGACAAGACACGCGAAGCCAATGATGGCTTTGATGGAACATGGGTTGCCCACCCCGATCTGGTGCAATTGGCAATGGGCGCATTCGACAAAATATTGGGTCAAAACCCGCATCAGAAGCAGCGCCTGCGCGAAGAGGTGCAAATCACCGCCGAACAACTGCGAACCACCATCGTTCCAAATGGAACAGTGACGGAGGAGGGGATACGGAACAACATCAGCGTCACGCTTCAATATCTGGAATCGTGGCTGAATGGCAACGGCGCTGCCGCCATCAATAACCTGATGGAAGACGCCGCTACTGCGGAAATCTCACGCGCTCAGTTGTGGCTGTGGATGCACCGCAAGCTGACCTTCAATTATGACCAGACCTTCAACCGCGCCATGTATGAACGTTTCAAGTTGAGCGAGTTGAGCAAACTGGCTGATCCGCGTAGCGGGCAATATCACGAGTCTGCCCGGTTGCTCGACCAATTGGTACTTTCCGAAACCTTTACACCGTTCCTGACACTTATTGCCTATCGGTATTTAGATTAAACATCAGTATAAAAGAGGAATCCCATGATCAACGGTACAAACCATCACCAGGTGACTGAAACACTCCGGCAGCGCTGGGCAAATGATCCACGCTGGCAAGGAATCCGCCGTGATTATGCTGCCGAGGCAGTTGATCAGCTTCGTACCTCGCTCAAGATTGAATATTCCATTGCAACACATGGGGCAGAGCGGTTATGGGAACTCCTGCATAGCGAAGACTATGTGGCAACCTTTGGGGCGCTGACCGGCGCGCAGGCTGTCCAGATGGTCAAAGCGGGACTGAAATCTATCTATCTGAGTGGTTGGCAGGTCGCCGCCGATGCGAACCTTTCCGGGCAGACCTACCCCGATCAGAGCCTGTATCCATCCAACAGCGTCCCGAACGTGATCAAGCGTCTCAATAACGCGCTGCTCCGTGCTGATCAGATTCAGCGCTCCGAAGATAAGCCGCCGATGGATTGGCTCGTCCCTATCGTTGCCGACGCGGAAGCAGGGTTTGGTGGGCCATTGCACGCCTTCGAGTTGATGAAACTGATGATTGAAGCAGGCGCAGCGGGCGTGCATTTTGAAGATCAGCTTGCCGCCGAAAAGAAATGCGGACATCTGGGCGGTAAAGTCCTGATTCCAACTTCGCAATTCATCCGCACACTGGCGGCGGCACGACTGGCGGCGGACGTGCTGGATGTGCCTACGCTGCTCGTGGCGCGCACCGATGCACTCGGCGCAACGCTGCTCACCAACGATATTGATCCAGTCGATCAGCAATTCACCACAGGTGAACGCACTACCGAAGGCTATTTCCGTGTTCGTAGTGGTATGGAATCTGCCGTCGCGCGTAGCCTCGCCTATGCACCCTATGCCGACCTGTTGTGGTTTGAAACGGGCAAGCCCGATCTCAAGGAAGCAAAGCAATTCGCGGAGGCAATCCATCGGGATTTTCCGGGCAAGCTGTTGGCGTATAACTGCTCTCCATCGTTCAATTGGAAGCAACATCTGGACGATAGAACCATCCAGCACTTCCAGCGCGAACTCGGCGCGATGGGTTATAAATTCCAGTTCATCACGCTGGCGGGCTGGCACAGCATCAACATGAACACGTTCGACCTCGCCCAGAACTACAGGAAGCATGGCATGACTGCCTACGTTGAATTACAGGAACGCGAGTTTGCCGCCGAAGCGCAAGGCTACACCGCGACCAAACATCAGCGCGAAGTCGGTACGGGCTACTTCGATCAGGTGTTGCGGACGATTACAGGTGGCCTGGCTTCCACTGGTGCGCTGACTGGCTCCACAGAAATGGAGCAGTTCCACTAATCAGATTTGCAGCACGGAAACAAACACCTGCGGGCGGCGGCGCGTGGCAACATGGATTGCTCGTTCAATATCGCCCCGCAGGAGGTCTTCCAGCGGTGTTTCCAGATTGTTTTCGGCGGCGTTTTCCAGACTCCTCGTAATCGCTTCGTTCACCTGAAAAACGAATGTTTCTATATCGCGTTGCAAGACAAAGCCGCGCGATACAATCTGCGGCGGTGCGCACAGCGTCCGGTTTACGCGCACCGCCACACTCACCATTACGATGCCATCCCGCGAGAGGTGTTCGCGTTCGCGGAGCAGTTCCAGCGTAATATCACCTACTGTTGATCCATCCACAAACACATAACCGCCAGGATAGCGCGATCCAACCGTCATTTTCCCGTTTTCATCAAATTCCACCACCACGCCATTTTCAATAATGGCGATGTTCTCGCGTGGAATTCCGACCTGTTCCGCCAGTCGCGCGTGCATTTGCAAATGGCGCAATTCGCCATGAATCGGGATGAAGTAGCGTGGCTTCACTAGCGACAGCATCAGCTTTTGTTCTTCCTGGCTGGCGTGTCCGCTGACGTGTACCGGGGCAATCGGGTCATAAATGACATTTGCGCCGCGCTGCAACAGGCGGTTGATGATGCGATAAACAGCTTCTTCGTTGCCGGGGATGGGGTGCGCCGACATGACAATCGTATCGCCGCGCTGGAGTTCCAGATTTTTATGTCTCCCGCCCGCCAAACGGTTTAATACGGCAGTAGGTTCGCCCTGCGTTCCCGTCGCCATGAACACGATTTGCTCCGGCGGCAGGCGCACTGCCTCATCCATATTGACCAGAAAATCTGGCGGCAATTCCAGATAGCCGAGATTGGACGCCATGCGGATGTTATCCGTCATGCTATGCCCCATGACCGCCATCTTGCGTCCGTAGCGCTGCGCAGCGGTTGCCACCTGCTGGATACGCGAGATTAGCGAAGCAAATGTCGCCACAATGATGCGGCCTTTGGCTTCCCGGAATACCTTATCAAATGCGCCGTCAATGACGCGCTCCGAAGGCGTCCAGCCTGCGCGATCTGCATTCGTCGAATCGGAAAGCAGCAATAACGGCGAACGCTCCGAAAAACTGGCGAGTCTGGCGTAATCGGTAGGCCAATTATCGACAGGTGTTTGATCCAACTTGAAATCGCCCGTGTGGACGATCAGACCAAGCGGCGTTTGAATCCCGACGCCAACACAATCCGGGATGCTGTGGCAAACGTGGAAAGTTTCCACTTTGAACGGTGGAATATCCAGAATGTCCCCGGCGCGAAAGCGGTTCAACAACCCACGATCTCCCATCCGTGCGCCGCGCAATTTCAATTCCAGCAATCCGCAGGTCAACGGAGTAGCATAGACAGGTGCGCGAATTGAACCAAGCACATGCGCTATTGCTCCGGTGTGATCCTCGTGTCCGTGTGTGACGATGATGGCTTTGACTTCGATCCCCGGTTGCAACAGATAATTGAAATCAGGGATGATGTAATCAATGCCGAGCATGTCCGATTCAGGGAACATCAGCCCGGTGTCGATCACGATAGCCGCGCCATCATATTCGATAGCCATCATGTTCTTGCCGATTTCACCGAGGCCACCGAGGGGAATCACGCGCAGGACAGGTTGGGACATCAATAGAGTTCCTTCAACATATTCTTATTTTTCGGAAGATTCGGGGTTCGGCTGATCGTCGGGATACATCCAGAGTCCCATCTTTTCCAGAACTGCAATAATTTCGTCCCAACATTTAATTCCTAATTTGATTTCCGATCCTGACTTTATTGCTGACGCAAAGGAGGGTAAATCTTCTGTTTCACGAATCCCAACTCTTGCCAGCCTCATTCGACAATCTTCACTGATATTTAATTCATCCAAATTCACGAGTTCACTCCAATTTTGAAGCTAGCGAACTTCGGTTATTCCATACGCCTGCGCGATCAACTCAATTGGATGTACCACCTTCGCACCTGTCATGCCCGCGATCTGCCAGCGGCACGTTTCCGTATCACATACCACCATATCAGATTTACTCTCACGGATGCGGTTGAACAAATGCGCGCCGACATCTTCGGCAATCTGGCGCTTTTCGGCTTTATAGCCATATGTTCCGGCAACACCGCAGCAATCCGCATCGATCTCCGTTGCGCGCAAGCCGGGGATCAAGTCCAGTACATCCAGCGCCGGACGCCCGATTCCGTGCGCTTTGAGTTGGCACGGCGCATGATAGGGCAGGTTCTTTTCGATAGGGCTGAAATCCGTTTTGAGTTTGCTCTGTCCGTGCAGGTATGAGAGAAATTCGCAAATATCCCAAACACCTGCTGCCAGCGCTTTCGCCTTCGTACCGTGCAGACCGAGGACGTGTTCATAATCGCTCTTGAGCGCCATGATACAACTCCCGGCTGTACCAACAATCGGGATGCCTTTTGCGGCGTATTCATGCAACCAGTCGATGTTGCGCTCTGCAAAAGCACGCGCCCCGGAGAAATCACCATTAGATTGCATCGGCAAGCCGCAACAGCCTTGTTCCGGCACGATTACACGGAAGCCGTTGTGTTCCAATACCTGTACTGCCAGTTTGCCGACGCGCGGCTCATAGGTATTTGTGCTGCACCCGTGATAATAAACGACAGTTGGGGCATCGGCAGGAATCGCACTTCTGCGACGTTTGAACCATCCCCGGAAGGTATAACCCGCCCATTTGGGGAATGGCGCACGGATAGACATGCCCATTGTCTTTTCCAGCATGAGTCGAAACGGCTTGAACCCAAATAGCCAATTGAGAATCGGTGCAAACGGCGTCCCCAGAATGCCCCACCACGCATTATGTGCCAACAGCCAGTTGCGTAACGTCATTCCGTCGCGCTCAACTTTAGCCGCCTTCGCCTGCGTATTGATTTCCATAACGCGGACACCATGTGGACACACCAGCGTACAGATGCCGCATCCGCTGCACAGATCGAGGGATTGATCAGGAGAAGTTAGCCCCGGTTGACGAAAGCGCTGCGCCTGTGGCCCGACAGTCTTGGGACCGGGGAACAGGGGCGTTACGGCAGCGACAGGACACGCCGCCGTACACACATTGCATTTAAGGCAATGATCCGCCGTGAACGGGGTATCTTGCAAATAGGGCAAAAAAGTCAGCAACTCCGACATAAATAATCCATCGTCTACCTGATAGGATTAAGTCTATCCACAAATTGGCGTTATCCAAATCAGGCAGTGAGCCGACGTTTTATATCCCGTCCATGTATTTTGGCGTGCAGAATGACCGCACGAATAAATTCATGCAATTGGATCACTTGCAACATCGGATGGCGGATCGTTTTGCCCATATCCTCTGGCGGGAACTGCTCGACACTCTGGATCAATTTCAGGCGTATACCCGCGAGCCGTTCGATCAGCGCGGCGTTGGATTGCGTTGCCCATCGCTCCATGAGTCGCGGTACAGAATCCTGATTATAGGCATCATAATCGAGGTTCGGCGGCGACCCTTCGCCACCCTGCAATGAATTGTCCAGCATTCGCCGGAACTGTGTTTCCGCGTCGCAGAGGTGTACCAGAATGTGCCGAGGCGTCCATTGCTGCGGCTCATCGTAGATCGCAACGTCCCATGCTTCCAGCGGGAGCGCTTGAAAGAATGTAGCGGTGCGCTCCCATTCGCTATGAAGCGAATCGATCAATTCCTGTTTAGTCGGGTTCGACATACTTTTTATCCCTTAAAGAAATTGCCCAGAATGAACCAGACATTCGCCGGACGTTCCGCAAGCCGCCGCATGAAATAGGGATACCATTGTGAACCATAGGGGACGTAGGTTCGTACCTGAAAGCCCTCTTTCTGGAGCGATTCCTGCAAGTCGTTCCGAATGCCATAGAGCATCTGAAACTCAAATTCATTTTTGCCGATACCATGTTTTTCAGTAAATTCGCGCGTAGCAGCGATCATGTTGGGGTCGTGCGTGGCGACAGCAAGGTATGCTCCGGCTTTACGCGCTTCTTCCGAAAGGTAAATCTGCATCAGTTTTACGTAATTGGCGTCAACATCGGATTTATCCGGGAAGGCGAGTTCCGGCGGTTCTTTATATGCGCCCTTCACCACACGAATATATGCCCCCTTTGCCGCTAGCGCCTTCATATCGGCTTCGCTGCGCCGCAGATAGGATTGGATCACTGTGCCAATGGAATTCCTGGGAAATTCAGTCAGGAGTTGATCGAAGATTTTCAGAGTACGTTCGGTATATGGCGTGTTTTCCATATCAATGCGGATGAAGCGCCCCAGTTCTATTGCGCGCTTCATAATCCGCCGCATGTTTTCCAGCGCCAGTTCTTCGGAAATATCCAAACCGAGCGCGGTCAGCTTGAGGGAAGCATAACCATTGACGCCTGCTTTGTTCATTCCTTCGAGGAGTTCGATGTATTCATCGGCGGCGCGGCGGGATTCCTGTTCCGTCGCCACGCTTTCGCCGAGCAAATCCATCGCTGTAGTAAGCCCTTTTTCGTTCAACTTACAGGCAACGTCGAGCGCTTGTTGCAGCTTGTCGCCTGCAATAAAGCGCCGTGTGATTCGCCCGGAAAAAGGCAACGAAAGCAATACCCGTCGCGCAACGTTCGACCCGGACAAATAGAGAAAGAAAGATCGCATCATTGGAAGATCAACCTGTTTTTGTTCCTATGCTGTGAACAATAACAAATGATTTTCCCATTCGCTACGCAGTTTCAGATCAGGAAAACCGGATCGCCCTTCTTGATTTGTCCCGTTCGCAACACCGATCCGTAAACGCCCGTGCAGGCTTCGCGGTTCTGGGCAATTTCCTTGAGAAGTTCCGGCGTTTGCTTCAGGGTTTGCCGCTCATAGTTTATCATTACGCAGCGTTGATCACGCTTGCTGAGGGAAACGTTCGCTCCGACTTCTGGCGATCCAAAAGTAAGTGTCCTGCCTACCCATTGATCTTCAATCGCGTCGATAGTATCAAACGGCTCAATCACGATGTTTGTACGGAAGCGGTTGGTTTCTACAGGGAATCCCACACGCTCGGTCAACCCTTTCAAGGTCGCCGTGCTGATCACCGAGACGGGAAAATCGTCAAACACGCCAATCGAAAGATGAATCAGGTGAAACTTCCCGTCATAATGCTGCGCCAGATTCTTGATCAATTCCGCGCTTTCCAGCGCCAACGTTTCGCCCGTTGGCGTTTTTACCGCAATTGGCGATTTCGCGCGATTTTCCGAATTGAGAAATTGTGGCAAATAATGCAGCATGATCGGAGCCTCGCGCGCTGTCAACCAGGGAAAGTGAGAAGTATTTCCATCCTGCACAAAGGCATATTTCCGATCTCCGTCCAGACCATGCCAGTTCAGGAAAACCTCTTCTGTCAAATGTCCACCCATCGACTTGACGGGATAAAGATATAATTCTCCGATAACCCCTACTTGTATTGGTTCCACTTCTTATCCTTTTCGGTCATTACTTCCAACAACTATACAGCATGACTGTTTAAACTCCGCTATTGTCTCAGAGGGCGTACTGAATATTTCTATCTGGAATATGTTTCAGGTATGCCGAATCATTAGATTGATCGAGAAGTAAAAGTAGCCCAAATAGCTCTCGCTACCTGACATATGGCTTTTGGAAACAACCAGGGAGGATAGAAGGAAGGTATTGGGCGCAACAGCCTTGCCGCGCCCGGAAGGGTTATTCAGGAAATGAGGCTGCCGAGGTTGTTGACAAAATTCAGTGGGCTGAGTGGCTTCGGGAAATACCCATCAAAACCAACCCGCTGTGCATCCTCTCTGACGCTATCCGAGTGATAGGCAGTGATCGCTATCACCGGGATATGAGCAGTATTCGGGTTGGCACGGAGTTCTACCAACGTTTCCCAGCCGTCCATTTCCGGCATTGCCAAATCCATAATGATCACAGTTGGGTCTATTGAGCTAACCTGCTCCAGGCATTCCCGCCCATTGCGCGCAGTGAAAACCTGTGCGCCTGCGTGCGAGAGGATTTTTGAAACCTGCTGTGCGCTATCATATTCATCTTCGACGATGAAAACTTTCCATGTTCCGGGATTCATTTCTCGCTGCTCCTATGGCTGTTCTTCTTTTAGCCGTTTAGCCTGATGATAAAAATCCTTGATTTGCGGCAGAAAATCCGCCAGACGGAACGGCTTGGTGATATATCCATCGAAGCCTGCTTCCATTGCGCGTTCGGCATCGCCTATCATCGCGTGTGCGGTGACGGCAATCACGATCAGATCACTGGTTTCAGGGTTGCTACGGAGACGCCGAAGCATTTCCCAGCCATCCATATGCGGCATGGAAAGATCGAGCAAAACAAACGTTGGTCGTCTTTCTTCCAGCCGAATAAGCCCTTCGATTCCATCACAAGCGGTACGAACTTTCGCACCGTTGAAAACCAGCACTTTTTCTGCAACACCGACGTTATCTGGCTCATCATCGACGATCAGCACGTCCCATGTCGCCATTTCTGTATCTCGTGGCATAACTGCCTCCCTATGTGGCTGCTACTGGTTCATGAATGAATGGGAGCGTGATGCTGAATGTACTGCCCTCACCAACGCGACTCTTGAGACGAATAGTGCCACCCATCATGGTTGTAAGCTGGCGCACAATCGCCAACCCAAGCCCTGTGCCACCATATCGACGCTGCGACGTTCCATCGACCTGCCGGAATTCGTCAAAGATATATTCCTGAGCATGTGCCGGAATGCCGACACCCGTGTCGCTGACGTGCATTACCCAATTGGTTTCGCTTTCGCGCTCGACCCGAATTTCGATAAGTCCGCTATCGGTAAACTTGATCGCGTTGGATACCAGATTGACCAGCATTTGCTTGATGCGTACATAGTCGCCAACCAGGGTTTCTGGCATCGCTGGATCAATCTTGTATTGCAGGGGTAGCTCCTTGCTCTCGGCCAGCCCTTTGGTTTGATAGATCACGCTCTTGATCACATCCACCAGCAGGAACGGCTTTTCGCTCAGAGAAATACGGCGGGCTTCAATTTTTGCAAGGTCTAGCACATCGTTGATCAGGCGGAGCAGGTTTTCGGCGTTGACGAGCGTCCGCATTTGATAATCGCGCTGTTCGTCGTTCAAATCGCCCGTCATGCCCGCCAGTTGAATTTCGGTATACCCGATGATCGCGTTGAGGGGTGTTCGCAATTCATGGGACATCGTAGCAAGAAATTCGCTCTTGAGCCGTGTGCCTTCTTCCGCATTGCGTCGGGCGACAGCCAGTTCACGGTTGGCTTTTACCAGTGATTCGTTCTGCGACTGCATCTCCAGCCGATCCCGGCGGCGCTGGGTAATATCAGCGAGCAAGCCAAGTACGCCGATCTGTTTCCCGGTTGTGTCGTGGATCGGTGTACTGTTATTCATTACCCAGAATTCGGTGTTATCCTTCCGAACAAAACAAACCTCATTTTGATAAGGCCTGGTTATATCCAGATTGTAGATATTGCTTTTTTGGGCTTCTTGCGGTTGTAAAAATTCCGAGGCAACCTTGCCCATCATCTCATCACGGGTATAGCCGAACATCTCGAGCGTGCGCTGATTCACAAATGTGACCTTGCCTGTCAAATCCAGCATCATCACGCCTTCGGTAGTGCTTTCGACAATCTGGCGATATTGCGCTTCGCTCGCGCGCAGTTTCTCGACCATTTCCTTTTGTTCGGTGATGTCGCGGCACGAAGCATAAATCAGGTCGTTTTCCGGCGGCGTTGCTGCGAACGATAGCCAGCGATAACTGCCATCCTTGCAGCGGAAACGGCAATCATAGCGGACAACCGCCTCACGGGTAGCGTTATGCTGTTTTACGATCCCGGTTGTTGCCGCCACGTCGTCGGGGTGGATCAGGCTGAAATAGGAAATGTGGCTCAGTTCCTCGTTTGTATAACCGAGAGTGCGTTCAAACGCGGCATTCACCTTGCGAAAATAGCCATCAAACCCGGCAATACAAAACATATCTGTGGAGAGATCAAAAAAACGATCTACGTGATACTGTTCAGTTGGCAGGGTGGTCTTTGTCACGCTATTCATTGGAAATACCCCTATTTTCCGGCGATTTGTGGAACAGCAAAACGCTCAACCATACGCATGAGCGAAAGGATCGAAACAGGTTTGGAGAGAAACCATTCTATGCCAAGCGATTCGCACGTCGGGCGATATTGTTCTTCGGCAGATACAACAATCGTGATAGTGTTACCATCAAGCAGAATATTACGATATTGAAGGATAAGATCGAGACCGCGCTCTGCCCCCAGGTTCATATCACATACCAACATATCGAATTGTGTTTCTTCCAGATGTTGGCGTGCCTCTGTAAGGTTATATGCGACACAGGTGTGATGCCCCTGATCGCGCAAGGCCTTTGCATAAATCCGGCATAAGTCCTGGTTATCCTCGACGACAAGTATAGTTGACACAGAACCCCCTTCGAGGGCTAATCGCGTGCATTTGCACCTCAACAACAATCTAACATTATTTCAAAGAATATTTACTAGAATTAAGGAATCGTTATAACGTTGTTATCGAACTATTTGTTGTGATTAAAGCCGGACTATTACATAACCCCGGTTGTTGCCAGTATCAGATTGTTTGTGCTACACAATGGTTTATATCTGTAGAATTACGGATAGTTATTTAAGGAAAGAAAAACGTGTCTTTGAATATAGAGAAGGTTCGAGAATTTGTGATTGCCGCACATGGAAATTTGGACAAGGTAAAGGAGATGGCTGCCGCCGATCCAGAACTCATCCCGGCAGAATATGATTGGGGCGACAGCGGACTGGAAGACGGTCTTGGCGCGGCGGCGCATGTCGGAAATCGCCCTATTGCGGAGTTCTTTCTGAGTCAGGGCATCCCATCCAACATCTGCGTTGCTGGAATGCTTGGCGATCTGGATGCAGTCCAAACTTTTCTGGCGAACGATCCCGCTCTTGCCAATGCGCGCGGAGCGCATGGCATCCCGTTGATGTACCATGCCGCGCAGAGTGGCAATCTGTCTTTGCTCGAAGCGCTCAAAGCGGCAGGCTGCAACGAAGGTTATAACAACGCCCTGCACGCAGCAATTAGCCATAAGCATCCGAACGTTGTCCGCTGGTTGCTGGATAATGGGGTAACTGATGTCAATATAAAAAACTTTCAGAACAAAACGCCGTTGCAACATGCGATGGATAGCGGAGAAACGGAGGCCGCTGAACTTCTGCGTACATGCGGCGGTACTGCCTGACGGCTCTGAATCGGAATGCTGGAACCAGAAAATGCTGATCTGGTTTCAGCCTTATTTCACCAGCAAGCCGAGATGACCGAGAAGCGCATCCACACCAAGTGTGTAACTGCGCCAGCCAAACCCGCATATCTGCCCAACGCATACAGGTGCAAGCATGGATGTATGCCGGAATTCCTCACGGGCATGTACATTGGAAAGGTGGACTTCAATTACCGGGAGCGTAATCGAGCTAATCGCGTCCCGGAGCGCCACCGAGGTATGGGTATAACCACCGGGATTGAAGACAACTCCCGCCGCCCATGCACGACACTCGTGCAGGGCTTCAATCAACACGCCTTCGTGATTGCTCTGTGCCGCGCGAATTTTGATGCCGTGTTCATCAGCATGGACAGCGACGCGCTTTTCGATTTCTGCCAGCGAGATTTGCCCATAGACGCCAGTTTCGCGCACGCCAAGCAGGTTAAGATTTGGCCCGTTGAGGAGCAGGATTTCGGTCATTGCAGCATGTCCCGTAAGAGGCAAAAGATGAATTGATCGTGAGATTACATCAGATGCCGGGAAATGTCCATAAACCTACTATTAACCGCCGTTGAGTCCGGTTGTGGCAATGCCTTTCACCAGATATTTTTGCAGAAAGACAAAGAATCACGCCTGTCCATTCTTGGCGTTTTGGCGAATCATCTGCAATTCCTCAATCGTATAAGGGGGCTTTTCTGATGTAACATTGCATGGCAATTTGGACATACAGGACGAAGGTCTTTAATTGGATCAATTTGATATTCTGTTCCATGCTCCGATATTGGAGTCAAGTGATGAACATTGATGAAGCCTTGACCAATTGCGCCAAAATCCTTACTGAAATCGAATTCACAGACTGTGCATTATGTTCCATAATGTTGGATGCAATCCCTACGGGCGTTAGGGTCTCGTTCATAACGGTAAACGCATACAAGTACCTGTGAACCTTCAACATAAATTTCAGGTTCAGACTTTTGACTTGGCTCTGAAATTGTAGAGGAATTCGTTCGCTGAATATGGTTTCGCCAAGTTTGCTCAAGCTGAACAGAAATATTCGCTGGAATTGAGATTCCTGAGCGCTGAGGATGCCAATTAAAACTTCCATGTATATTTTTTGGATCAAATAAGCTGTCGGTTTGTGGATTAAGTATTACGTCAGGCTCAAATTCAATGTATATCGCTTTGTCATTTTCTTTTGTTAAATCCCAATGCCTATCTTCAAATGGAGTCTTAGTAATTCGGCCCGACGCAACAATTCCTGATTCGTGTTGTAAAGATGCACCTAGAGTCTGTCATGGACTTACCAAGCTGAAAGCTGGTTGAATATAACAACGACG
>CAYSOC010000018.1:0-57693 GCA_964432445.1 uncultured Anaerolineaceae bacterium
CACCCTCATATCATCAAGGTATTTGATTACGGACGAAATACGGCGACCTCGCGCGCATATCTGGCGATGGAGTTGCAGCGTGGTGGTAGCCTTGCCGGATTGATCGGTGGGCGTCCGATGCCGATGGAAAAAATTCTGCGCCTGCTGGAACAAATCGCAGCCGCGCTCGATTACGCACACACCCACGAGATCGTTCACCGTGACCTGAAACCGGAAAATGTCTTGCTGGATGAATCCGGCAATGCCATCCTGAGCGACTTCGGCCTTGCCAAGCTCTCGAAGGCAACGACAGCACTCACTGCACAGGGAATCATCGTCGGAACGTGGCAGTATGTCTCGCCGGAGCAATGGCGCGGTCAGGAAATCGACAAACGCGCCGATATATATTCGCTGGGCATTATGCTATACGAGATGCTCACAGGCAATGTACCCTTTCAGGGTGAGACTACGGAAGCTATTATTCAGCAGCATTTATACGAGCGTCCTCCTTCGGTGCGTTTGGTGCGTTTTGATGTAACGGGAGAAGTCGATAATGTTATTCTGCGCGTACTGGCGAAAGATAAAGCAGATCGGTTTACATCCTGTACGGAACTGGTGAAAGCCTTCCGGGGCGCTCTGTTCGAGCCAGTGGAATTGCTACCGAGGCGCGAACGCCCGCTGACCAATCGCCCGGAAATCACCATTTCTCAGGTAACGAAAATCCAGCAAATCGGATTAATACACCCCGACGCGAATAAGGTAGATCGCGTGGCATTCGATTTCAGCGATACGCAACTTGCGACAGGCGGCACAATCATTACACAAACTGTTAATGGCATGGAGCGCAGCGCGTCGGTGCAGCTTTGGGATTCAGCGGAGTATTCTCTGCAACGGACACTCGAATGTCGGGATATGTCCGTTGTTGCCAGTTTGAGTTTCAGCGCCGATTCGCGCTATCTGGCGGCGGCAGGGACATTTGAGACGGTGCGCCACTGGCGCGATAAATCCGGGCGCGAAAACGAGGAGATGATTCGGCTCGGTTCATTGAACGTCTGGGACGCACTCTATGGGAAATTGCTCTGGTATGTGTTGAGTGAGCGCAAAAACTCGATCTTTCATGCCGCGTTCAATGAAGAAAATCACCTGGTTCTGGCAGATAGCGCCGATGGTGTATTTTTGTTTCAGGCCGACCAGCCTGTCGAACTACGCCGTTTGTCCGCACGGAAGGGATCGTTCGGGTTCGCGCTCGATAATCGCACGTTCGGGATTATTGAGGATAAAACGCATGACGTGATCGCGTGGAGTGTACACGGTGAACATCGCATCATGCGCTTGCTGCCGGGAGAATCGAACCTTTCCGATGCAGCGTTCAGCCCGGATGGGTCGGCACTGGCGGTGACAACCCGCATTCCGAGCAATCTGCTCTCTGTGTGGCGCATAAATGATGGTCATAATTTGTGGCGCTCTCCGAAATTCAATGAAGGGGTATGGAGCGTTGCCTACAGCGGCGATGGCGCAACCCTGATTGCAGGGATGGGCAACGGTGCGATTCGATTGTTTAACGCACATACCGGGCATGAACAGCATGTTTTGAGTGGGCATAGTGCCGCCGTAAACGGGATTGCCTTCAGCCCGCATGGAGAGGTAATTGCATCAGCAGCATCCGATGGTACAGTACGCCTATGGGCAACCCCTCCCCGCGATCAAGCCGATACCACGTGGGAAGAAAGTATCAGGGAGTTGTAGACTGTTACGGCTTTGCGAGTACGGAGGCAAACTCACCACGCCCGACGCTGGCAGTAATGGTGGCTTTGCCCGATTTACCCGGCACGACGTAAAGTATGACGGCTTGCGCTGTGATTACGACTTTATGCGTTACAGGATCAACAACGGGTACATCTGAATAGGAATACCATGCGTATCCGGTAGTGATAGGGTAGGCGGTATAGGGTAACGTGCCGAGGTTGGGATAGGTTAGTTTTGCCAGCGCCAGCGCAGAGGCATCGTTGGGCAGACTCGAAGAATTGACCAGCAGCGAATATATACCCAGACTAGCATCCTGTACGTCAAGGCTGATGTCCCCGGTTACTGTCCCGCTGCCATAGCTCAAGGTTGCCGCGCCATTGGAAAGAATTGCGCCGTAGGATTTGACCGCAAGGTTCGCGGCTGCGTCCTGTGCTTCCTTGCTGGTTGTGATTTGATCCATCGACTTTATAATATTGGCAGAAATCCCGCCTGCTTTCACGACTTTTACCGACGTTCCCAATACCTGAAACGCATAGCTGGTGATTGCAGTGTCGGCTTCCCAAGATGGCAAAATCGTTCCTTTGAGGGCTGTCGCCGTGCCTGCCCGATTGCGTGCAAATGCAGTGGTCGTTGCGGAAATGTGGGTGCTATAGGCAGAAATTGTCCCGGTCAGGTTGCCACCAGCAGTTACGGAAGGCTTGGTGATGGTGCGCTGTGCGTTACGGGTTGGAGCCGCAGCGTGGGTATCGACAGTGCCAAGACTACTAACGAGTAGCAGAGTTACGACAAACAGGACGGCAAAGAAGGCTGTAGAACGATGTTGCATCGGGTGTTCCTTTTTGAGCAAAGCATCTTGAATAATTATAAAAATGCACCCAAAAAGTAAACTCTCAATCATGTTACTGTAAAAAATTTTCAGCGAACGGAATTTAAAAGATTTAAAGTGGCGATGAAAATATCGTTCCCGGCGCAGATGTTGCCGCACCGGGATTAGACCTGTCTCTACTTCGTCAGCCCGAACCCAAACTCGAATTCAGGAGCAGCGTCACCCTCCGGCTTCTTCGTGAAATCAAAGGGAAGCTGATCCGCGCCTGCCTGCCAGCTTACCGGGAGTTTCCCGGTAAATGGCTTATCTCCGAACAGGACATCGGAAACGCCCGCGCCTTCCGTGCCGGGCAGCCACGCCGCGACCACTGCATCGGCTGTGGTCAGCGTATCGCCAAGCGAGATCGGACGCCCCGATATGATAACAACAATCAAAGTTTTGACCTGTTCGCGTACCCGCTTGAGCATCCGCACATCCTGACCGTTCAACGTCAGCGAACCATCATCGCCACGCCCTTCGGCATAGGGTTGTTCACCGAGAACAACGATCCCGACATCGGCCTTGTCTGTGAAATTGCCGAACTTATCATATTTGACGTTATCCGCGCCGATCAAATCCTGAATACCTTTCAGGATGGTTGTACCCGGCTGAATATTGCCTTCTTCGCCTTGCCATTGGATTGTCCAGCCACCGGATTGCAAGCCAATATCGTTGGCGTGACGCCCCGCGACAAGCACTTTCTGCGATTTGCTGATAGGCAGAGCATTGTTCTCGTTTTGCAGCAGAACCAGAGTTTTAGTGACGGCTTCGCGTGCCAAAGCACGGTGTTCCTTGCTGCCGACAGTATCCAGTTTGGCGGGATCGCTCATCGGGTGGTCAAACAAGCCCATACGATATTTCACGGTGAGGATGCGCAGCACAGCATCATCGATACGGCTCTGTGGAATATCCCCCTTTTCAACCGCCTTTTTCACATTGGAAATGAACGGTTCGGCTTTATACGGAACCATATTCATATCAGTTCCGGCATTCACAGCAATAACGGTTTGTTCATAGGGCGTACCGGGGATTTGATCGAATGCGCCCCAGTCGCTCACAACAAAGCCCTTGAAGCCGAGTTCACCCTTGAGGACATCGGTTATCAGGTACTTGTTGGCGTGCATCTTCATCCCGCCAAAACTGGAGAATGACACCATCACCGTTTCCGCACCCGCATCAATTGCCGCCTTGTATGGCGGCAGGTGGACTTTGCGCAGATATGCTTCGTCGCCAGCGGTCACGCCCTGATCGATTTTGTAGTTATCTGTTTTGGATGTTCCCCACGCCGCACCGCCATCGCCAACAAAGTGCTTGGCGGTTGGCTGGACACCACCCGCTAACAAACCTTTGATGTAAGCCGATGCCAATTTGGAAACAATCTCTGTGTTTTCGCTATAGGATTCATAGGCACGACCCCAGCGCGCATCCTGCAAGACCGCCAGCACAGGCGCATAGTTCCAGTAAATCCCGGTAGCGATCATCTCTTCGGCGGTGGCACGCCCGATTTTTTCCATTAATGCTGGATCGTTTGCCGCACCGAGACCGATATTGTGTGGGAAAATTGTTGCGCCATACAGATTACCATGCCCGTGTACGGCATCAACGCCATAGATCATCGGGATTTTCAGGCGCGTTTCGAGAGCCTTCTTCTGGAAGCCATCGACCATCGCTGCCCAGTTTTTGGCATCGTTCGGGCGTGGTGATCCACCACCCCCGCTGAGGACGCCACCAAGCATATATTTGGTAACGTCGTTCGGGTCTTTCAGGCTATCTTTTTCAATCAGTGTCATCTGCCCGATTTTCTCTTCGAGCGTCATTTGGGCAAGGAGTGCTTTGGCGCGTGCTTCCGGGGTTTCCTCGGCGCGCGAAACATCTGGATGCTGGATCGCCGTAACCAACAATGTTAATGCCAGCAGGGTGATCAAAAACTTTTTCACAGTAACAAAATCCTTTGAAAACCGATATTGTTCCGCATTTATGCGGAGATAGCCCAAGTATATCAGTGATGGAGGCCGTAACGCCGGGAGATGAAAACGATTTCGTGCAATCCGCCCAAAGTATGATTTATTTTATGCAGAAAGCAGAAATTGCATTTTTCGACAGGGTTTATCCCGTTCCGATTACTCAGGATAGCAATTATTCAACTCATCATATAAAATTTGATGTTATAGGTTCGCGCGGTTGGTGGAACTGGTATACACACGAAACTTAAAATTTTGCGCCGAAAGGCATGAGGGTTCGACCCCCTCACCGCGCACAGCAAAATTGCAATGATGAGTAGATTTACCAATATCCTGGTATAGTTTTGTATTGCCTAAATGATAAAAATTCATTAAAAATTGATACTGCTAGTCCATGCGTACCAGCCCAATTCGGCGCTTTTTGCGGTACGCTGGCGACATAACTCATAGATACTCACATTCAGGGAATCAGAAATGCGCAGCAAAGCCAAACAACAAATGATATTGGGAATCGCGGCGGTGGTCGTCGTTTTGGGGATCGGACTGATCCTCATCACGAGTTTTACAACCGTCAAAGCGCCCGTCCCAACCACACAGGTCGTACAAGCCACCCCCACCGGGCCACGTCCCGACTGCGGCGTTGTGGTGCGTCAATCGACCAATGGTGCTGCTGCGTTCCCTATGATTAACACGTCCAATTGCCCGCCAGATACATCGACCCTGCAACGCAAGCGCTGGAGTGCGATTATGGCGCGCGTGAACCTTTCTGGTGCAGCCGTGAACACCTGCGAAGACTGGTATGCCTATCACACCAATCAAACCGGAAACTGGGAAATCTTCCGCTGGAGCGGCGACAACAAAACACTGAACCTGAGCCGAGGCGGACAGGATACCAATAATCTTGGCCCATCGCTTTCCCCGGATCGGCGCTCAATGGCGTTTACCTCGGATCGGGATGGCAACTGGGAAGTTTATGTCACCAGTACGGATGGCACGGGTGAACCGCAGCGCATCACGTATAACAGTTTCGCTGTTGACCTGGCTCCAATCTGGTCACCGGATGGCAAAAAGCTGATCTACGAATCGATCCGCAAAGGCAACTGGGATTTATTCATCTTCGACGTAGAAAAGGGCGAAGAGGAGCAACTCACCGATAGCCCTGCTAACGATCTGACCCCGATTTGGTCGCCCGATGGCAAAAAAGCACTCTATCAGAGTTTCAAGGATGGCAAACTGCAACTTGTCGAAATCGACGTGGAATCTGCCAAAATCACGAAGATTAGTGATGGCAAAGGCGTCGATAGCGATCCGGTCTATTCCCCGGATGGCAAGACAATTTCATTCCTGTCGCTACGTGGCGACAGCAAGACAGCACAGCTTTATACGGCGAATGCTGATGGTTCTGGCGTACAACTGATTTCCGGGACGGGACTGGTTGCTGCCAATCAGAGTTTCTCGCCCGATGGCAAAATGTTGACCTATCAAGGCACAAAAGATAACGTACCAAGTGTCTATATCTACGATTTGAATACCAAAAAGACACGGCAGGTCACGGCTTCAACTACTGCCAGTTATGCCCCAACATGGGATTGCAACAGTACAACCATTATTTTCACAGCGAATGTGGGCAAAAATCCGGGGTTGTACAGCGCTCCTGCCTTGCCGCTGGATGCCGCGCCGATTGACGTTACAAAAGACGCAAAGAAGCTGACAACCGGAGAATCTGCATCCCAATTCCCGGTTGGCGCACCACGTGAAGAGAAGGCCAGCAAGCAAAGCATCACCGGACAAATCACCGCTACCCTGAATAGTGGAAGCTAACCTCTAACTTATCCGGGTTCACAAGTGGGCAGGCGGTTGACCTGCCCATTTTAGTTTTATATGCTGTGAAATTTTGCCAATCATAGTAACAATCGCTACTATGTGCCTCGATCACTATTGAGGCTTGTTATGCCTTTCTTGACCGTCAACGATGCGACATTTTATTACGAAGATATTGGTAGCGGCTACCCGTTGCTGTTTTTGCATGGCTTTTTAGGCAGTGGGCGTTCCGATACCAGCGCCGAACTGGATTGGCTGGCAACAAAATATCGCGTGATTGCGCCCGACCTGCGCGGCTATTCGCAGAGTCAGCCGAAGCCGCGCACCTATCCACGCGATTTTTACCGCCGGGATGCCGAGGATATGAAAGCCTTTTGTGCGGCACTCGGTATCGAAAAACCTCATGTTCTCGGTTTCAGCGATGGTGGCGAAGTAACGTTGTGCCTTGCAGAGATAATGCCGCTGCGTTCGGCGGCGGAGTGGGGTGCTGTTGGCTATTATGGCCCAAACATGCGCGCCCGCATTGAATCCCACCTTCCTCCCACATGGGTCAACGATCAAATGCGCGCCCGCCAGGGGATGTATTGGGAGCAAATGGTCAACGATTGGGTACGCGCGCTGGTCGAAGTCACAGAAACAGGCGGAGACATCAGCCACAACGACGCCCACAAGATTGATTGCCCTGTCCTGATTATGCTCGGCACAAAAGACACGCTCAACCCAATTTCCACAGCGCAGGAATTTATCAGCAAACTCAAGCCGGGGTTGGGACGTTTGGAAATTTTCGAGAACATCGGACATGCTATCCACGAGCAATCTCCGGAACGTTTTCGACAAGTTCTTATAGAACATTTGATGCAATCTGACCAGCGTTCGGGCTAACGTTTCTACAACTTTTCAGGTACGATCTGCGTAGTTCAGGAATATCATGATGAGCGACGCAACCGTAATCATTTCAACCGAATCCCGCACCGGGACACAAACCCCGCTGGGTTTGCCGCGCCCGGTGATTGTCGTGGCATGGCTGGCACTGACAGTATTTGTCTGTATCGTATTTGCTGCTGGTTTGCCGCTATCCTGGACGCTTCGCCTAACCTCATTTTGTGGGCCAAATTCAGTCGCTTCGATTGGCTGGACGCGCGAAGGATGCGCCACGTTTTTCGTCGTTGTGGATATTCTCTATTTCGGCTTCTTCCTTGCGCTTTCTATCTTTCTATTCTGGCGCAAGCCCGGCGAACGGATGGCGACTTTCACCGCGCTGGCGCTGCTGTTATTTGGTGCTGCTTCACCAACGCCGATCATTCAATTGATGCAATCCTCGGAGAGCGCATCGCACATCGGCATGATCGTTTTTCTCGGCGGGATGGCAGCCCTGATTTTGTTTTTCAATACATTTCCCGACGGGCGCTATGTTCCGAAGTGGACGCGCCCATTTTCATGGGTGATGCTGGCAGTGTTTGCCCTATGGGTTATTTTTCCGGCGATTAACCCAATGCTGATCTGGCCATGGAATAGCTCAATTGCGGTCATACTGGGACTCTTCGCAGTGTCAGCAATTGCCCAAATCATCCGCTATCAGCGCCATTCGACAGCCGCACAACGCCAGCAAACCAAAATCGTAATCTTTGGTTCGTCCTGCGCCCTGTTGTTTTATGCCAGCCTGATCGCCACTGAAACGGTGTTGAGCGAAACGGGCATCCTCACTAATTGGGCGTTGCCGTCCCGCGTTACGCTGATTTATTTCATCGTTGTTCTGCGTTATGTGGCGTTGCTGTTGATTCCAATCAGCTTGACGATTGCTCTACTCCGCTATCGGTTGTGGGAAATCGACCTGATGATCAGCCGAACGCTGACCGGGACACTCGTTACAGGGGGATTGGTTGTCGTATTTGTCGGCGCGGTATTAGCGGTACAACAGGCGGCGCGTATGGTTACGGGCGGTGAACAATCTGGCCTGGCGGTAGCACTGGCGTCCGTCGCAGTCGCAATCACATTTAATCCACTGCGGCAACGCTTGACTCATTTCATCGACAAACGCTTTTATCCAAAATATCTGGAAAAGGTGTACCGGAAGGAGACAAAAGAAGCGCAACAACTGGCAACACCGTCCAGCTTGAACAGTCGCCAGTTCGGTGTCTATGAAGTGCAGGAATTGATCGGGCGTGGCGGCATGGCAGAAGTCTATCGCGGACGGCATACCCAGCTTGATCGTCCGGTGGCGATCAAAGTCCTGCCCTCGAATCTGGCCGATAACGAAGCGTTCCGGTTGCGGTTCGAGCGCGAGGCGCAAACCGTTGCCCGTCTGCGTCACCCGAATATTGTCCAGCTTTATGATTTCGGTGTGCAGGATCAAACCTATTACATGGTCATGGAATATCTCGCTGGACAAACATTGGCACAACGGATTCAGGCAGGTACGCCTATACCGTTGGATGAAACCATGCCGATCCTGTCCGGGCTTGCGGAAGCACTGGATTATGCCCATCAACAGGGTGTAGTACATCGGGACATCAAGCCATCGAATATCATCCTGCAACCGATCACGGCAGCCGCGCCGGGGCTGCCCACCGTTCGCCCGATTCTGATGGATTTTGGGATCGCACGCATTCTGGAGAGTAGCTCTGGCTTGACCAGCACCGGGACGCTTGGCACGCTGGATTACATCGCGCCGGAACAAATTCTATCGTCAGCGGCGGCAGATGGACGCGCCGATATTTATGCGCTTGGGGTAGTGGCCTATCAGATGTTGGCGGGACAGTTGCCCTTCACTGGCGGCAACGCTGGGGCGCTCGTCCTTGCGCATTTGCAAAAGCCGCCAACTGATCCACGTAAGTTGAATCCCGCATTGAGTGAGTCTGTTTCTCGTGCAATCCTGCGCGCCCTCGCCAAAGAACCCGCCGAACGGTTTTCATCGGCGGGCAGTTTTATCAATGCAATGAGCAACCAACCTATTATGCAATCGGCCTAGTGTCCGATGTGTACCCGATAGTGTTGGCTGATACGCGGGATCAGATAGTCTGCGAAGGCTGAATGTACATCGTGTTGAGGCTGCCAACCCCAATCCTTTCGGGCTGGAGTATCGTCTAGCAACGCAGGCCAGCTATCCACAATCTGCTGACGTGCCGGGTTCGGCGCAAAGTCAATCTGGCAATCCGGGAAGGCTTCCCGCACCACCTGTGCGATCTCGCCCGCCGAAATGGAAAACCCGGTCACGTTATAAACACGGCGCAAGAGGTTTTCCAACGGTGCTTCCGAAAGGTGAATGAGTGCGTTGAGTGCATCCGGCATTGTCATAAACGGGATTGTCGTCTTTTCGTTCACGAAACAGTGATAGGATTTGCCCTGTGCTGCGGCGTGGATCATCTCCGGTGCATAGTCGCTTGTACCCCCGGTGGGGGTCGTATCGGCACTGATAATGCCGGGGAAGCGCACACAGCGGAAATCGACGCCGGGTGGCGGATTTTCCCATGTCTTGCCATAGTGATCGGAGTAATATCCACCCAAATCCTCACAGTAGAGTTTATTTATCCCGTACATCGTTGAAGGTGACAGGTAATCATCCTCGCGCACGGCTTCATCGTTCCGCTTCTGTTTGATCCCGTGTACCGCAATCGAACTGGGGAAGATGAACTTCGCCGCGTGGCTATGCCGCTTGCTGATCTCCATCGCCAGATTGAGCAGGTTGAATGTTCCATCGACATTCACCCGATGTCCTAGCGGCGGGTTGCGTTCCGCTGTGGTGGAGAGGAGCGCTGCAAGATGAAAGATGGTGTCGATATGAGAATCAATCAACATGGGTTCATAACTGGCGGGATCGGTAATATCGGCTTTGATAGCCAGCGAAATCAGCGGACGGAGCGATTCCATCAAGGGTTGGACATCGAGTGCGATAATCGGTTTTTCCGGGGCGTTTGCCTTGAACCAGTGAATCAGGCTTTGCCCGATTTCGCCATTCGCACCAGTGATCAGGATACCGGGTCGAGCGTTGGGAGTGCGTGTTTTGCTCATTATTCTCACCTACTGAATAATCTGGAGTGCTTTGCCGACGCGCGTAAATGTTGCGATTGCGGTCTGTATATCCTCTTTGGTATGTGTGGCGCTGTTCATCACACGCACCCGTGCCGTACCTTGTGGTACTGTCGGGAAAACGATGGGCATCACGAAAATGCCTTCGTCGAATAGCGCACGACTGAACTGTTGGGTCAGCTTCGCGTCACCGATGATCACCGGAACGATGGGCGTTTCACTGCGCCCGGTATTGAATCCCGCCGCTTGCAGCCCTTGCTTCATAGTTCGCGCATTTGTCCAAAGTTGTTCTACCTGCGTGGTACTCTCTTCCAGAATATTCACGGCTTCGAGGCACGCCGCCACATCCGGGATAGTCATCGCGCTACTGAACAGAAACGGACGCGCCCGCTGCCGCATCCAGTCGATGATGGAACGCTTTCCGGCGACAATCCCGCCAACTACGCCAAACGCTTTGCTGAGTGTTCCAACTTCAACATCGATTTTGCCATGCAGATCGAAATGATCAACGATCCCGCGCCCGCCTTTACCGAGAACGCCTTCGCCGTGTGCATCGTCTGCCATGAGCAGGATGTTATGCTTGTTGGCGACTTCAACCAGCGCGGGCAGTGGCGCAATATCGCCATCCATACTGAACACGCCATCGGAGATGATCAAACCGCGTTTGTATGTTCCTGCGGCTTCTCGGATTTTCTGATCCAGATCATCCGGGTTGTTGTGGGCGTAGCGGATGACTTTGGCGCGGCTCAGGCGGCAACCGTCGATAATGCTGGCGTGGTTGAGTTCATCGGAAAAGATTGTGTCGCCATCCGAAACGAGCGACGGGATCGTCGCCAGATTTGCCATGAAACCACCCTGAAAAGTGATCGCGGCTTCGGCATGTTTAAATTCCGCAAGGCGGTTTTCCAGTTCGTTATGCAGGGTGGTTGTTCCGGCAATCGAACGCACTGCTGCCGGCCCGATTCCATATTGATCGATGGCGCGTTTGGCGGCCTCCTTCAAGCGTGGATGATTAGCAAAGCCCAGGTAATTGTTGCTGGTGAGATTCAGATAAGACTTTCCGTCGATTGTGATGTGCGCGTCGATGGCACTTTCAATCGTGCGGATGTGGTTGAACAATCCCGATTCGCGGAGTTGTTCGAGGTTTTCCTCTAAATAATGTAGTTTTTCGACAAACATGGCAGCACCTCGTCATAGTGTGGGAAGATTTTATGAGGGGTAAATCTTCCCAAATCCTATTTGACACGATTCGGCGCGTGCGGTCAAGGAACGGTTACTCTATCTTTACCGCGTTCTTTTGTGCTATTGCTATTCGTTTGTGTATCTCATAATCAAATTGTTATATAATTCCAGCAACATACAGAAGCTACATAAAAGGTTCATAATGTTCCATCTTCCAAAACTTGAATAATCCCAATTCAGCGATGTCTGTACCCGGTTGAAGTCGAAGAGCCTGGTCTCTCGATCATCAATCGAATGATCAAACATTAAATGTTACTATAGGTGTCGAAAGCAAACCAAACGAAGGCAGCACTTTCTGGTTCACTCTGCCCGCTGTCGTCCCCGCTTCTAAAAAAGTCAAGGAAGAAAAAACACATGAGGCAACCTAGCGCAATTGTTGTTGATGACGACATCGGGTTGGCAACAGCATTTTCGATTGCCATGCGCCATGCAGGTTTTATCGCCAGACCGATAACGGATAGCACAATCGCCCTCGCGGAAATCGAGAAAGAACGCCCGGATATTGTTATCCTCGATATGAACATGCCCGTCGTTAACGGGTTGGATATTTTGCAGGGAATCCGCAACAACCCGGAACTTGTCAATATGAAAGTGATCATGGCGACAGCAAGCGGGACAATCACGCAAAGTGAACTCGTGGAAGAACTTGCAGATTTGGTCTTGTTGAAACCTGTCAGCCTTTCGCAAATCACAACTTTTGCCACTCGATTCGCTGAACAAAGTCGGCAAACCGGGCCATTGAAAGATACAACCGATCAACCTGTGGTTGAAGCCGAATAAGCCAGTCTCGATATTCAACGCACGCTGCCGCCCATCCTTCACCCACCGCCCTCTATATGATACAATCGCGCTAATTCCTGGCGAGGGTACATACATGAACCGCACATACCATATCTGGACATTGGGTTGCCAGATGAACGAAGCCGATTCGCAACGTCTGGCGAGTGAGTTGGAGAAATTAGGCTATTCTGCCGCGCCGGACGCCGATAACGCCGATGTATGGGTGGTGAATACCTGCGTGGTACGCCAGAGCGCCGAAGATAAGGCGATGGGGCGGCTCTATCGATTGCGACAGGAAAAGATCAAACAGCCAGATAAGGTGATTGGCGTCATGGGCTGTCTTGTTGGCGTGCGCGACCAGTTGCGTCTGCGTAAACAACTGCCGTTTGTGGATGTGTTTATGCCGCCGTCTGAACCTGCCCCGATGGTGAACTTCCTCACCGAAAAAGGCCTGTACGATCCGTTGGCGATTCAGGCGGAACAATCCGAACGCGCGCTCCGCGACGCGATTCAGGATGAAGAACCCGATCACATGATCCTGCTGCCAGAGCGTGAACGCGGCAATCTGATTTCGGCGTTTGTCCCAGTGGTTTATGGCTGTTCTCATGCGTGCAGTTTCTGTATTATTCCGTTCCGTCGCGGCGTTGAGCGTTCGCGCCCGGTTGGGGAAATCGTCTCTGAAGTACGCAGTCTGGTACGTCAAGGCGTGAAGGAAATTACCTTCCTCGGTCAGATTGTAGACCGCTATGGTAAGGATATTCCTGATGGCCCGGATTTGGCGGATTTGCTGCGTATCACTCATGATGTTGGCGTCGGTGAAGGATTGGAGCGTATTCGCTTCCTGACCAGCCACCCGAACTGGATGTCCGACAAGCTGTTGGATACTGTCGCGAAACTGCCACACGTGATGCCACAAATCGAAGTACCTGCACAGGCTGGCAATGATCAGGTACTGGAGCGTATGAAGCGTGGCTATACGCAAGCTGATTATCGGAAACTGATCACCAAAATCCGGGATCGTATCCCCAATGTCGCTATTCACACCGATATTATCGTTGGCTTCTGCGGCGAAACGGACACACAATTTCAGGATACCTATGATCTGCTGGCTGACCTCAAGCTGGATAAGGTACACCTTGCCAAGTACAGCCCACGCCCGCATACGCTCAGCCTCCGCACGATGGAAGACGATGTTACCGAAGATGAGAAGGAACGCCGCCGTATCCTGATCGACGAATTGCAGGCAGGCGTCAGCGCAGAGATCAATGCGCAGTGGCTCGGCAAGACTGTAGAAGTCCTGGTCGAAGAGAAGCAGGGCGACAAGTGGCGCGGACGCACACCGCAAAACAAGATCGTCTTCTTCGAGGACAACGCGCGGGAACGCAAGGGCGATGTTGTCAATGTTGAAGTAACATGGACAGGCCCCTGGTCGATGCAGGCGCGTCTGCCGGGTGCGGTCAGCTTACCAACACCCACCGAAATCATTCCTCTGATGAGCTAACGCATATAATGGGTAGTCAATCGAGACCGCCCAAATTATTTTTCGATCTGTGAGCAAGTTCATAGATCGAGGTGTATAGCGGTCAGGAGATAGATAAATGGGAATGTCACAATACATCGCAGATTTGCGCTCCAAAGTTGGCACATCGCTGATCATGACGCCAGGTGTTGCCGCAATTATCCTCAACGAAAAAGGCGAAGTCCTGCTCCAGCAGCGTAGCGATAACAAATTGTGGGGAATGCCCGGTGGCGCAATCGACCCCGGCGAAGACCCCGCCGATGCGGTTGTACGCGAAGTACGCGAGGAAACCGGGCTGGAAGTCGTCCCGGAGCGCGTAGTGGGCGTCTATGGTGGCGAAGACTCAATGTACACTTATCCTAATGGTGATAAGGTGGCGGTGATCAGCATTGCATTTGTTTGTAGTGTCGTTGGTGGCACGCTGCGACTCGATCAGGATGAATCGCTCGATCTGCGCTATTTCCCGGTAGATGCTTTACCGAATTCATTTCTGGGACGGCATCGGACACGTATTCAGCAGGCTGTCAAAAATTATTCTCAAGCATCGTTTCGCTTCAAGGGAGAATGGTATCCATGACTCGTCAGGTTGTTTCGACTCCCAATGCGCCCGCCGCGATTGGGCCGTATTCACAGGCAATTATTGCAAATGGTTTCGTGTTCTGTTCCGGTCAGATTCCGCTCGACCCTGCTACGAAGCAGGTAATCGAAGGCGATATTACCGTACAGACCGAGCGCGTGATGAAAAATATCGGTGGACTGCTGGAAGCGGCAGGGGCATCCTACGCGAATGTTGTGAAATCCACTGTGTTTTTACATTCGATGGATGACTTCGCAGCGATGAACGAAGTCTATAGCAAATATTTTGGCGATCAACCGCCCGCGCGCACCACTGTCGGCAACCTGAATCTGCCGCGCGGCGTGCTGATCGAAGTGGAAGTCATCGCGGTGATGCCTTAAATTCTACTCCCGGCGTTGAAGTTGTCGGGACATTTTTACCTCTTGAGATTGTGAGATGTAATCCCTGGTTTTGATCACACGCCTCCAAAATACAATCCGTAATCGTACCGCACGCAACGCTGCTGCTATTGCATTCTCCACAATGCTCTCTCGCGGGATACAGTTTGGGTGGGTACTTATGCTGGCGCGGTTGCTCGACCCCGCCAGCTTTGGTATTTATGGCACAATCGGCGGACTGATCGCCACCGCCGCGACAATCCCGGAATTCGGGATCGGGTTGCTTGTCCTGCGCGATGTGCCACAGCGTCCCGAACGCGCCCGAAAATATCTTTCAACAGCGCTGATTTTGCAGCCTGTACTTGCCGTTCTCGGCATGATTGGGCTTGTTGGCGTCGGCCTGTTTTTTGATTATGACACCCCGACACGGCTACTCCTTGCATTGGCTTCGATCAGTTTGATTACTGATGCGCTCGGCAATATCTATTACAGCCAGTTGATCGCCGCCGAACGCATGGTAGCGACCAGTATTATCGCTATCCTGCATATCCTGATGCTAATTGGTTTTGTATTCGCGGCACTGGCGACGGGCGGCGGACTTGCAGGGCTGTATATCGCCACCATCCTTGCTGGAATCATGCGCTGGATCATGCACTGGTTCGCTGCGCGACAGAGTGGATTGCGTGCCGAATGGCCTTTTGATCGGGATATTGCCCGCCACTTCATGATCGGCGGTTGGCCTATCATGGCGGGTAATTTCATGAAAACCGCTTATCAGCACGTTGATAAGGCGATTGTGCTGGCGCGCGTTGGTGAAAAGGAAGCCGGATACCTGACTGCTGCGTTTGTCGTTGTTTTTGGCGTCACGGAATTGTTGAGTACAACGATTCTGGTAGCGTTGTTTCCAATGATGTCACGTATGGCGCACGATGCACCGGAACGATTGCGCGGTCTGGTAGATAAACTCGTATTGATGACGCTTGGTGTATCTCTGCCAATCGTGTTAGGGATTTCAATTTTTGCGCCGTTGCTTGCCAGTTTGCTGTTTCCGGGCTATGTGCAAACGGCAACCGTGCTTTCAGTCCTGATCTGGCATACGCTCCCGGTCATGGCCGGCAACCTGTATAGCCAGTTGCTCGTAATTGAACATCAACAATTGATTGTTCTCCTGATTCGTGCAATCAGTCTGGCGATCAATATTGGCTTGAACCTGTGGCTGTTGCCACAGATAGGCGTACAGGGCGCGGCAGTAGCGGCGCTGTTTTCGGAACTGTTCGCCCTGATTTGCCTATATATCATGCGGCGTGTTCTGAAACTTCCCCAGCCAGTACATATTTGACTGACTGGCCTGTTTCTGCTAATGTGTGTAGTGCAACAAGGAGTAAAGCAGCAATGCCAAAGAGCTATCCAAGAGCGCCAGAACTGGCGATTGATCCGAACAAGAAATATGCAGCCGTTTTCCACACCGAGCGCGGCGATATTCGGGTTGAACTATATGCGAAAGAAGCCCCTATTACCGTCAACAACTTTGTGTTTTTGGCGCGCGATGGTTTCTATAACGGAACGACCTTCCACCGTGTTATCCGAAATTTCATGGTACAGGGTGGTGATCCGCTCGGCACGGGTACAGGTGGCCCCGGCTACAAGTGGAACGATGAACCGGGCGCGCTCAAGCTGAAGCACAGCGGCCCCGGTGTCTTGAGTATGGCGAACGCTGGCGCAAATACCAACGGTTCGCAGTTCTTTATCACCCATCAGGCGACCCCTCACCTCGATGGCAAGCACGCTGTATTCGGGCAGATCACCGATCCGAACAGCTTGAAAGTGCTGATGACGATCCGTGAGCGCGACCCAGGACGTGACCCGAAGCCCGGCGATAAGCTGAACTCTGTCGAAATTATCGAAGAGTAATTGTTACAGGGCGCGTATGTTGACGCGCCCTCTTTGATCGATAAAAGGCTGACACATGACTGCCACACCCCCAACCAGACCCGCCCGTGTCCTGATCATCGAAGATGAGGATAAAATCGCTTCGTGGCTGGCGACGTTTCTCCGACAGGCCAATTTTGAAGTTATCACCACAGGCAATGGCAAAGATGGACTGCGGCTGGCTGGCGAAATTCAGCCGGATATTGTCCTGCTCGACCTGATGCTGCCGGATATGGATGGGTTGGACGTGTGCCGCGTCATCCGCAAGCGTTCCGATGTGCTGATTCTCATGTTGACGGCGCGCGTTGAGGACACGGATCGGTTGATTGGGCTGGAAGTCGGCGCAGATGATTACATCACCAAGCCATTCAACCCCCGCGAAGTCATTGCGCGGATTCGTGCCTTTCTCCGTCGCGCACAGGGGATGCTCACGCCGAACGAACCCAAATCGCTGGTTTATGGCGATCTGGCGTTGAATCCAGCAGCGCGCATGTGTACGTTAAAGGGTTCACCTGTCACGCTAACGCCCACCGAGTTTCAAATCCTCGAAACGCTGATGAAGCGCCCCGGCATCGCCTTCACACGCGAGCAACTAATCACCGAGGCGATGGGCTATGATTACGCAGCCTATGAACGCACCATCGACGCGCATGTTCGCAACATTCGCAAGAAGATCGAAGTGGATATGCAAAACCCGATCTATATCCAAACCGTATTTGGTATTGGCTATCGGTTTGCGGGAGGCTGACCATGAGGTTGCGCGCACAGGTTATTTTGAGCTACCTGCCAGTCTTGATTATCCCGATCCTGGTGGTGGGGTTGATCACACGGAGCGCGGCAGAATATGGCCTGACAGTCCTGGTGTCTAATGCGACAACGCGCACGGCAAATTGTCTGGTCGGACGCTTTTCCGGCTATTATCGCCAAAATGATCGCTCATGGACAGGCGTTGAGTCTGTTTTCAACGATCCGTTTTTGCGTAACGCCTGCTTTAACCAGATTGGCCCAAATCGCAATCCCAACAATAATCAAAATAATCCACCGCCGACGGCTTTACCGCCGGGAGTAAACCCAGGCGGGAATGTTCCACCCCTTGCTTCCCCTTCACCCGATTTGATTATCCTGGCTGATCCGAAAGGGACGGTCATTGCTGCCAACTCATCGGAAATGACCGGGCAAACGCTCACGCTGGAAACACTTTCCAAAGGGCTTGCTATCTACTCGGAAGACAGGAAGGTTGTTGGCATAGTCGTGATCGGCGCGGCACTTGGCGCAATCGACCCATCGCAGCAAGCACTTCTGGACGGCGTGAACCGTTCATTGATCCTGTCGTCATTGCTGTCGGTTGTAGTTGCGCTGATGCTGGGATTGTGGTTTTCCGGGCGTCTGGTTGCGCCCGTCTCTGCTCTGATGGGTGGGGTACGCGGGCTGGCAACAGGCCGCTGGCTACCCGTTCCGGCGCGTGGCAGGGATGAACTCGCGGAACTGACACATGCTTTCAACCAGATGGCAGACGATCTGACCCGGCAACAGCAGCTTCGGAAGCAGATGATCGCGGACATTGCCCACGATCTCCGAACGCCTCTCAGCGTGATGACACTGGAAATCGAAGGGATCAAGGCGGGTTTGCAGACGCCGGAACAATCCGCGCAGAGTCTGCAAGATGAGGTGGAGTGGCTGAGTCGTCTGGTGGATGATCTGCATACCCTCTCATTGATTGATGCGGGGCAATTCCCGATACAGATGGAACCCACCGATCTGACGATCTTCCTGGAAAGTGTACATCGCCAGTGGCGCACCGTCGCGGAACAGGAAGATCGACGTATCGCGCTGGAACTCCCGCCAGGGTTGCCTGTCGTGAACATTGATCCGCCACGAATGCGGCAGGTACTTGGCAATCTGATCGGGAACGCAATCCAGCATACACCGCCAGAAGCCGCGATCACTCTGCGGGCTGAAAACGGCACAGACGACGCCATTAAAATTCGCGTGATCGACAATGGGCAAGGCATCCCGCCAGAAGCGCTATCCCATTTATTCGAGCGTTTCTATCGCGTGGATAAGAGCCGCAAACGCAACCGAAAAGCCGCCTCCGGTAGCGGTCTTGGCCTGAGCATTGCCCACCAACTGACCGCATTGCAGGGCGGATTATTGAGCGTCGAAAGCACCGTCGGAAGCGGGACAATCTTTACCGTGAGACTATGAGACGAGCAGCGGTATGGGCGGGAGCGTTGCGCCGCTCACTAGCGGACTAGATACACCATCTTTCAGGCGAAACTGAAACAGGGTGTACGTGCCTCCGACCTGTTGAGCCGTGTATCCATAGTCTCCTGTTGGACTCAGTACAAGGCTCTGAAAAGAACCCTGTACAGCATCCCGGCGCGTGCCGCGTTTGTCGATGTAGCTCAAATGCGAATCCGCAGCGACAAACAGATAACCAAGTCGTGACCCGTCACTACTCCACGTCAGCGCCGTGATTTTATTGGAACGGATCATATCGTTGATCTGGGCGGGTTCGCTCTCAGGGCTTGCGATCTCCCAGACCCACAAGGTTTCGCCACCTTGCGGATTGCGCTGGATATAGGGCAATTGCACTCCGGCAGGATCGGGTGCAAAACGTCGCCCCGATACAGTAGATACCTGATCGGTGACGGTAAACAACGATAAGGTTTCCCCTTGTTTGTTTTCAGCATCCCAGCGCCAGAGCGTCCCTGTTTCAATGCCGCGCCCATCGGGGACAATCCATGCCAGCGTCTTGCCATCTTTCAGCGCTTGCAGCCAATGTGAATTGGTATCGGCGTAGAATTTCCCACCAGCAGGTTTACGATCACTGAGCCGGATTATTCCTTGCGATGTAATTTGAGAGAGTGTAGCAAAATACCCTATCGGGTTCGTACATCGTTCTCCGATGGCAACATAGAGTTTTTCCTGATAACGCGCCGTTTGAACATTTACGATTGTACAATCGGCACTGGCAGCGGGAACAGGATAGGAGGTCTGCTGTTCTGTGCCAATCCGGGTAGTAATAATCGTGGCACTGGCGATGTTCTCGCCATCAATACGCGCCGTCACGACATTTAGCGTATTTTCGTGCCAGGCATAGCTCAAGGTATCGGGATATTCTTTCACCAGTTTGCCCGACGCAGCGTCAAAAATGCTCAATACCCCGGTGGCATATTCTGCGCCCAACCCCGCCCCGGCTTTATAGACGAGAGAGACGATCAGCTTTCCGTCGGGACTGAAGGTCGTCTTGCCGGAAACCTCGCACCCCATCGGCGCACCTGTCGCCAGTTTGATTGGCGCGATGTTTCCAGTCGTGTCTAACAAGCTGAGTGTCCCCTCGGACGATGTACCTGCATAATACACCGCCTGTCTACCGTTGTTGGCACACAATGCCGCACGCTCTACCTTGTCGGCAATCGGCGCACCGCGTTTACCGTTTTCCAGCCACAAGACCTGTTTCGCGTCCTGATCCTGGAACAGCAACCGTCCAGATTGCGGAACTTGCTCTGTTCCGGGTTGGCAAGCCGCCAGAATCAGCGACAGGATGATAAGGATGAAAGATACCCGGCGCATCTACTGTCCAAGCACCGGAAACAATCGGCAAAATTCCGAAACGTGATTTGGTGAGAAACACGTTCCGGCATTCAGCAACAGCAGCACAATGAACAATACAAACCCCGCCGCCAGCCCGACAATCATCAGGCAGCCCAACGAAGACCGACGCGGCCCAAGCACATCTCGCAGACCGTTGAACATCAGCGTAACGAGTGCTGCTTCATCGGCAAGAAAGATGATCCGTCTGAAGATCACAAAGATTGATCCGACAACGAGAACGACAATCAGTATCGGAACGATACAACTCAGGCTGGACGAGAGGGCTGTATTCATAGATTAGCTAGACTTTCTGAGCATCCTTTTCACGTTTGGACATTTCGGCCTGCACCAGTTCGCGGCGCAACACTTTACCCACGGTAGTACGCGGCAAATCAGTGACGACCTCGATACGAGTAGGCACTTCATAGCGTGCCATACGCTCCTCGGCAAACTTGATCAGTTCATCCTGCGTGAGGGTTTGACCAGCTTTGACCATTACCCATGCCTTGAGTGCTTCCTGACCGGGCTTATCCGGGTGCGAAACAGCAGCCACGGCAGCTTCCTGTACGGCGGGGTGTTCCATCAGGACTTTTTCCACATTGGTTGGATAGACGTTAAAGCCACCAATGATCGCCATGTCCTTCTTGCGATCCACAATGTAGAAAAATCCGTCTTCGTCCATACGCGCAATATCGCCCGTGAACAGCCATTTCTTTCCATCTGTCCACGTGCGAAGCGCATTGTTTGTCTCTGTCGGCATGTTCCAGTAGCCGCTGAAAAGCTGCGGTCCGGTTATGATGAGTTCTCCGACTTCACCCACCGGGACTTCTGTCTTGCCATCTTCCAGACTGATGATGCGCACATCGACATCGGAGATGGGCGTGCCAATCGAGCCGAGGCGCGGTTCGCCATGCAGCGGGTTGACAATCGCGGCGGTGGGCGTTTCGCTCATCCCAAACCCTTCTACGAGTTTCCCGCCTGTAAGTTCCTCAAATTTGCGCTTTGTTACTGGTGGCAGGGGTGCAGAACCACTTACGCAAGCGCGGATCGAACGCAAATCATATTTGCCCGCCAGGACATCCGGGTGAATGTTGATCGCGTTATACATTGCCGGAACGCCGTTGTAGAGGGTCGGCTTGTAATCATTGATTACATCCAAAACTTCTTTGATCTCGCGCGGGTTGGCGACCATCAACAGTTTCGCGCCGATCCCGATCCCGAAACTCAGGACGGAGACAAGACCATAGACGTGGAATAGCGGGATTGCCGCCATAAATACTTCTTTTTCGCCGGGAACGCCGGAGGTCAGCCATGCCTTGCATTGAAGCGTGTTGGCGACCAAAGCGGCATGTGTTCCCATTGCGGCCTTCGGCACACCCGTCGTGCCACCGGTATACTGGAAAATCGCAACGTCGCTCGGCTCGACTTTTACGTTGACGCTCTGGCCTTCATACTGTTTCAGTAGCGCCTGAAAATCGTGATCCTTCGGGTCTTTTTCGATGCGATGCCCGTCTTTTTTCTCTTTTGCCAGCGTGAACAGCATCGCAGCCAGAGGCGGTAGATATTCCTTGATGTTGGTTACGATGACTTCTTTTACGTCTGTTTGTGCCTGAACTTCCTTGAGCAGCGGATAGAACTTGCTCAGGACGATAGCAACAGTCGCGCCTGCATCTTTCAACTGATCGCGTAGTTTCGGGCCGGGATAGGTTGGGTTGGTGGCGCAGACAATCGCCCCCGCTTTGAGGATTGCATAAAACGCGATCACGAACTGCGCACAGTTTGGCATGATGATCGCCACCCGATCCCCTTTTTTCACGCCCATTCCGGCAAGCGCCGCCGCCAGTGCATTCGCCTGTGCTTCCAGAGTCTTATACTTTAATTCAGATTTAATTCGTCCCGCCACAGGAATATGGGCAGAGGTCAGAACAGCGGTACTTTCCGGGACACGCCTGGCAGATTGGGTCAAAAATTCGTGCAATGGATGCGTCGGATATGGTTGGAGGGATTGTGGCACGCCCGTATCGTATTGCTTAAACCAGGGTTTTGACATTTTTTAGCACCTTTCAAAACTAAAATTATTTGGAAGAACATTGTACGGAGTTTTTCGCACGATAACAAGAAAACGCTGCATGAGTATCCAAAACAACGTTTAGGGCTTTTTGAGTTCGCTTTTGGGATTTATTGACGCTGCCACTGATAAATTTACGGCATGTGAATAAACAACCAATTGAAAGGATTTCAAAATCATGGATGCGATGGGATGGCTGGCGTGGCTGATTATCGGCGGTGTTGCAGGATGGTTGGCTAGCATTGTGATGAAGACCAACCGCAGCCAGGGTACAATTCTCGATATTATCGTCGGGATTGTAGGCGCGTTCATCGGTGGTTTCCTGGCTAGTCTTCTCGGCGCTCCCGGTGTAACAGGCTTCAATATCTGGAGTTTGCTGGTCGCCTTCATCGGGGCGGTAGTTCTGCTCGGCGTAATTCGGATGTTCAATCGTTCGGATGTAATGCCGTAAAACTCTCGACTCTTTGCTAAAGGTAGACAGACTCGGTTTACGCCGGGTCTGTTTGCTTTTATGCCCATTGTCAAAAAATTGAATACATTTCTTATAAATCGGGATGATTTCCAAATTGCCATGTATCCTGTCAACGTTTAAAATATGTACACCTTTTCACAAACCCATGTGTATTTTCAGGAGCATATTGTATGCCGACCTATGAGTATCTGTGCGACAACTGCGGCTACAATTTTGAGACAAAGCAGAGCTTCAAAGACGAACCGCTAACCCTTTGCCCAAATTGTAATCATGATGCGCTTCATCGCGTGCCGCAGGCTGCCGGTGTCGTCTTTAAAGGTTCGGGGTGGTATATCACCGATAGCAAGGGGAAACAAAACCTTGCCACCAGCGGTGAAAAGAAAGCCGATGCCGCTGGCACTGGAACTGCTCCCAGCGATGGCGAAGTATCCAGCCCGAAGGAAACCCCGGCATCAACAACTCCTCCCGCAAAAACTGAAACTCCGGCGGCGACCTGAAAATGACTTCAATTACGTTAAATCCAATGTCCGAGGCAACCTATCAGGAATGGCTTGCATTTGTCGTTGAAGATTACGCCAATGAAAAAGTCAAGGCAGGGGCGTGGCTTCCTGAAGAAGCACTGGAACGCTCCAGGAATGATTTTCAGCGCTTGCTCCCGCAGGGCGTGAACTCCCCTGATCAATACCTCTACACAATCCATAACACCGAAACTGGCGAAGATGTCGGTGTGCTATGGTTTGCCGATGTGCGCTTCGGGTTGCAACGAATGGCCTTCGTCTATGACGTGCTGGTCTATGAGCAATTCCGGCGGCGTGGTTATGCGCGTGCCGGAATGCTGGCATTGGAAGAGAAAGCCCGCGCGCTCGGTATCGGAAAAATGGCATTACACGTCTTTGGCAGCAATCAGGGCGCGCTGGCGCTCTATCAGGAAATCGGCTACGAAATTACCGATTACAGTATGGCAAAAACGCTCTAACTGAATTACCGATAAATACATCGACGCCGTGAGCCTCTCTATACGCTGATTTGCGTTATTTTGGGCTTACGGCGCAATTTATATGGCTGGACGATTTGAAAAATAATCAGTTGTGCAGTTGGAACTGTGGGATCATCATTCTCATAAATGATTTTCTGAACTTGTGAGGGCAGGCTGTCGTTTGACTCAAAAGCGACAAATTGCATTGTTGATAACTTGCCCCTGCCGACTTACACTCTTATCCACCGGGTTCGTTGATCCCGTAAGGAAATCTCATGAAAGAACGGTTGCCGCGCAATACCCCCGAAGCACAGGGGATTTCATCGACTGCGATTCTCGACTTTCTGAACGCAGTCGACAAAAACATTCAGGAATTTCATAGTTTTATGTTATTGCGACACGGCTACGTGATTGCCGAAGGTTGGTGGAAACCCTATGTGCCAGAACTTCCGCATATGATGTTCTCACTGAGCAAAAGTTTTACTTCTACTGCTATCGGGATTGCTGTATCAGAAGGGCTTCTGACGATTGACGATCCGATCATTTCCTTCTTCTCCGAAGACCTTCCAGCAGAAATTAGTTCTAATCTCAGAGCGATGCGGGTGCGACACCTGTTGGCGATGGTTACAGGACATCACGATGATACAGGGGGCGTCATACAGGAAGAACCTGATGGAAACTGGACGAAAGCGTTTTTTGCCCAGCCTGTGGAACACGAACCCGGCACTCATTTTCTCTATAACAGCGGCGCAACCTTTATCCTATCCGCGCTTATTCAGAAACTCACAGGGTCAACATTGCTCGACTATCTAACGCCTCGCCTGTTTGAGCCACTAGGCATTGAAAACCCAAGATGGTTCTCTAATCCCAAAGGAATAAATGTCGGCGGTTGGGGTCTGGACGTAAAAACGGAAGATGTTGCCTGCCTCGGTCAGATGTATCTGCAAGGCGGGGTCTGGCAGGATACGCGCATCCTGCCCGAAGCATGGGTGAGGGAAGCTACCTCCAGACAATCAGATAATGGCAGTAACCCGGAAAACGAATGGAATCAGGGATATGGCTATCAGTTCTGGCGCTGTATGCACAATGCCTATCGTGGGGATGGAGCGTTTGGGCAGTATTGCATCGTCATGCCCGATCAGGATGCCGTACTCGTGATAACAGGCGGTATAGCCGACATGAACCCACCCTTGAAAAAGACATGGGAATATCTATTGCCTGCCATGAAGGATGCGCCACTCCCGGTGGATATTGCAGCACAGGAACAACTTAAAGAGAAAACGGCTGCTCTTGCTTTTCAACCACCGCAGGGATCAAACACATCCCCAATCAGCAAAAAAATATCGGGAAGAGTCTACCAATTTCAGGCTAATGGAGAAGGAATAAAATCTATTTCGTTTGATTTTTCGGAAAACGGATGCGTTGTAACGATATGCAATGAATATGGCGAACATCATTTTTCGTGTGGATATAGCGTGTGGAAAGATGGAGTAGCCGCAGTCTTCTATCATCCTCCGCGCCTCAAAGCCAGCGGGGTATGGGTCAGCGACGATACGTTTACTATGACACTTCGTTACTATGAGACACCATTCATTTACACCATCCCCTGTAAATTTACGGGAAACAGTCTTTCAATTGATGGCAATGTCAATGTTGCTTTTGGACCAAGAGAAATTTCCCTCGTGGCTGAATGCCAGAGTGAAAACCTGACGTTATAATTGCGACACAACTCAGGAGTTAAATATTATGTCGATGGATTGGGTGTCGCAGGCGGAATCACTCCGTGACGAATTGATCGAGCGCCGCCGCGACTTTCACCGCCACCCGGAAACAGCTTTTCAGGAAGTACGCACATCGGGCATTGTCGCGCGTACCCTGACCGATTTGGGGATCGAGGTTACGGCAGGGGTGGGGAAAACGGGCGTTGTCGGCGTATTGGAAGGCACGCACGACGGCCCGACAGTTTTATTACGCTGCGATATGGATGCACTGCCCGTAACGGAAGACACCGGATTAGCTTTTGCCAGCGAAACACCGGGCAAGATGCACGCCTGTGGACACGATGGGCATACTTCCATCATGCTCGGCGTCGCCAAATTGATGACCCAAAACCGGGATGCACTGCACGGACGCATCAAATTTATTTTCCAGCCTGCCGAAGAGATCGCCAGCGGCGCGCGTGCAATGATTCAGGACGGCGCGTTGCAATCGCCCGAACCTGTAGCAAGTTTTGGTCTGCACCTCTGGAATGAATTGCCAATCGGCACAGTGAGCGTCACCGAAGGGCCGACGATGGCCGGCGCGGATATGTTCACGATCAAAATTCGTGGTTCCGGTGGTCATGCTGCACTTCCCGATCAGACGCGCGATCCGGTTATCGCAGGGGCGCATATTGTGAGCGCTTTGCAAAGTGTCGTCAGTCGCAATGTCAGCGGTATGGATACGGCTGTTGTCTCCGTGACGATGTTCCATGCGGGCGAAGCGCAAAATGTGATCCCAAATGAGGCCATCCTCGGCGGAACGTTCCGTACCTTCCGCCCTGAGACACATGCACTGGTGGAACGTCGTTTGCAGGAAATCGTGAATGGGATCGCTTTGTCAATGGGGTGTACAGCCGAAATCGAAACGCGACAGGTGACGCCGCCCTTAGTCAATAACGCTGAATCTAATGCTCGCTTACGTGAGATTTTTGAATCCATGCCCTTCAGTAAGCCGTTGAACCTTATTGATTCGCAGCGTACAATGGCAGCCGAGGACATGGCGTTATTTCTGGACGCCGCGCCGGGGACGTATTTCTTCGTTGGGTCAGCAAACCCTGCCAAAGGCGCAACGTATCCGCACCATCATCCACGTTTTGATATTGATGAGGATGCACTGCCGATGGGCGTAGCGTTGTTGTGTGCGGCAGTATCAGATCGGTTGATGGAGCAGTAGCCAATGCCGCAGGCGAGTTTATTCAAATGGCGCGACGGGCGCGGCTGGATCATCCTTTCCGGGGGCGGTGTGCATGGCAGCGATGTTGAAACGCTGGCACTGCAAAAAACGCCACCCGGCGATCCGATGGTCTATATTTTCGCTGCATCTGATATTGAAGAAGGCGACAAACATCTGAATGTTCTGGAAGATGCAGGCGCGGCGTCTGGCTACTTGCTGGACGTGACTGCCGAAGATGATCTAACTATCCGCGAACAGTTGAAGGAAGCAGGCCTGATCATCCTCGGTGATGGAGCAAATATCGGTGGATTGCGTGGAGGGCTGGTTGGTGCAGCGATTGAAACTATTCAACATGCCTATGAAGAAGGTGCATCCATACTGGCAATCGGCACAGGCGCGGCGATGCTTGGCGCGTACTATTTGAATGATAAAGGCGAACTCCGTCCGGGGTTTGGCTGGCTGCACGATTCCATCATTATCCCGCCAGCCAGTACAATAGAGACTGAGCCAATTTTGATCCAGCATCCCGAAAATTATGTGATTGCGCTTGGCAAGGAATCCGCGCTGGCTTTTGGGCCGAATGGCGAGGTTGAACGCTGGGGCGCTTCCGGGACGCGGATCGCTCTGGGTAAATCTTATCTCCAAAGGGGAACATAATGCCAGCTTCAATTTTGGTAGGCGCTCAATGGGGCGACGAGGGTAAGGGACGGGTAGCGGACTGGTTGGCGAGTCAGGCGGAAGTGGTGGCACGTTATGCAGGCGGAGATAATGCCGGACATACGGTGCGTGTTGGTAATAATACGTTCAAGTTGCATTTGATCCCTTCCGGGATTTTGCATGAGGGCGTGCGGTGTGTGCTTGGGCCGGGAACAGTGGTCAATCCACTGACAGTTTTGCGCGAGATTGCCGACCTTGCCAAAGGGGGAATCAAGGTCACGCCGGATCGCTTGATTATCGATCCACGTGCCCACATCATCACGCCTGCCCATATTGCATTGGATAGCGCCAATGAAACTGCACTCGGCGCAGATAAAATCGGGACGACCAATCGTGGCATTGGTCCGGCCTATTCCAGCAAGACCGCACGTGCCGGGATTCGTGCTTCTGCTATGCGCGATTCAGAGCGTTTCGGGGATCAGATTGAGCGTGCTGTGCAGGAAGGGGATAAAGTCCTCGATAAGATTCACGGCTTGCCAAAGATCGAACAGTCGAAGGAAAAGATCGCGTCATACGTCGATGCGGCGCGCAAACTTGCGCCATTCCTTGCCGACGGCGTTGTCTTCATTCAGGATGCACTCGAATCTGGCAAGCGTGTACTTTGCGAAGGCGCACAGGGGACGCTGCTCGATCTCGATCATGGCTGGTATCCGTTCGTGACAAGTTCATCGCCAACAGCAGGCGGTGCGTTGACCGGCTTGGGTTTTGGTCCGCGTTACGTAGATCGAGTCGTTGGCGTAGCGAAGGCATTCAGCACGCGCGTTGGTAGCGGTCCATTCCCAACAGAACTCACGGGCGAGCTGGGCGAGAAACTACGCGGCACGGGCGAAAACCCCTGGGACGAATTCGGGACAACCACAGGGCGTCCACGTCGCTGCGGCTGGCTGGATGCGGTTGTGCTGAAATATTCCGCGCGCGTGAATGGCCTGACGGAATTGATCCTGAACAAGCTGGATGTATTGAGCGGCTTCCCCGAAGTCAAAATCGCAACGGCCTACGAAATTGATGGCGTGCGCACGGATCGCTTGCCCTATGATTTAGACAAAATCGCAAGTGCAACGCCGATCTATGAAACACTCCCCGGTTGGTCGGAAAACATCATGAGCGCGCGCACCCTGGAAGAACTCCCCGGCGCGGCGCTACGCTATATCACCCGGCTGGAATCCATCCTCGGCATTCCTGTTACGGCTATCGGCGTCGGTCCGGCGCGCGATCAGGTGATCCTGACGCAGCCAACCAGTATGATGAGTGTGTAATCGGACATTTTCCCGACGTTACTCAGCGTCGGGAAGTGCCTAACCCGGTTGCTGTAATATCGGCTCTGCCCGTTTAGCCGCCTGTTCTTCCTCTTCGATAATCTTTTCGAGACTCGGCGGGAACAGGCGCTTGCGATCCAGAAATGCGATCATCAAACCAAACAGAACACCCCACCAGCTTTGTACGAAGCGTGCCAGAATCGTCGCAAAACCAGCCTCACCGGGAGACATGCCCATTTGTGTAATCAAGACGCCACCCATTGTCGCTTCCGATGCACCTGCTCCACCGGGCATCCCGGAGATCGACCCCGCTACCACCGACAGGCAAACCGCCATCATGCCAAGCCAGTAGGTTTCCCATGTGACAGGCTTGCCAAGCGCAATCAAAATCAGGAACATCCCGATTCCATCCGTTGCGGTGCTGAATAGCCCGGTAGATACTGCGATGATCCAGTTTCGCGGCTTATAGATTGTGAAACTGCTCTCGTAAATTGTGCGGAAAATATCCGTATATTTATGAACAATCGGAATATGATGCAAAATTCCGAGCAGTGCCAGACACAGCGGGCGAATCATCAACACAACCAACAGCGCGATATTGGTTGCAATAGAAAGTAGCGCTATTGGCAGGAACGTTGGATTTGCCACCGCCGCAATCGAAACCACCATCCAAAGCACGAGCGCCATGCCGTCGGTGGTACGCTCTGCGATGATGGTTGGCACAGTCACCGGCACTGGCATTCCGGTCATATTCTTGATGATGAAGCATTTCAAAAATTCGGCAACCTTGCCGGGGCTGGCAGCAAGAGACAGACCGGCCAGAAAGGTGCTGATCTCATCGCGTGGTTTCAGGTTGCGTACACCCACCACCCAAAGTAAAAACCACCATTTCCAGGCACGGATCGCCCAGTTCACGCCACGTAGCGCAAGGACGACCAGCATGATCCACCAGGGAAATTCCCTTGCATATTTGAGCAATTGGTTGACATCACTCAGAAGCGTTACGGCGATGAAAGCGATCAGACAAAAGCCGAGGCTAAGCCAAATCATACGTTGATATTTTCGTGGGATCAAAATGAGTCCTCAGTCCGAATATTGGTTCAGATTATTACACCCCAAAACGCGGAAATTCTGTACAATCTCATCCCAATTATCAAATTAAGGATAGTGATATGTCTGCCCGAAAAAAAATAGAACAAGTCCCTCGTATTCAGAAAATCACTGTCGCAGGCTATAAATCGATTCGTGATGAACGCACAATAGAACTGGGTGGCTTGACCATTCTGGCAGGTGCGAATAGTTCCGGCAAATCAAGCATTATGCAACCGTTGTTATTGCTTAAGCAAACGCTCGAAGCGCCTTATGATCCGGGGCCGTTGCTGCTGAATGGGCCAAATGTGAAATTTACATCCGTCAAGCAGATGTTCGCGAGTATTGGAGATGAACAAGTAAATGTTTTTACGGTTGGGTTTGAGATAAGCCAAAATGATTTTCTTTCTCTAAAATTTGATCTTGATAAAAAGAAAGAAATTGCCCTGAAAGAAATGACCGTCGGGGAAAATAGTGTAGTTTCCACATTTTTTGTTGGAATGCAAAGCGAGGCAATTAGGCACAATCTTCTAGAACTTATACCAAAAATAATGGAAATAATTGAATATAAACCTGAACAAATAGAATATATAAAATACCTAATTGTTCGAGAGCGATGCCTACTGGAAGCCGCATGGCAGCCTAAAATGCGTATCTACAGCTCCTATGTAACGAAAATTGGTGTTGGATTAGCGTTTATTCCATATCTGAAAAGCATAATTCATCTCCCAGGCTTACGTGGTATGCCTGAGCGCACTTATCCCATAACTGCCGTTGAAAACACTTTTCCCGGTACATTTGAAAATTATGCTGCTAGCGTACTTGCTCAATGGGGACGTGATGGCAAGAGAAAATTATTGGCGTCTGTTGGCCAAGATTTGCGCACGCTTGGTCTAACATGGAAAGTTCAGGCGCGCAAATTAGACGATACCCAAGTTGAAATCAAAGTCGGAAGAATGTCTGATCCTGATACAGATGGTGTAAAAGGTTTGGTGAGCATCGCTGATGTGGGCTTCGGTGTATCTCAAGCATTGCCTGTTGTGGTTGCACTGCATGTAGCACAACAGGGGCAACTCGTTTATCTCGAACAACCCGAATTACATTTGCATCCTCGCGCACAGGAACGGCTTGCAGAAGTTGTTGCGGATGCAGTCAAACGTGGCGTACAGGTGGTCATCGAAACGCATAGTTCGTTGTTTTTGCTGGGCATTCAAACATTGATCGCAGAGGGGAAACTTGATACGGCAGAAGTGCGCCTGCATTGGTTTGAACGTGACCAAAAGGGCGTTACTCAAATCACCACCGCAGAAATTGATGGCGACGGTAGTTTTGGCGATTGGCCTGTAGATTTTGGAGATGTTTCACTGGAAGCCCAAAGTCGCTATATGGATGCGGTTGACGCACGGTATGCAAATCAATCTCCCTCGGAAAGCAAATGAATGGCAGGCAAAAAACTCGTCGTTGATACTTCAATTGCAAGTTCAGCGGGTGGCGAAGATGCGACTTATCCAACGTCCATAAATTGTCGGGACACATTAAAAACAATCCTCAAAGCAGGGCATTTGCTGGTGCTGACGCCTGAGATTACCGAGGAGTGGAAAAAACATCGTTCACAATTTGCCTCCGAATGGTTGTCGCAAATGTATGCCCGCAAACTGGTATTTCGACTCGTGATTTCTGATAGCCTGCTCTATAAATTTGAAGCATTAAAATCTATTCCTGTAGAAATAGCGCAAGGCGGTAAAGACGCCGCGAAGGAATTGCATAGACTTGAAGCACTAAATGCAATTCACGAATCACATAAAGAAGCAATGTTGAAAGATTGTTTGTTGATTGATGCCGCGCTTGCAACCGATAAAACGATTCTTGCCGAAGATAATAAAGCGCGCGGCTATTTTTCCAGGCAATGTAGTGCTATTGGCGAAATCAAACTGATTATCTGGCGGCATCCTGATGAATCCGATGTCATTACATGGCTGGAAAATGATGCGCCATCTGAAAAACATTTGCGTTTAGAATCTTATCAGCCTGTATCAAATCCAGACTAAATTCTGTACAATCTCATCCCAATTATCAAGTACACGTAAGCAAAGTGTAGCGCAACGTATATGGCGGTAGTGTTATAATGAACCGTTGGCACGTTGTAGTATAGGTTGCACCGCATTTATCCGGGAGTTTTATCGTAGTGTTAAGCCCGTTAGACTGGCTCTTTGGCCTGTTTTCGCTGGATATTGGGATCGATCTGGGGACTGCGAACACGTTGGTAAGTGTGCGCGGCAAAGGGATCGTGATCAATGAACCGTCCTATGCCGCTATCGAAAAGAAAACCCGACGCCCGATCACCTATGGTCAGGAAGCGAAAGAAATGGGCGGCAAAGCTCCGGCTAACATCCTCGTTGTGCGACCCCTGCGCGACGGCGTGATCTCCGAATTCGAGATTACCGAAGGGATGTTGAGCTATTTCATTGGTAAAGCGCACGAACAAAGCTGGGTTCCGATTCCGCGTCCGCGTGTTGTAGTCGGTATTCCAAGCGGCGTAACCGAAGTCGAAAAGCGTGCTGTTTATGACGCGGCGATCAGTGCTGGTGCGCGCGAAGCGTTTCTGATTGAAGAACCCGTCGCCGCTGCTGTCGGTGCTGGCCTGCCGATTCAGGAAACACGCGGCAGTATGATTGTCGACATCGGCGGCGGTACAACCGAAGTTGCTGTATTCAGCATGGGTGGCGTTGTGATCAGCCGTTCGATCCGCGTGGCAGGCGACGAGATGGACGAAGATATTGTCCAATACATGCGCAATAAATATAACCTGCTGATTGGGGAGCGTACCGCCGAGCGCGCCAAGATTGAAGTCGGTTCGGCGTATCCTCTGCCGGAAGAACGCACCCTCGTGATGAAGGGGCGTAATCTTGTCAGCGGCTTGCCGGAAACTGTGGAAATCAGTTCGATTGAACTGCGTGAAGCGCTTTCCGGTTCGGTGAATATCATTGTGGATACGATCCGTGACGCGCTGGACGAAACGCCACCGGAATTGATTGCCGATCTGATGGAATCCGGGATTTGCCTGGCAGGTGGCGGCAGTCAGTTGAAAGGCTTGGCGGAGCGTGTTGCCGAAGAAGCCAAGATTCGCGTTTGGGTTGCCGAAGATGCGATGACATGCGTGGCACGCGGAGCAGGGCGTATCCTGGAAGATTATGATAACCTGAGCCGTCTATTGGTCGGACTCGAACGCGGCAGTACACAGCATTAGTTGTAATTGGAAGTCATCATGGATTATCGGGATGTATTGCTACAGGGGGATAGTAAAGATGTTTTACGCGATGTGCCGGATCAGCATGTTGATTTGATTGTCACCTCGCCACCCTATGCCGACAGCCGTAAAACAACCTATGGCGGTATTCCCCCCGATGAGTATGTCGATTGGTTTCTGCCTATTAGTCAGCAACTTCTGCGTGTACTGAAAAATGATGGCTCGTTCGTCCTCAACATCAAGGAAAAGGTGGTTGATGGGGAACGTCACACCTACGTGATGGAATTGATCCTTGCCCTGAGAAAACAAGGCTGGTTGTGGACAGAGGAATATATCTGGCACAAGAAAAACAGCACGCCGGGAAAATGGCCGAACCGCTTTCGGGATTCATGGGAGCGCTGTCTGCATTTTACAAAGCAGAAGCAGTTCAGGATGTATCAGGAAGCTGTCATGGTTCCAATGGGCGATTGGGCAAAGAGCCGCCTGAAAAACCTGAGCGAAACAGATAAACGCCGGGATGAATCCAAAGTTGGAAGTGGTTTTGGCAAAAACATTTCCAAATGGGTCGGACGTGATATGGCGTACCCAACAAATGTGTTGCATCTGGCTACAGAATGCAGCAACAAGGGACACTCGGCAACATTCCCACGCGAACTGCCGGAATGGTTCATTAAACTGTTTACACAACGTGGTGATCTGGTTCTTGATCCTTTTGTCGGTTCGGGGACAACTTGCATGGTGGCGAAGGAGCTGGGGCGATATTATGTTGGCGTTGAGTTGAACGAAGAATATTACAAACTTGCCGCCGAAAATCTCCGCATGACACAAATTCTACCGGAACAGCCACCACTTCTATGATACCGCCAATATCTGATGCGTATGCGCGCTATCATGATTATCTGAAGGAACACGTTGTAGCGCCGTTTTTTACAGGGCGATTGAACAGATTGACGACGCTTACCTTGAACGAATTGATGCAGCGCAAAAATCCATATCTGCTAAAAGCAAAGAATCTGGAATTTCCTAACGACGTGATACGCACGGCGGTAGATGTTTTTTTATCCTCGCAAGAGGAAACCGTTTTTGGCGATCTCATGGAGAAATTTGCTATTTTTGTGGCTGCTGATCGCTATGATGGCTTCAAATCACAGCGGAAAAGCGTCGATCTGGAATTTCAGCGAAACGGTCATTACTACATTGTTGGTATCAAGTCTGGCATCAATTGGGGAAACGCCGATCAGGTTAGCAAAATGCGCGGCAATTTCGCTGATGCAAAGCGTGATTTGAGAGCGCAGGGCTACGCATCAGTAATTGCGGTCAATGGTTGTATCTATGGATACGATAATCAGCCGTTGAAAACGCACAAGACCGATCCAGAGTTGAATTATTTTAAATACGCTGGACAGGATTTCTGGTATTTCATTGCGCTGGACGATGCCCTTTATCGTGAACTCATTCGCCCTATTGACGAACTTGCCCGCCAGCGAGACAAACAATATAAAGAAGCCTATATCGCCAAGATCAATCAATTGAGCGCAGAATTTATGGAACGCTTCGTTGTCAATGGACATATTGACTGGTTCCTGGTGGTTGACCACGCCTCGAAGCGTAGGCGTGATATACGTCCAGAGGTCGAGTAGCGAACGATGCGATCTGGCCGTCTGATTATCTTCGGCGTCTCTATTTTCTTCTGTATCGGCGTGCTGGCGCTGAGTGCGACAGGCCTGCTTAGTCCTATCGGGAGTGCGTTGAATATTCCCGTTTCCGGCGCACAGCGCGTGGTCGCTGGGTTGACGCGCCGTGTCGGTAACTTTATTACCGATTTGTCCAATTTTCAGACGTTGCAACAACGTAACACCGATCTGGAAAAGGCTTTTGTCGCATTACAAGCCGAATTGGTCGAATTGCGCGAGATCAAAGCCGATTATGAGCAGATGGCGCGACAGCTTGGCTATATCAATCGGGCAACGACAGCACAACGTCAATACAAACGTGCCGACGTGATTGGACGCGATACGACGGGGTTATTGCGCACCGTGACGATCAACCTCGGTACGCGCGACGGTATTGCCATCGGGATGCCTGTAGTCACGGAACTTGGATTGGTCGGGCGCATCTCCGCCGTGACTGCGATTTCGTCACAGGTGCGGCTAATCACCGATCCCGGTAGCTATGTCAATGCGCGGTTGCAGGATACGCGCGCCGAAGGCCAAATCGTTCCCGGCAGTATTCAGGGAACGGCAGCGGGCGATCTCCGTATGACGTTCATTCCGCTTCCGGTGAAGGATTCGGATAAGTTGGCGGATGGTGAAGTCGTAATCACCAGCGGGATCGGCGGCAACTTCCCGCGCGGGATCATCATCGGTCAGGTGATTAGCTCCCGTCTGGACGATTCCCGTCTGTTTCAGGAGGCCGAAGTGCGGAGCCTAGTGGATTTCAGCCGTTTGGAATATGTCCTCGTTATTACCAATTTCGAGCCTATCGACCTCTCCAATCTCGGCACGCCTGTACCGGGGCAATAAGGCCACACCGATATGATTGTCGTTGGGCGTTATCTCGGCATTCTGCTGCTATTCTTCGGCGCAGTGCTGCAAACATCGCTGTTTTCAGAGTTGACGGTACGCGGCGGGCGTGTTGATCTCGTCCTGTTGATGATCATCTGCTGGGCGTTCTTTGCTGGACCGGAAGAAGCGATGATCTGGGCAATTGCTGGCGGGTTCTGGCTGGATGCAGCGGGTGGGCATTTGCTTGGCACGTCCTCGTTGACTTTTGTTGTGATTGGCTGGTTTGTCGGGATGCAACAGGAACGACGGAACTTCTTCCTGGCGCTACCCTTGACCGTTATCGCTACGATTGCCTATCACGCGCTGTTATATCTGGTGTTTACGTTGACAGGTCGGCAAGTGGCGCTGTTCGATAACATCCTGAATGTGACCCTGCCCTCTATTTTCCTGAATGTGATTGTAATGTTACCTGTGTATCGTTTGTTTGCGGTGGCGTTGCGTCGTGCTGCCCCGCACCGGAGTGTTGCTGTAAATTTGACGGAGTAATGGAAGATGAAGAAAAAAGATCGGTTGCTTCCTTTTCAGGGGTCGCGTTTGATCTTTTTCCGGCTGGTGATGATTTTTACGTTTATGATCATGATCGCACGGCTATATGATTACCAGTTTGTGCAGCGGGATCGTTTTATTGAGGCCGCGAATGAAAATGCCATTCAATCAGTACCGCTTCCGGCGGCGCGCGGCGTTATCTATGATCGCTTTAACGCACCATTGGCGCTGAACTCTCCGGCGTGGATCGTAACCGTTACCCCTGCCGACCTTCCCGACGATGAAAAAGGGCTGGCTGTCCTAAACCGCCTTTCATCCTATATCGGTGTTCCGGCGACGCGCGCCGCTGCTGATGCTGCCGGACGATTCAATATTCGCAGTCTGGAAGAAATGGTCAAAGAAGGGGAAGGTATCGCGCCATATCGTCCGGTGATTGTCTGCACCGACGTAGATCAGGCGATTGTGCAGCAAATCCTCGAAGATGCGCAGAATCTGCCTGGCGTTCAGGTCCAGTGGGGCGCAGTTCGACAATATCCGACAGGCCCGACAACCGCGCAACTGGTTGGCTATCTTGGGCCAATTGGCCCGAAAGAAGCGGACGAACTCCGCAAACAGGGTTATAACCCTTCCTTTGAGCGCACCGGATACGCTGGTATCGAAGCGTCGATGAACGATCAACTGGCAGGGCTACGCGGGCGTCGCGTACAGAAGGTAGACGTAGCCGGACGTGTGATCGAAGGCGGGTTGATCTCGGAAGTTCCCGCTACTCCGGGGCTAAGTATCCGGCTCTCGCTTGATGTGAATTTGCAAACACGCGCACAAAGCGCCCTCACCGCCGAGATCGCTAAAATCAACAATGAGAAACAGGCCAACTGGACACAATCCGGCGTCGTTATCGCCATGAATCCGCAGAATGGCGAAATTCTGGCAATGGTGAGTTGGCCTACCTATGATAATTCCAAGTTTGCCCGGTTCATTGATGCCGGATACTACACCGACCTGCTCACACAGGAACAGTACCCGCTGATCAACCACGCCGTTTCATCTACCTATCCCCCCGGTAGTACGTGGAAAGTCCTGACCAGTGTCGCTGTTGTGCAAGAAGGAGTGATCAAACCGGAAACTTTCCTGAACGATCCCGGTTCGTTGATTGTGGTTGACCAGTACGCACCAAACGACGTAGCACGCCAGCAGCGTTTTGTGTGTTGGGATCGAGAAGGACACAAGCAGGTTAACCTGATCAAGGCGATTGCGGTCAGTTGCGACGTGTATTTCTATCAGGTGGGTGGTGGCAACGGCGAAGTCTCTCCCCAGTCTTTGCGCCCCGGCGGACTAGGCATTAACAACCTGGGGCGTTATGCCTCGGCCTTCGGCATTGGCGAACCGACATTGATTGAACTGGTTGGCGCGCAAAGTGGACTCATGCCCGACCCGGAGTGGAAGCGTCGTACCCAGGGCGAAAGCTGGTCTACAGGCGATACCTACAACGCTGCCTTTGGTCAAGGTTATGTCATCGTTACGCCGTTGCAATTGGTGAATATGGCGGCAACGATTGCCAATGGCGGCAATCTATATCACCCGACTATCATCAACAATTTTCTGGATGGTGAAGGGAATGCCGTTGATCCGATGACCGGGGAGCCATTGCCAAGCACTGGCAACAAGGGAAATATTATGCGCACCCTTGTGTTGCCCGAAAACAATTCCAAAGAGAATCCTGCTATCCTCATGTTGAGCGAGGATATGAAAGTACGGGGGAAGAATTCCATTAGCTGCATCTGCGAAGATGGTGCGTTCAATCTGAACGATCCGTCAACACCGCAGGCTGTGCGCGACCTCTACGGGCGGCAGATTCAAGACCCGAAAAAGCCTGATGATCCAACTGCAAAAATCTGGGTTTGCGACCCCTTAAAAGTGAATGCCAACTATCGTCCGACGATCAAGGTTGACCGCGATACAACGCCTATCGAGAATGTCACAAACCGCATTCAACGGAAAACAGTACGCTGGCAGGACATCACCTATAAGGTGTTTATCCCGTTTGATTACATCTTCAGCGATGGCGTTTGCGATGAAAATGTTTTTGATCGCACTATCTCGAAGCTGAAGCCAGAGGAATATAAATTGTCTGTCCTGCAAACCGACCTGCTAGCATCAGCGAATCCCGGTGATAGCACGCGCGATTATACGGATATTGGCGGTTTGATAGGTTATCAACCACCATTTGTCGATCCCAATGTTTTTGCCCTTGTTCAAAAAGGGATGCGCGCCGCTACCAAGAGCGTCGGAGGAGCCGATTTCCCCGGTGGTGATAATCCGGCCTATAACATCCGCAAGGGTGAGTTTGCTGGAACAGCGGGACCGCGCTCCGTGCGTGGCGATACGGTTGGCTATAACCTTTCCACCTATAGTTTTGGTACGGTGGAGACAGCAGGCAAAACAGGTACTGCCGAATATTGCGACGATCTGGCTTCTGCACAAAACCTCTGTAAGCAGGGTAGCTGGCCTGCTCATGCCTGGTTCCTCGGCTATGCGCCTGCGGAAAAGCCGGAAATTATGATCGTCGCGTTTGTCTATCATGGCAATGAGGGCGCAGCGGCGGCGATGCCCGTTGCCCGCATCGTTACCGATTGCTATTTCAGGCTTAAGGACGCGCGCGCGCAGGGAAAAACACAGGAACAACTCGCTAACGTCTGTCCACCAGGACAAGATGTAGCGAAGCCATAACCTATCGTTTTGTTCAATTCATTCAAGGAGTGCTTGGCAGTCATATGTACATCGTGAATTGCCAGGCGCTCCAGCCAGTGCGCAAAGCCTATATGTTCGGTAGCGCGGGACAGTTGCCATTGGATTTGACCACATCGCTACGGACAAAACCGCCCTTTGTCAATTGAAACCATGTGAATCCATCTTTATCGTTGCGTTTACCTTTCGCCGCCTGTATTTCGCCAACTTTCAACACACCGATAATTTTGGCGTTGAGTCCCGCGCCTTCACGGATATTCACATTCACACCGGAAAGCGGCGAAACCGAGCAATCTCCAGTGATTGCAGAGGGTGTTGTTTTTCCAAACAAGGTTGGGTCGGTAAACGGCTTGACCGGAGAAACACCCACATCCCCAATCAGATCATTGATAGCCGTTGCACCGGGGAACTTCTTTGGTCCGATTGTATCCGGGCCTTTCTGGAGAAGAGTTTGCAACGTTGGTACGGCATCCGAAGTATTGAACAACAGGGCTTGACCAAGCGAAACATGGTTCGCCAGTCGTCCACCGATCTGACGGATCAATGCAAGATGCACCTGTTCCACAGCGGCAACCTGCGCCGCCGTCGCTGCAAGGAGCGGATTACCAAGTTCCGTGATACGTCGGACAGCGGAAAGATAGGCTGCGACGAAGATGGATTCCGCCATTTCCGTGAGTTCGGAGAACTGCTTACGGTCTGTATAAACATTCTTTGGAAAATAAAATTCTGTTGCCAGCGTTTTGCCACCATTGGCATTCAAAAAGACAAGGTGTTGCAATTCTGCGTCCAGCGCCGATTTCAGATAAGTGCGTTCGGCGGGCGTGAGTTGGATGGTGCTGTCGGTCAGGACGTTGTAATAGTGCGTTGTCGCCAGCGTTTCGGCGGTGGCAGCAAGGTTCAAAATCAACCCGGCATCGTCACCCGCTTTTTGACCAAACAGGTTTTCATAGCCGAATGCGGTATCGAATCCAAAACTGTTGCCTGTTAACAAATCGCGCCGCGAATTTTTTTGATTGCTCATGAGTTCTTCCTTATGTCAGGTGGGCAACCCCACAAAGGGCTGCCTTCTGAACAGAAACGACGCGAGTTACGGCAGGTTGGTGGGCATCATCGGGTTGGGGGTGGAATTTGCCGGGAACAGAGTCTTGTCGGCAAATGGCTTGATTGACACTACGCCGCCCTTGCCAACGACTTCCTTGACCGCATCCGATGTCGGGAACTTGCGTGCCGATGTCTCGAAGTTTGCACCACCTTCAAGGAATCCCTTCAGGACGGGCGCAGCATCGGATGTATTAAAGAACAATGCTTGTCCGAGCGAAACATGATTCGGAACACGCCCACCGATCTGGCGAATCAGGGCAAGGTGGACTTGTTCTGTGGCGGCAACCTGAGCAGCAGTAGCGGCAAGGAGCGAGTTACCGAGTTCAGCAATACGACGCACGGCGGCGAGGTATGCAGCGACGAACGAACTCTCGGCGGTTTCGGTGATCTGCGAGAACTGATCACGGTCTGTATAGACGTTCTTCGGGAAGAAGAATTGAGAGGCCAGCGCTTTTGCGCCATTGGCATTCAGGAATTGCAGGTGCTGGAATTCTGTATCCAGCGCTGCGCGCAGATAGGCAGTTTCGGCGGGGTTAAGCGCAATCTTGCTATCGGTCAGGACGTTGTAATAATGTGTGACAGCAAGCGTTTCGGCGGTGGCGGCGAGGTTGAGAATTGTGGGAATATCATCGCCCTTGCCCTGTGCAAAAACCTGTTCAAAGCCAAAAAGTGTATTGAATCCGACTACCGTTGCGCCTGCCGCGACTGCTGTACCCTTGATGAAATTGCGACGGGAAAATCCGTTATTACCCATTTTGTTTGCATCCCTCGGTGTGCATTTCTTCCAATCAATGCAGATGTTGAGCGCTCAACATCCTTGATGGTATTAACGAAATAAATGTCCCTTATGGATTTACAACCTTCGTTTTTTATAAGTTCTTAAATAGATTGTCGGGGCGGCTGATTTGATCGGGCTGTTATATACTTTCAAGCCAATAATCTGAAACGATGGAAGATAAAATGAGTTTTGCCCCAATTCGCCAGCCAGTTCGACGCCATAAAGCAGCTAACTATGTCTTGATCCTGATCACCAGCTTTTGTGCAGCGGTGACGCTCACCCGGCTATTTTTGACCCTGACCGGGTTTCCGCAGATTGGGAATAGCGAATTGCATATTGCCCACGTTCTCTGGGGTGGCCTGCTGTTGTTTATTGCTTCATTGCTTCTACTTACCTTGTCGAACGGTTGGGTTTATTCACTGGGCGCGATTTTGAGTGGCATCGGGGTTGGGTTGTTCATTGATGAAGTCGGCAAGTTCATTACGCAAAGTAACGATTACTTTTATCCACTGGCGATTCCGATCATCTATGGTGTGATTCTTGCCACCATTCTCATTTACCTACAGATAAGACGACCACAGTCCACCGACTCAAGGGCAGAAATGTATCGTGCGCTGGAAACGCTTCAGGAACTATTGGATCATGATTTGGATAGCAACGAACGCGCGGAACTCAACGCCCGTTTGCTCCGCGTTGCGAGCCAGTCTGCGACAGCCGATGTCAAACACTTGGCGCTAACCCTGCTGGAATTTATTGATCGGGATTCGATTCAGCTTGCCCCTGAAAAGAACGATTTTTTTACTCGTCTGGCTGCATCTCTCAAATCTTATTTCAATAATCGCATCGGACGACGAACCCTGAAAACTGTGATTATTGCAGGTCTGTTCATTGTCGGAATAACGGCTGTGCTGGAACTGTGCGTCCTGGTTCTGGCGATAGGATCATCCGAATATCTGAATCAACTAACGCAATATGTGATCCACTCCGGGCAGGTTCGCGGTCTATCCAGTCTGAACTGGTTCATCATTCGTCTGGCGATTGAGGGAACAATTGGTTCGCTCCTGGTGATCGCTTGTGTGCTGTTGATTTTGGGACAAGACCGACGCGGGCAGGAAATCGGCTATGGGGCGCTGCTGTTTTCGCTGACCGTACTAAACCTGATCGTTTTCTATTTTGACCAGTTTGGCAACATTGTCCTGACTCTTTTTGAAACCGGATTGCTTTTCAGCCTGATTCTTTATCGACTGCGCTATCTGGTCAAATAGGGAAATTGCCAATGTCAGACGCCGTGATATTTACAGTATAAGTGCCTCCCTGGGTCAACTATCACGGTGTGAAAAATTTGTGAAAAAAGTCCAGCAATTTACATCCACAGAAGTTTTGTGAGAGAATCAGAATATGTTTAATCCAAAACATGCTTAAACTACAGTAGTCATTGTGAGATACAGGAATTTAATGATGCTAACCATACCGAACTTCAACCTTCGAGCGATCCTTGTTGCGATCCTGTTGGTAGCAATTCCTCTGCCTGTGTATTCACAATCTTCGCCATATCAGGAAGCACCAACACTTGCCGAACAAGTAAAAGCGGGCAAATTACCACCTGTTGAAAAACGCTTGCCAGCCAATCCAATGGTCATCCAGCCAGAAGAAAAAACAGGTATCTATGGCGGCACATGGCACATGGTCATGTTGAAACAGGATCGGAATTTTATGTTCCGAACGCTGGGGTATGAAGGATTGGTGCGCTGGGATTCGCAGTGGACGCGCGTGATTCCAAACCTGGCGCAATCCATCGACGTAAATGACGCTGTGACCGAATACACCTTCCACCTGCGGCAAGGCTTGCGTTGGTCGGATGGAGAACCCTTTAACGCCGATGACATCATGTTCTGGTACGATGCGGTGTTCATGAACAAAGAACTAACGCCAGCGCCAGCACCCTATCTGGTCATCAATGGAAAACCGGTAGTCGTTGAAAAGAAAGACAGCTACACGGTTGTTTTTCGCTTTGCTGCGCCTTATGGCATCTTTTTGCAAAGGCTGGCAAGTCCTCCTGCAATGACGATCACGAATTATGCCCGTCATTATTACACGCAATTTCATAAAGACTATAACCCTAACATTGCGGATGTGATCGCTAAAGAGGGTGTAAAAACATGGACAGAAGTTTTCCTGAAAAAAGCGCCACCGTTTACCACATTTAACCTGAATTGGCAGGCTCCAACACTGAATCCATGGATGTTGACCTCCGATTTTTATGGTGATGCAAATGTACTAAAGGCTACGCGCAATCCCTATTACTGGAAAATTGATACGGATTTCAATCAACTTCCATATATCGACAATGTGGAATTTGCGGTTGTCAAAGACTCTGCGGCAATGACTGATGCGGCCATCAAAGGTCTGGTCGATATGCAAAATCGCCAGTTGGGGATCGCCATTACTGACCCCGGCAATATGAAACAGGGCGGCTATCATCTGTTCAATACGGTAGCCAGTGATTCCAATGCGGTTGTCATTTCCCTGAATATGAACCATACCGATCCAGTCAAACGCACAATTTTTCAAAATCGTGATTTTCGGATAGGTCTTTCCTATGCGATAAACCGCTCCAAAATCAGCAAGGCCGAACCCTATCAGGTTGCTCCCGTCCCGGAATCGCCGCTGTATAACGATCAGTTAGCGAAACAATACACTGGATACGACGTTTCAAAGGCAAACGCCTATCTTGACAAGGCAGGCTATACGAAACGCGATACCGATGGATTCAGACTTGGCCCCGATGGAAACCGGATCGCATTTAAAATTGTCAGGCCAGACAGTTTAGCGCCTGCCGCCGCTGCCTTGAAGCAAGTTCAGGAAGATTGGAAAGCGGTAGGAATTGAGATCACGGTACAAGACATGCCGCGCCCGGATGCCGAAGCAACCTATGCCAGGAATCAGTTCGATGCAACAGTCTGGAGTGGAGATGGTGGGTTTGATGTCATCCTCGAACCGCGCTACTACTTCCCATATTCCAACGCTTCTCTCTATGCGCTCCTGTGGGCAAAATGGTACTACAGCCCGCAAGACCCAACAGCAGAAGAACCACCTGCGGTTATCAAGCAGCAGATGCAACTCTACAATCAGATTCAGGCTACCGCCGATGTTGACAAGCAAATTGCGCTCATGAAACAGATTCTCGACATTGCTGCCGATCAATTTTATGTCATCGGTTTGTATCATCCAGCAACCGGCTACGGGGTTATCAGGGATAATTTCCGTAATGTGCCATCGACCATGCCAGATTCAGGAAATTTCCCGAACCCTGCGCCGACGAACCCTTGTCAATATTACATTGATCCACAAACCTGAGCAGATGAACTCATTAACATTGAGAGGGCAGATGGCGATCTGCCCCAAACAAAGTAGCAAAGGAAAAGGCACTTGATCCGGCTATTCCAAAGTCTGGCATTCAAAATTGGCAGCATTATCGTTCTGGCTGAAGTGTTTGTACTGACGCTGACCGGACTGCTCTATGTAAATAACTTTAGCGCGGAAATAGATCGGCGCATCGCGGGGCAGGTGCAACTTCCCGGAAAACTGATGCAGGCCGGGTTACTCAAATTTGACTCTATTGCCGACACTAAAACGATGCGCGATTTGGTGGGTGAAGAGTTATTGAGTGGTCTGATTGTCGGAACAAATCGAAGCGTTTTCTATGCGCTTAACCCGGACTTTCTCGGAAAAAGTATCGAAGATATTGAAGGTATTGCGCTAGCGCAATTTCGCCAGGATATTACCGAAAGCAGCATTAGCCAAAGTGGTCAGAAGATCATCAGCATCACCCCGATTTTCGGCTCGGATAAACGAACACTGCGTTTCTATGCCTATGTGGAAGCCGGAACAACTTCCGCGCAGACACAAAAGGCAAATCTGATTCAGCTTTTTCTGGCGGGTTCACTGGTGACGATTGCCCTCACTCTGATCATTCTCTACATCGCTTTCAACGGAATCGTATTTTCCAGATTGCGCAATCTGAGTGGCGTGTTGAAGCAGGCCGAGGCTGGTAATCTGGCAGTGCGTATCAATGGTGCAATTAACAGCGACGAAATCGGCATCGTTCAACGTGGCGTGAACTCGATGATCGGGCGCTTGCAGGAATTTGTGACCACGCTGGAACAGCGCGTCGAAGAGCGTACCAGACAGTTGAATATTGCCCGACAAACCGCAGAACAAGCCAGTAACGCCAAATCGGTTTTCCTGTCCAACATGAGCCACGAACTGCGTACCCCGTTGAATATGGTCATTGGCTATACCAGTTCCATGCTCAATATGCCGCAGATGTATAAAAATCAGCCGTTGCCCGATATTTTCCGCGAAGATATGCAGCTTATTCAGGACAACGGAAAATATCTGCTGGGCTTGATCAATGATATTCTCGACCTGAGCAAAATCGAGGCCGAGAAGCTGACTATTGATCCGCAAGCGACCAACCTGAATGAATTGTTCCGGGGCGTGATCGCAACTTCGCTGGGGTTGGTGAAATCCAAGCCGTTGCAGCTTATCCCGGACTTTCCCGATAATTTGCCGATGGCGTGGGGCGACCCAACCCGGATACGACAGATATTGCTCAACCTGATGTCGAATGCCATCAAATTTACGGAGACAGGCAGCGTCACACTCTGGGCGAGACCACAGGATGGGAAAATTGCTATTTCGGTCATCGACACCGGGGTTGGTATTCCCGAAAACGCGCTTTCTACGATTTTTGACCGTTATGAACAGATCAAAAATCAGGTCGAGGGGATGCAATCCGGCACAGGGCTGGGACTGGACATCAGTCAGCGGCTTTGTCATATGCACGGCTCTCGTCTGACCGTTACCAGTACAGTTGGTAAAGGCAGCACCTTTTCCTTTGCGCTGACCTGTGCGACGGCAGAACAGATCGCCGTCAGCCGTACCCCATCCCCCGTCCGGGAAAGCAGCGTGAAATTGCTGAAACGTGAGCAAGTTATCGTAGACGACCTGCGGCAAATTGTTGTCGCGGAAGAAGATGGCGAAACACGCAAAGCAATACGCCAGACTCTCGAAGGGGCTGATTACATCGTGGTCGATGCTTTCGATACCGCACAACTTGGCGAAGTCGTCCTGAGCCTCTTGCCAGACCTGGTGATTATCAGCGCCACCTCGGATAAAGTGAATGTGGTCAACGTGATCGAATCGCTGCGAAATGATGACCAGATCAAGAACACACCTATCCTTGTACTTGGCGAAAAATTCCGCTATCCGCAGCTTGATAAATATGGCGTTGCCTTTGTCGCCAAGCCGTTAGACCTGCAATCACTACTGCTATCTATCCAACAATTACTGGCGATGAAACCATCGCTCTCACTGGAGAATAAAAGTTGAATATCCTCTATCTCGAAGATAATCCCAATGATGCCAAACTGGTACAACGTTATGTGGATACCACCGGACATCAACTCACCATCGTTCAAAATATTTCCGAAATTGAGGAATTACTCCCGCGCGTCGGAGATTTCGATTTGATCATGGTAGACATCCTGATCAACAACAAGCGTGTTGGCTATGAACTAGCCTCATGGTTGCGCGAAAGCGGCTTTACTCGCCCTCTGGTTGCCGTAACCGCGCTGGATAGCCCGGATGAAAAGACAGCAAGCACGCGCGCCGGGTTCGACGCGATGCTGATAAAACCATTTGCAATCACCGCGTTGGTCGATTTGTTTCACCAATTTGGCTGAATTCTGTAAAATGGAATATATGAGGAAAACACTATGAAATACGTACTTCTCGTTGAGGATAATCAGGACAATGCCGATCTGGTCATTCGTATTCTGGAGCCAGCGGGTTATGAAATAAAGCACATTACCAGAGGGCTGGACGCGGCACAGGCTGCCAGAGCGCGACGCCCCGACATTATTTTGCTGGATTTCAACCTGCCCGATTTCGATGGGCGCACTCTCATTCTGACTTTGCGGCGTCAGCTAGGGGGAGAAGAAGCGCCGCCTATCGTGGCAGTGACGGCACGTACCGGACACCTTGAGGAGATGATCGCCTCAAGGTTTGGCTGTGCTGCATTTGTGAATAAACCCTTCGATCCCGAAGAATTTCTGGCTCTGGTCAAGCAACTGGCTCCGTTGGATGTAAACAGCGGATACGACAAGCAGCAGCACGTCTAGCACCAACCTCGTCGGATGAGCGAAAAGGAAACCATGTCATCAGGGGGATTCATAAGAATAGATACGGAAATTGTCTTGTAACCATGCCAACTGGCATGGCATACAAGATAAACGTAGTCTCTTGCCGCTCTGAACGCTCAAAATTACTAAAATTTTTGCTGGATTTATTCAAAAGCAAAATTGTCTTTTCAGAAATATCCCTTTCCGTTTATTTCAGGAAAGGGAACATCTCAATCAGGAACGACCTTTATCCATTCGGGTCAATGTAATATTGACATGGGTTGGTTGGTGCGGGATCGGGGTAGCTGTATGATAGTGGCATGATAGCGGGTACGTTGTGGAAGTTGTTTTTCACAATCCCGAATGCAATGGGTGGACGATTCAGTCCAATTACATAGAACTCCTCTGCCGAAATGTCGATGATCTGCTTCATGAAGTCAAGCTGTTTGTTAGCATCATCAGTCATTTGCAGTTTGCCATAAAGTTCCATTTGACGCCTGGCAGCGGCAGAAGGCTCTTCTGCCAGTGGGTCTTGTGGATTGTTAAACCACTTTGCCCACGAAAGCCCATAGAGGGACCAGATTGAGAATGGGAAATAATAACGTGGTTCAAGGATTACCTCAAAACCGCCATCTCCGCCCCATACCGTTGCATCAAACTCATTTTTTCCAAAAGATGCTTCTGCTTCCTGACGTGTGACTTGTTGTAATTCAGCCTCGATTCCGACAGCCCGCCAATCACTGCGCACCTGTGACACAATGTCCAGCGCATTTGGCACGCCAGGAAGCGGATTTGCCACAAGAATTTTGAAAGAGATGCGTTTGCCATCTGCATTCAGCCTGAAGCCATCTGCATCACGCTTTGCAAAGCCCGCCTTATCCAGCGATTCGTTCGCTTTCTGCACATCATATTCAGTGTACTGCTTGCTGAACTTTTCGTTGTAGAGTGGCGATTCCTTTACAGGGGCAACCTGCACAGGCTCTGTGTTGCCAGTCTTGGCGCGATTGATTGCATAGGAAAGCCCGATACGGAAATCACGATTCTGGAAAATGGCGCGTTTTACCGGATCAGCGTGATTTAAATTAAACGCAATCGCCATCGTGGTAGATGTACTTGGGATTCCCTGATAGGTACGATAGCCTCCTTGCTGTGCATTTTTAGCCTCTGCCGCCACTGCCTGAATGCTGCGTTGTTGCATATCAACCTGGCCTTTGATCGCCAGTTCGGTGACAGCCGCGCTATCTTTAACTATCGCAAACTCTACATTGTCGATATAAGGAAGCTGTCCGAAATCGGTATCCACCTTCCAATAGTAAGGATTACGCACCGCCCGAAGGACACTACCACCACCGAAATAATCTGTTGCCAATATCCAGGGATTCAGTGAAGGTACTTCCCAATTGAGGGTAAAGGAGACAATCGGCGCTTTTTTCTGGAAAAGCTCGATCCATGTTTTCAGCCCCGCTTTGCTGACCAAATCGGCAACCTGCGGATTATAGTCGGCGTGGAACTGCGACAGGTAGTGCTTCGGATAGTTCAGGAGCGAAAGACCATCGGGAGTTGCCAACCGTTGCAGGAAAAGGCCATTCGGCGCAGCGAAGCGGAAAACAACTGTATAGTCGTTTTTCTTTTCGACCACAACTGGTTTGCCACCTACCATCAGCCAGGGGAATGGAACGGCAGTCAGGTCTTTATTCAGAAAAACGCCCTTGTACCAGAATAAAATATCATCCGCCGTAAATAGTTCGCCGTCTGACCAGCGCATTCCCTGTCGCAGCGAAAATGTATATTCGGTTGTATCGGCACTGACCGTATAGGACTGGGCAACATTGGGGATAACGCGCGTCCATTGCGAATCCCAGCGCATCAACCCTTCATATCCCAGCGTGCGATAGGTGAAGTTCCGATCATCACCCGCCATCGCCATATGCCATGTGCCGCCATAAATTCCGATTTTATCTTCCGGCTCAACGATCATGGGATTGTTTGGCAAGCGTTTTTCGACAGGGGGCAATTTGCCTGCCTTGACTTGTTCCGCAAGCATAGGCGCTTCGTGATATGGCGACGATTGAGAATAGGCAGGGCGAACCAGTGGTAGAAACAGAACGCTGAACATGAGGGTAATAGCGAGTAGTGTTTTGTGTGATTTCATGACAACCTTATCCCAAACTGTATCATTGCACGAAATTTTCTCGTGCAATATGAACAAGATTATCCCGGAAATCGATTACGCAATATTCCAAAATAATTCTTTACGAACTTCCGATAGTCAAATCATCCCGCTGCAATAACTTTCATCTCGAAGCGCTGTACTCCGGTTGGCAGGTTGACCGTAATACGGGTCAAAATTTCTGTTTTCTGGTTGGCGTCACATTCTTCAATCAACCGCGTAGCTACGAATGAAGCCCCTTTTGGCTCTTGAATGGTCATGGAAAGTTTGTTGTGTTGGCCTTGTATATAGGCGGTTGAACCATCCACGCTGACGTTAGACCATGTTACAAAGGCTTCTTCTATTTCAAGCGGTTCGCCGGAAAATTCAAAAGTGTCGGTCAGAGTGATTGTGCCTGTTTCGGCAAGAAGTCGTAATTTGCGCCGCGCCTGTGTCAGTTCTGGTAGATTGTAGAGAGCAGCAAAGTCAATAACGGCGAATTTTTCATGATCGTCGATGCTGTGATCAACAATTTTTCCCTGAACCAGCGGGCCTGTCCCGAATTTTGGCCCGCCGACTTCCTGACGCCCACCAATGCGCGGCACGCTATGCCCAAAGGAATTGCAAAAAATATTCTCGAAGCGCTGATCACGGAAATACCCGCGTGTATATAAGCCGCGTCCGGGGTCACACAACAGGCTTTCGCCATCAACATGTACGTTGAAATGCCCAATGTCGAGATGGTAATGATGTCCAGCGTTCCAGCCTGCTTTTGCACTCACGATAATCGAGCGACCTTCCGGCGTTTGTCCGGTGAGTTTGATCACCGCGCAATCTGGCAGGCAGTAATCCTGTTGCGCTGTAATGGGAAATGTGTGCGCCAGACCGTCCCACCACGCCATATCCCGAAGCGTGATCGGCAGTGCCGCGATTCCATAAGCGGCATAATCGCCGGGCGAAGTCAGCAAATCACGCAATTCAGGCAGGTTCACACGCTCTGCCAAACGCTGCACGATACCGGGTTGTAATCCGACCTGTTCGGTTGCGTCTCCAAAATTGATGTATCGCCCCGGCGAGAGCGCCATAGCTAGCGGAAAACGCGCAATGGCTGGAATGCGCGGATGTGTGTATAAATTGATTTGCCCGCCAGATTGCTCATGGAGCAGTTCAGCCACCACAACATAATAGAACATTCCATAGTTCCAATAGCTGATTCCTTCGAGCGAACCGCCATCTGCTTCAAAGCCAGTGGCGACATAGGCATCGAAACCGTCCAGAACCAGTGTGAGCGCTTCTGCAAGCCGACGCTTGTCGTTTTCCAGTCGCAGGAACGCTAGCCCAACAGCACCATTGCACACGGCATTCCAATTCAAATCCCCTCTGTGCCACCAATAAGTACGACCATAGGCGAGATATGGGCGAAAGACACGCCGATCCACTTCCTGTCGCACGCGCTGTACAACCTCTGGCGCGAGATGATCGCCTAGCAGAAAAACCACTTCTGCGAGGCTGGCGGCAGTCTCCGCTACAAACAAATCGATCAGGTCTGGCTCTCTGGTAAGTATTGTATTCGTGCCAGCCGACCATTTTGTGTCTGTATCAAGCAATGGAAACCCGGTAACAACCCCTTCGTGTGCGGGCAACACCCATGAGGTTTCTTCGCAAATGCTCCATAACAGATCATGAACCACATCAACCACATTCAGATCGCCGAGGAGCATTTCCGCTACCGCACGGGTCAGCATATAGCGTTTGGCGAAATAGCGACTCTCGTATCCAGCCCGATCTCCCGTCAACGCGAATTGGCGATAGAGGGTATAGGGTGTCTGCGGAATCTCTGCGCCTGAGCCGGGCAAATTTGGAACAGTGGCACGCAAATAATCCAGCACGCTTTTGGTGGAAGATGAATTGCGTATCTGGTTATGAAAAGAAATGGGATCAGCAGGGGCTAGATTTAATAAATTCATTTCAGCCTTTTTCAGAAACGGGCGCAGTCGATTCACGGATAATCAGAGGGGTTTCCATCAGCATAAAATTTCCGGGTTGTTCGGAAATATCCTGACTCATTTTCAACAGGGTAGAGATTGCCAGTTTACCCATTCGATATTTAGGTTGTCCTACGGTTGTAAGTGGTGGATAGGCATAGGCTGCCATCGGAACATCATCGCATCCGATGACCGAAACGTCTTCGGGAACACGTAGCCCGCGCATCCGTACCGCGTGCATCGCGCCAAGCGCAAACGAATCATTAAAACTCAAGATTGCTGTCGGGCGCTCATCTGGCGGCAAATCCAGTAGATTGCTGGTTGCCTGAAATCCCCCATACACGTGAGTGTCAGATGGCACAGCTGTGACCAGTTCCGGGCGAAAAGGGATTCCCGCCTCTGCCAGCGCATTGGCATAACCTTCCAGACGCGCTTGCCCGATTTCGGAATGAGAAATGTCATCAACATAGCTGATGCGTGTATGTCCCAGATTGATCAGGTGGCGGGTGGCGCGCGCAAACGCATCCTTGAAATCGACCAGAATACAACTGATGCCAGCCTGGTTAATGCGATAATTGACTACCACCATCGGGATTCCGCGTTCTTCGCGCCATGCCAGTAATTCGGGAAAAGGGCTTGATCCCATCAGAATGACGCCCATCACAGGGAGTTGGCTAGCCGCCTGAATCAGCCTTGCCCGATCCGGTGCGAGATGAATGATATTCAGTGTGCCACGCTGGAGATTGAGTTCCTCCTGTGCGCCGCGAATAACTTCTGCAAAAAATGGATTAACAATATCTCCGGTAAAAAGGAGGACGATTTTTTCCGGGTTGATTTCTGGAGCCGATTTTTTTGGCGCGCGGCGTACCTGATACCCCAGTTCCTGTACCGCCTCTTCGACCCGTTTCCGGGTGTCTTCGCTGACTGGTCCGGTGTTGTTGAGAACACGCGACACGGTAGCAATAGAAACACCTGCAACACGAGCAACATCAGAAATTTTGGGGAGCAGCAAATCGTAACTCATGAAGCCTCTCTATATCCGGGAAAATTCTGTCGTTTGTCCAACTAATGTACCTCTTTTCCAGAAGAGAGCATGATTCGATTTGCACCACTGATTTTATGGTTTTTCAGAAAATAAATCAACTCTATTGACAATTTTCAGAAAATACTGCAAACTAAAAATCGTAAACATCATCATTTTCATTGTTTTACTGAAACAAGATTGTTTTACATCAGTATCCCGATGTTCTGAAAACGCCGTAAATCGCTTTCGCGGTTTTCCGTTGCTGCATCGCGTTATACAGTTTTCTTTTTTTGGAGGATAAAATGACTCGTTTTCGTTTTGTATCCGTTTTGATTCTGGCGGCGCTGTTATTTGCGGGGCAGGCAGTTTTGCCCTCCAATGTGCGCGCCCAGACCACTTATACCGAATCGCCGGAATTGGCGAAACTGGTGAAGGATGGCAAACTGCCACCTGTCGCCGAGCGCCTTCCCAAAAAGCCACTGGTAGTGAAAGCCGATCAGGTTGGCACGTATGGCGGCATGTGGCGTATGGGGATGCGCGGCGGCACGGATGATCCGAGTTTCTATCGTATTGTGACCTATGAAAACCTTGTGCGCTGGACGCCTAATTGGGATGACATCATCCCGAATCTGGCTGAAAGTTGGGAGATTAACAAGGACGCGACGGAATATACCTTCCATCTGCGCGACGGTGTGAAATGGTCGGATGGCGTACCATTCACTGCGGATGATATTGAATTCTGGTTCAACGATGTGGTTTTGAATCCAGACCTCACCAAGTCGCCCCCGGCATGGCTCAAATCTGGCGGCGAACTCGCCAAATTCCAAAAGGTGGATAGCCTGACGGTCAAGTTTAATTTTGTGAAACCGCACGGCCTGTTCCTGCAATATATGGCCTCGGCAGATTCACGCGCGATTACCTTCATCCCCAAACATTTTGCGATGAAGTATCATGCCAAATACGTCGAAACTGCCGCAATGGATAAGATGCTCACAGAGGGCAAATATCCAGCATGGACAGACCTCTTTATTGCAAAGGTAGTGCAATCCGATGGTGGCGGGCTTGGGCCGTACTCCGTCGCAGGGCGTCCGACGCTCGCCGCGTGGATGGTTGAAGAACCATTTTCTGGTAACGCTACCCGCGTGACGCTTGTCCGCAATCCCTATTTCTGGAAAGTAGATACCATCGGACAGCAGTTCCCTTATATTGATAAACTCGTCTACGATGTTTATCAGGACATTCCTTCGATGTTGCTCAAGGCGATCAACGGTGAGATCGACTTTCAGGCGCGTCACTTCAACACGCTAGCGAACAAAGCCGTTCTCTATGACAACCTTGAGAAGGGCGGCTATCGTTTCTTTACAGTACAGCAATCCAGCACCAACAGCAACGTCATCATGCTGAACCTGACGCACAAAGACCCGGTACTTCGCAAAATCTTCCAGGACAAAAATTTCCGTATCGGTCTATCTCACGCGGTCAATCGTCAGGAAATCATCAACACCGTCTATGTGACGGTTGGCAAGCCGTATCAGGCCGCACCACAGGAAGGCACGGCTTTCTATAACGAACAAATGGCAACGCAGTACATCAAGTATGATGTAGCGGCAGCAAATGCTGCACTCGACAAAGTGTTGCCGAACAAGAATGCCGATGGTATCCGCTTGCGCCCGGATGGGAAACCGCTTACCTTCGTGATTGAAATTGCCAACGCCTTCGCGGATCAGGTTGATGTCGGAAACATGCTGGTCAAGTATTGGAAGGCTGTTGGTGTTGCAGCAGAAGCCAAGTCCGAAGATCGTTCGCTGCTCTACGAACACAAGGATAATAACGATCTGGATGCCATGATTTTCGGCGGTGAAGGCGGCATTAATCCGATTCTGGATGCGCGTAACTTCTTCCCGCAGACTACCGAATCCGGTTATGCCCTGGCCTGGGTCTATTGGTATAGTAATCCCTCTGACAAGCGTGCCGAAGAACCGCCCGCAGAAATCAAGAAGATGATGACGCAGTTCGACACTGTGAAGGCTTCGGCGACATGGGAAGAACAGGTCAAGCAGATGAAGGCTCTGATCCAGATGTCTGCGGATTACTTTTTCACGATTGGTATCTCGACACAGGCTCCCGGCTATGGAATCGCTAAGACATCGATGCAAAATGTTCCCAATTCGGTGATCAACTCGTTCACCTATCCAAGCCCCGCGCCAGTCAACCCGTTCACTTTCTTCTATAAGAAATAGAGCGCTATAAATCCCGGTGCATGAGCGCCGGGATCGGCATAAACAAATTTTGTTTAAGGAATGGCTCGATGATCACTTATATTTTCCGGCGTGTTTTGGGGATGATTCCGACTCTGTTGCTGGTGTCGATAGTGACCTTTGTCATCATCCAACTGCCGCCGGGTGATTTTGCAACGAGCTATGTCTCGAACCTTGCCATGCAGGGAGATACGAATAGTCAGGACGCGCTCCAGAGCCTCCGCGAAACCTATGGCCTCGATCAACCGATCCATGTGCAATACTTCAAATGGATGACTGGCGTCTTGACACGCGGCGATTTCGGAGTTTCGTTTGAGTTTCGGGAACCTGTTTCATCGCTCATCTGGGAACGCATCTGGCTGACAGTGTGGCTTTCACTGGGGAGCTTACTGCTGACATGGTTGATTGCCTTCCCAATCGGCGTTTTCTCGGCAGTCCGACAGTATTCTATAGGCGATTATTTTTTCAGCATGATGGCCTTCGCAGGCGTATCCATCCCGGCATTTCTGATCGCGCTCGTCATTATGTATCTGCAATTCAAATATTTGGGCAAAACAACCAGCGGTCTGTTCTCCCCGGAATATATCAAAGCCGATTGGAGTCTGGATCGTATCAAGGATTTGCTTTCCCATTTGTGGCTACCCGCGCTTATTCTAGGCTTGAGCGGTACGGCGGAACTGGTACGTATCCTGCGCGCTAATCTGCTAGATGAACTCCATAAGCCTTATGTGATCACCGCCCGTGCCAAAGGGATGCCGGAATGGAAAGTGATTACCAAATATCCGTTGCGGTTGGCACTCAATCCGTTTGTGAGTACGCTGGGCTGGATTCTGCCGAGTTTGATCTCCGGTTCGATCATCCTTTCGCAAGTGATGAACCTCCCAACAACCGGACCGTTGTTGCTACGCTCATTACAATCGCAGGATATGTATCTCGCCGGAGCGCTCATCCTTGTGTTGAGTGTGGCTACCGTTGTCGGAACGCTCATTTCGGATGTGCTTCTTGTGATCCTTGACCCACGCATTCGGTATCAATAAAGGGCAGGCTGTGGTTAGCGAAACTATCAAACAAATCCCCACCATTGAACCCGAATCCGTAGAAGTTGAGGCAAAGGTTTTCGTTGCGCCTCAGTGGAAGCTGGTCTGGTGGAAATTTCGCAAGCACAAAATCGCGCTTATCAGCGGGATCATTTTGCTCTTTATTTACGGCGTAGCGATATTTGCAGATTTCCTCGCGCCATTCGACCCGACAGCAACCAACTCCACGTATCTATATGCCCCGCCCCAAACATTGCGTTTGGTAGACGATCAGGGAAACTGGGGCGCATTCGTCAATGGATATACCAGCAAGGTTGATCCGGTGGCGTTGCGCCGCGAGTTTGTGATCGATCCAACCGTGAAAATCCCTGTCAAGCTGTTTACACGTGGCAGACCATACAAGCTGCTGGGACTGTTCGATAGCGATATACATCTGCTGGGTACAGAGAGCGCTGATCAGGTCTTTTATCTTTTGGGAGCAGATCGACTGGGGCGCGATTTATTCAGCCGGATCATCATGGGGACGCGGATTTCCATGTCGATTGGGTTGGCGGGTGTGTTCCTAAGCCTGATTTTTGGCATCTTTTTCGGCGGGATTTCTGGTTACTATGGCGGGATGATTGATCAAATCATTCAGCGTGCTATCGACTTCCTGCGCTCGATCCCTTCAATTCCTTTATGGATGGGGTTGGCGGCAGCGCTCCCTCTGAGTTGGCCTCCCGAAACAGTCTACTTTGCGATCACAGTGATCCTCTCGCTGCTCGGTTGGACGGGTTTGGCGCGCGTGGTGCGCAGCCGGTTTCTCTCGCTGCGAGAAGAGGATTTTGTCACGGCTACGCGCCTCGACGGAGCAAGTCAGATGCGGATCATTTTCCGGCACATGCTTCCTGCATTCACCAGCCATATTATTGCAGCGATCACATTGGCGATTCCCGGCATGATCCTTTCCGAAACATCGCTCAGTTTTCTGGGGCTTGGCTTGCGTGAGCCTGTTGTCAGTTGGGGTGTATTGTTGCAGGATGCGCAGGATTTGCGTTCGATTAGCACCGCGCCCTGGTTGTTGATTCCAGCGCTGGCGGTAGTCGTTTCTGTGCTGGCGCTCAATTTTCTCGGTGATGGCTTGCGCGATGCTGCTGACCCCTATTCCCGATAGTTCAGGATGAAATTATGGATACGCCACTTCTTGAGATAAAAAACCTGAAAACCCATTTCTTTCTGGACGAGGGGATTGTAAAAGCAGTCGATGGCGCTGATCTCACCATTCCGCGTCGTACTACGGTTGGCGTGGTTGGCGAGAGCGGTTGCGGTAAAAGCGTTACCGCCTATTCGATCCTGCAATTGATCGAACGTCCGGGGAAGATTGTTGAAGGGGAAATTCTCTTTCATCGTGAAGGCGAAGAGGTCATCGATCTGGCACAACTCAAACACAACAGCCCTGAACTCCGTGCTGTGCGCGGTGGCGAAATTTCGATGATCTTCCAGGAGCCGCTTTCTTCGCTCTCCCCGGTACACACCATTGGCGATCAAATCTCCGAGGCGATCTTGTTGCATCGTCCGGTGAGCAAGGCCGAAGCACGCCAACAGACTATTGCGCTGTTGCGTCGGGTTGGTATTCCCAAGCCCGAAGAGCGGATTGACAGCTATCCATTTCAACTCAGCGGTGGAATGCGGCAGCGTGTCATGATTGCGATGGCGCTTTCCTGCCACCCTAGCCTGTTGATCGCGGATGAACCAACTACCGCTCTGGATGTCACTACACAAGCGCAAATTCTGGAATTGATTGCAGAATTGCAGCAGGATAGCGGGATGTCAGTTTTGCTCATCACGCACAACCTGGGTGTGGTTGCCGAAACCTGTGAGCAGGTGGTGGTGATGTATCTGGGAGAAGTTGTAGAGCAAACCGATACCGTTTCGTTGTTCAATGATCCCAAACACCCTTATACACAAGCCCTACTGCGTTCAATCCCGAAGCTAGGGCAACGCCAGCAGGGGCGAATCGAAGCAATCAAAGGGATGGTTCCCGATCCATATAACCGTCCGCAGGGGTGCGCCTTTCATCCGCGCTGCAATCAACGTATCGCCGGGGTCTGCGACAAAGTACATCCAGCGCTGACCCATCTCGAAAATGGCGCAACTGTCCGCTGCCATCTTTATGAAGAGGGACAGAATGCAAAATAAGACACTGCTTTCGGTTGAACACCTC